>NZ_JBEVLO010000513.1:0-21064 GCF_040509115.1 Mycobacterium sp. | reverse complement strand
CTGGCCGCGCTGTCCTTTTTCGTTGGGAGTCATCGACGCAGGTCAACCGCCCCACCCCGAAGCGATCCCCCACTGCCCCCTAATCCCCTAACGGTGACCCCCGATGCACCCCGCAACGGCCCCCGCCAGCAAGGGGTGGGCGCCCCGTTTCCGGGTTCCCGACGGGTCCATAACGTAGTCACCAGATCGCCGACAGACCGGCGACGACAGCCAGACACAACATCCACGCACCGGGAACACCCACAACCGAAAGGCACTTCAATGACGAACCTCCTCGACTTCATCCTCGACCTGTTCCGCAGCCCCTCAGTCGCCGCGGACTTCGTCCAGGACCCCGACGGCGCGCTGCGGTCGGTCGGCCTGCAGAACGTCAGCGCCGCGCAGTTGCAGGCCGTGGCGGCCTCCGCGGCGCCGGCAGGCGTCCTGCTCGGCGGTGGTGACCCGGTCCACGGCCTGCAGACCGCGGTCGCGAACTACCACAGCATCCCCACGGCGTTCTCCCCGCAGACCGCGTTCGCACCGCAGACCGACTTCGCCAGCCACAACAACACGCCCATCGCCAGCAACAACGACCTCATGAGCCCCGATCAGGCTGCCGGGGCCAACGCCCAGAACGGCGCCTTCAACCTGGGCTTCGGCGACATCACCTTCGGCGACAAGACCAGCAACTCCGCCACCAACGGCGGCGTCGTCAACACCGGCGAGGCGGACGACATCGACACCACCAGCGTCAACGGCAACGGCAACGTGGTCGGCGACGGCAACAGCGCGAACACCGGCATCATCGACGGCGGCAGCCATTCGCCGATCATCATCGGCGAGGGCAACGACACCGAGGTCCGTGACGATTCGCAGCACGCAGGCGGCGACGTCATCGACGGCAACCAGGGCACCGTCATCAAGGACAACGACATGTCCGGTGGCCACGGCGGCAGCGCGGGCTCCAGCGGCGGCGGCAGCCTGATCGGCATCGGCAACGGCGGCAACGAGGCCAACGCGGGTGGCGGCGGCGCCGGTGGCTCGATCATCGTCAACGACCAGGGCAACCACTCCAACACCGACACGACCATCGTCGGCGGCGATCAGACGACGGCCGGTCACGACCTGGGCAGCGGCAACAGCTCCTCGATCGACTCGTCCTCACACACCGTCACCTCGGTGCAGCAGGACAACTCGTTCGAGCAGGACAACTCGGTGCACACGTCGGTGGAGGACGACCACAGCTTCACCAGCAACGTGGCCTCCGGCAACTCGACCGACATCGCGTCGCACAACGACACCGACCTGGCGTCGCACAACACGACCGACCTCGACGCGTTCTGATCCTTCGACCGCGCGACTGGCGGGGACCCTCTCTCACCGGGGTGGTCCCCGCCAGTTCGCGCGCCTACCGTTGGCTGACTTCGAAGGCTAAGAGGACCACCCCATGACCCAAGCCACGCAACCGAACGACCCCGGCAAGGCCAGACCGGTCAAGGTCATCGTCGAACTGATCGACCACAGCACCAAGATCGCCGGGGACTACGAGCGCGGGGACCTGGTGGCGCGACTGGCGCGAGCCAAGGAACGCATCAGTGACCCGCAGATCCGCGTGGTCATCGCCGGCCAGCTCAAGCAGGGCAAGAGCCACCTGCTCAACTCACTGCTCAACGTCCCCGTCGCCCGCGTCGGCGACGACGAGACCACCACGTTGGCCACCGTGGTGTCCTACGGCGAGCAGGCGTCGGCCCGCCTGATCGTCGCCCGCGGTGATGGTGAGGAACCCGACGTCGTCGAGATTCCCGTCGCCGACGTCCGCAACGACCTGCGTCGCGCGCCCCAGGCCGGCGGCCGCGAGGTGCTGCGCGTCGAGGTCACCGCCCCCAGCCCGCTGCTGAAGAACGGACTGGCCTTCGTCGACACCCCAGGCGTCGGCGGCCACGGCCAACCGCACCTATCGGCCACCCTTGGCCTGCTGCCCGACGCCGACGCGGTGCTGATGATCAGCGACACCAGCCAGGAGTTCACCGAGCCCGAAATGACGTTCATCCGGCAGGCCGTCGAAATCTGCCCGCTAGCAATGATTCTCGCCACCAAGATCGACCTCTACCCACATTGGCGCGAGATCGTCGCCGCCAACGTCGCGCACCTGCAACGCGCCGGGGTGGACGTGCCCGTCACCCCGGTCTCGTCCGTGCTTCGCAGCCATGCCATTTCGCTCAACGACAAGGAACTCAACGAGGAGTCGAACTTCCCGGCGATCGTCAAATTCCTCAGTGAGAAGGTGCTCAGCCGCGAGAACGACCGGGTCCGCGACGAGGTGCTCGCCGAAGTCCGTTCTGCCGCCGAGCATCTCACGCTGACCGTGGAGTCGGAGCTGTCGGCCATCAACGACCCCGGTGCCCGCGACGCGCTCACCGCCGACCTCGAGCGGAGAAAGCAGGAAGCGCAGGAAGCGCTGCAGCACACCGCCCTCTGGCAGCAGGTGCTCAACGACGGCATCACCGACCTCACGGCCGACGTCGACCACGACCTGCGCGCCCGGTTCCGGGCGATCACCCAGCACACCGAGAAGACGATCGACGGCTGCGACCCGACACACCACTGGGCCGAGATCGGCGCGGAGTTGGAGAACGCCGTCGCGACCGCCGTCGGCGACAACTTCGTGTGGGCCTATCAACGCGCCGAGGCATTGGCGCAGGAGGTGGCCCGCACGTTCATGGAGGCAGGCCTCGACGCCGTCGACATGCCGCAGATCAACGCGCGCGACATGGGCGCCGGGTTCGGCGAGATGAAGTCGCTGGGACGGCTGGAGGCCAAGCCGATCGGCAAGGGTCACAAGGTCGTGACCGGCATGCGCGGCTCCTACGGCGGCGTGCTGATGTTCGGCATGCTCACCTCGTTCGCCGGGCTCGGCATGTTCAACCCACTGTCGTTGGGCGCAGGCCTGGTGCTGGGCCGCAAGGCATACAAGGAGGACATGGAGAACCGCATGCTCCGGGTGCGCAACGAGGCCAAGACCAACATGCGTCGCTTCGTCGACGACGTGTCGTTCGTGGTCAGCAAGGAATCCCGGGACCGGCTCAAGGGCATTCAGCGCCAGCTCCGCGACCATTACCGCGACATCGCCAACCAGACCACCCGCTCACTGAACGAGTCATTGCAGGCGTCGCTGGCCGCGGCGAAGATCGAGATCGACGAGCGGGACACGCGCGTGCGGGAACTGGAGCGTCGACTCAACATCCTGCGGCAGGTCACCGAGCACGCGGTCAACCTCTCGACGCGACAGGACGCCGTCCCCACATAACCCGTCCGCTACCTCCCAGTCACACGCTTTAAGCTGGTCAACCGACATGAGTACGAGCGATCGAGTGCGCGCGATCCTTGGCGGCACCATCCAGGCGTACCGCGGCGACCCCGCCTACCGCGACCGCCTCGACGTGCACAACGAACTGGACTGGATCGGCAGGCGTCTGAACCAGCCGATCCGCATCGCTCTGGCCGGGACGTTGAAGGCAGGCAAGTCGACCCTGGTCAACGCGCTGGTCGGCGAGGACATCGCGCCAACCGACGCGACGGAGGCCACCCGCATCGTCACCTGGTTCCGCAACGGCGCCACGCCCAAGGTGACGGCGAACCACCGCGGCGGTCGACGGTCCAACGTGCCGATCATGCGCGACGCAGGCGGACGCTCCGGCGAGCGCGGCCTCACCTTCGACTTCGCCAGCGTCGACCCCGACGACGTCATCGACCTCGACGTGGAGTGGCCGGCCGCGGAGCTCATCGACACCACCATCATCGACACCCCCGGCACGTCGTCGCTGTCCAGGGACGTGTCCGAACGCACCCTTCGCCTGCTGGTTCCCGACGACGGCGTGCCCAGGGTCGACGCCGTCGTCTTCCTGCTGCGCACGCTCAACGCCACCGACATCGCGCTGCTGCGACAGATCGGCACCCTGGTCGGCGGCTCGGCGGGCGCACTCGGCGTGATCGGCGTCGCGTCGCGGGCCGACGAGATCGGGGCGGGCCGCATCGACGCGATGCTGTCCGCCAAGGACGTCGCCACCAGATTCACCGCCGAGATGGACAAGACGGGAATCTGCCAGGCCGTGGTCCCGGTGTCGGGGCTGCTGGCACTCACGGCCAGGACGCTGCGGCAGAGCGAGTTCGTCGCGCTGGAGAAGCTCGCAGGCGTCGACGCCGCGGAGCTCACCAAGGCGATGCTGTCGGTGGACCGCTTCGTGCGCGACGATGGCAAGGGCCCAGCGCTACCGGTCGACGCGGCGACCCGCGCGGCACTGCTGGAGCGATTCGGGATGTTCGGCATCCGGATCTCGATCGCGGTGCTCCGGGCGGGCATCGGCGACTCCGTCGCGTTGGCCGACGAGTTGCTGGAGCGCAGCGGGCTGATCGCCCTGCGCGACGTCATCGACCAACAGTTCGCGCAGCGGTCCGACTTGCTCAAGGCGCACACGGCGCTGCTGGCGTTGCGCAGGTTCGTCGAGGCGAACCCGACCTACGCCACCCCGTACATCATCGCCGACATCGACCCCCTCCTCGGTGACACGCACGCCTTCGAGGAGCTGCGGCTGCTGAGCCAATTGCGTTCCAGGGCAACGACGTTGAACGACGATGAGATGGCGTCGCTGCGCCGCATCATCGGCGGCTCAGGGACCGACGCCGCGAGCCGGCTGGGTCTGCAACCCGACACCCCGTACGACGGACCCCGGGCGGCGTTCGCCGCCGCGCAGCGGTGGCGCCGCAGGGCCGACCACCCGCTCAACGACCCCTTCACGACGAGAGCGTGCCGGGCCGCGGTGCGCAGCGCCGAGGGAATGGTCGCCGACTTCGCCGCCCAGGGCCGCTGACGCCCGCTACGGGCGTGGGTACAGCGTCCTGGTCTCGTTGAGCCGCGGGCGCTGCCGGGTGGACGTCGGACCGTCGTCGTCGTTGTTGGCCGTCGAGCGCCGCGTCCGGGGCAGGGTGGTGTCGGTCGGCGACGTGTCGGTGCCGGACGTCACGGAAGTCGAGGTGGGGTCACCGGGGTTGATGTCGGTGGTCACCGGCGGGCTGGTGCTGGTGATGGTCTCGGTGGTGGTCGTCGGCGACGACGGCGTCGTCGTCCCTCCGCCGGATGCGCTTGGCTCCAGGAAGTACTGCGGCGTCGGCGCGGGGTCGTTGAAGTCCTTGGCCACGTACGAGATGGCGAGCCAGGCCAGGCCCAGGGCCAGGAGGGCGGCGACGCTGGCCCCCACGACCGTCGAGGTGCGCTCGTGCCACGCGGGCTCGGTGTCCTTGGATTCGTCGCTCGAATCGCCGCTGCCTGCCACGGCCTCCGATAGTAGCCGCGGTTGATCAACGGTCTCCGCGTCAGCCCGCGTGCGGGATGACCTCGCTCGCGAAGAAGTCGATCTGGTCGAGATCGGACATGTCGAGGAGTTGTACGTACACGCGCTGCACGCCTGCCTCGATGAACGCCGCCAACTTGTCGGTGATCTCCGCGGCGGTGCCGACCAGGGGTGAGTTGGCGCGCAGCTCGTCCACCTCGCGCCCGATGGCGGCGGCGCGCTTGGCCACCTCGGCGTCGTCGCGGCCGGCACACGCCACGAACGCCGCCGAGTAGGTCACCGAATCGGGGGAGCGGCCCGCATCGGCGACGGCCTTGGCGACGCGGGCGTACTGGGCAGTCAGCTCGTCGACGCCGACGAACGGGATGTTGAACTCCGAGGCGTACTTCGCCGTCAGCGCGGGCGTCCGCTTGGGGCCCTTGCCGCCGACGATGATCGGGGGATGCGGCGTCTGCGTCGGCTTCGGCAACCCGGGTGAGTTCTTGACCGAATACAGCTCGCCGGTGTAGTCGAAGGACTTGCCGACCGGAGTCGTCCACAATCCGGTCAGGATGTCGAGCTGCTCGGCGAGCCGGTCGAACCGCTCGGCCAGCGGCGGGAAGGGGATCGCGTAAGCGTCGTGCTCGGCTTCGAACCACCCGGCGCCGATGCCCAGATCGACTCGGCCGCCGCTCATCTCGTCGACCTGGGCCACCGAGATCGCTAGGACGCCGGGATGCCGGAACGTCGCGGAGGTGACCATGGTGCCCAGCCGGATGGTCGACGTCTCACGGGCGATGCCGCCCAGCGTCACCCAGGAGTCGGTGGGTCCGGGCAGTCCGTCGCCCGACATCGCCAGGTAGTGGTCGGAGCGGAAGAATGCTGAGTAGCCGCTTGCCTCGGCTGCCCGAGCCACCGCCAGCTGGTCGGCGTAGGTGGCACCCTGCTGAGGTTCGACGAATACGCGAAAGTCCATGGGCACACCCTAATCGCTCGCCGCGGGGCACCTCTTCCCCGTCGCTTCGCTCGCCCCGCGCCCCTAGAGGCCGCGCTTAGCAGCCCGCACGGCACCGACCGCGTCGTCGTTACCGGAGAACGTGACCTTGGCCTCGTTGCGGCCGGAGACGAACATCAGGAGTTCACCTGGGTCGCCGGTCACGACCACGGTTTCCCCTCGTCCGATGTTCGCGAGTGTCTCGCCGTCGGGTGTCCGCAGGGACACGTGCGCGGGGGCCTTCGACATCGTCATCCGCGACATCAAGCTGACTTGTCGCGCCAGGGACGACGTGGTGTCTTCGTCGAGTTCGCGTGGTTCCCAACCGCTTACGGCCCGACGAACGTCCTCGTGGTGGATGAACATCTCGGCAACGTTGACGAACGGGTCGAGAACCTTGAACGGCGAGAGCAGTGGTGGACCCGACGCGATCTGGTCAAGCAGGACGTTCCAATCCTTTTGGGCAGCAACCTGTTCCTGAACCCTCGCGGTGTAGCCGGCCAGGGCGGGCAACAGGATGCCTGGCGCCGCGTCCAGCCGCCGTTCTCGGACGACCAGGTGCGCGGCGAGATCCCGCGTCGTCCAATCCCCGCACAGCGTCGGCTGTTCGGGGCCGACGCTACGCATCGTGCTGACGAGCGCGGCACGTTCCTGCTGGGCTATCGAAGTCATCGGTTGCTCCCCTTGTCGAGCGCGCGGTCGAGGTTGAGCGCGGCGCTGATGAGTGCGAAGTGCGTGAAGGCCTGCGGGAAGTTGCCGACCTGATCACCGGTGGCGCTGACCTGCTCGGCGTAGAGCCCGACGTGGTTGGCGTAGGTGAACATCTTCTCCAGTGCCAGCTGGGCGTCGTCGAGCCGACCCGCCCTGGTCAGTGCCTCGACGTACCAGAACGAGCACAGCGAGAAGGTGCCCTCCTCGCCGTCGAGACCGTCGGACTCGGGGGTGTAGCGGAACACCAGGCTGTCGGTGACCAGGTCCGCTTCGATGGCCTCCAGAGTGGAGAGGAACTTCGGGTCGGCCGGGGATAGGAACTTCACCATCGGCATCAGCAGTACCCCCGCGTCGAGCGCAGTGCCGCCCTCGGTCTGGGTGAAGGCTTGCCGGTCATCGTTCCAGCAGCGGGACATGATCCGCTCGTAGATCTCGTCGCGTGCCTTCGACCACGCGGTGATGTCGCCGGGCAGGCCGCGTTGCCGCGCGACGCGGATGGCGCGTTCCAGTGCCACCCAGCACATCAGCCGCGACGTGGTGTACGCGCGGTTTTCGCCGCGCACCTCCCACATGCCCGCGTCCTCGCGGTCCCAGTTCTCCATCACCCAGCCGACGACTTCGATGACGTCGTTCCAGGCGTCGCTGCTGATGCCGGGGCCGTACTTGTTGAATAGGTAGATGGAATCGATGATGTCGCCGTAGATGTCGAGCTGCAGCTGCTCGACCGCGGCGTTGCCGATGCGTACCGGGCGGGAGTCGCGGTACCCGCTGAGGTGGTCGAGTTCGGCTTCGTCGGTGGGCACGTTGCCGTCGATGTCGTAGAGCACCCTGAGCGGGCCCTTGTCGTCGCTGTCGTCGCGCTCGTCGCCCAACCGCTCCGAGAGCCATCCGATGAATGCCCGCGCCTCATCGGTGAAGCCCAGCCGCAGCAGGGCGTACAGACTGAACCCGGCATCCCGGACCCAGACGTAGCGGTAGTCCCAATTGCGGCTTCCCCCAACCAATTCGGGGATGCTCGTCGTTGGCGCAGCGATCACGGCGCCGGTCTGTTCATGGGTCAAGAGCTTGAGGGTGATCGCCGACCGGTGCACCATCTCGCGCCACCGGCCGACGTAGCTCGACTGTGACAGCCAGTGTCGCCAGTACGCCGTGGTGGCGTCCAACAGCGCATCGGTCATGTCGACGGAGTTGGAGGACGGCATGTCGTCACCGTCGAGGATTTCCAGGACGAACAGCGCAGTGTCCCCCTGGGTGAGCTCGACGTCCGCGCACACCATCGTATTGTCGTCCTGCTCGTCGATGGTCAGGTCCGTCGTCGCGATGAGGCCCATGCGCACGCCGTCACCGGAGACCAGCACACCATCACCCGCGTACTCGGCATGGCAGCGATTGCGGGCGTAGTCCGGCCTGGCGTCGAACCACATCCGCATCCGGATCTTGCCGCGCACGCCGCTGACCCGGCGCACGATGCGTTGGCGGTGCTCGGGATCGCCGATGCCGAGCACGGGCATGAAGTCGTGGATCTCGGCGACACCGTCGGCCGTGAGGAATCGGGTGATCAGCACCGCGGTGTCGGGGAAGTAGAACTGCTGGGTGCGCGGGGCCTGACAGTCCGGTTCCAGTCGCCAACTGCCGCCTCGGTCCTTGTCGAGGATCGAGCCGAACACGCTGGGGGAGTCGAAGCGAGGGGCGCAGAACCAATCGATGGTCCCGTCGGTGCCGACGAGCGCACAGGTCCGCAGGTCGCCGATCAAGCCGTGGTCGGAAATGCCCAGCCACTCACTCATCGGCGAGCCGCCAGCCGGTCCCACCGGGGAGGGCCACCGCGTCCTCGGGACCCCACGACCCCTTCGGGTACGGCTGCGTCGTCGGTGGAGCTTCGAGTACGGGTTGGCAGATCTGCCACAACCGATCGACCTCGTCGGAGCGGGTGAACAGCGTCTGATCGCCGCGGAGGACGTCGAGCAACAGCCGTTCGTAGGCCTCCAACGGCGCGTCGTCGGGATCCTCGTCGGCCAGATCGAGACGAAAGGTCAGCGGCATCAATTCCATTCGAGGACCCGGCCGCTTCGCCATCAGGCTGACGCCGAACTCGGGGGAGTCGCTCAACTCGATCATCATCTGGTTCGGCCCCAGTGGGCGTGAACTGGGGTCGCCGTCACCGAACCGTCCCATCGGCGGGGTGCGGAAGGTGAGCGTGACGGTGCGCCGGTTCGCGGCCAGCGCCTTGCCCGTGCGCAGGTAGAACGGAACACCCTGCCAGCGTTCGGTGTCGACGAAGGCTTCGAGCGCCACGAACGTCTCCACGGTCGAGTCGTCGGCCACGCCGTCCTCGTCGCGGTACCCGTCGTACTGGCCGAAGATCACCCGGTTCGGGTCGAGCGGCCGCATGGCGTCGAACACCTTGGCCTTCTCGTTGCGCAGTGAGCGTTCGTCGAGGTGGACGGGCGGTTCCATGGCCACGAACCCGAGAACCTGACAGAGGTGGGTGGAGATCATGTCGCGAAAGCAGCCCGTCGACTCGTAGAAGGCGCCGCGGCCCTCCGCGGTCAGGTCCTCGGGAACGTCGATCTGGACCGACGTCAAGTGGTCGCGGTTCCAGGCCGGCTCGATCAGTTCGTTGGCGAACCTGAGCGCCAGGATGTTCTGTACGGCCTCCTTGCCCAGGAAGTGGTCGATCCGGTAGACCTGCTCCTCGCTGATCACGTCCTTGAGCGCCGCATCGAGCTCGCGTGACGAGGCCAGGTCCGTGCCGAATGGCTTCTCGACGACGACGCGGGCCCCGTCGGTGAGCCCCTCCCTGCCGAGCATGCCGATCATCGGCTGCATCGCCTTCGGCGGGACCGACAGATAGATCAGCGTCCGGGAGTCGTCGCCGAGGCCCTCGCGCGCCTTCGCGACCGCGGCGGCGAGATCCTTCCCGTCGTCGCTGTCGGAGGTCTGGAAGGAGAGTCGACCGACGACGTCGTCGAGCACCGAGTCGTCGATGTCGGAGACGCTCTCGCGCAGGCCGTCGCGGATGCGGGCCCGGAATTCGTCGTCGGAGCCCGGAGAGTGGCGGCCCGAGCCGATGATGGCGTAGTCCGCGGGCAGCCGCGATGCCGCGGCGAGGTGGTAGAGCCCGGGGAAAAGCTTGCGCTTGGCCAGGTCGCCCGTGGCTCCAAACAACACGAAGACATGGGGCGGTATTTGCTCGTCGGCAGGCGTCACGTAGTTCTCTTCCCGCAACGGGAGGCTTCCTAAACCGTCTTCCTAAGTCGCCGGTCGCAGAACGCTCACCCTCAGAAGGGCTCGACCTTCTCGATGGCCACGAACATGCCGTGGCCGGTTTGGTCATTGGTGAAGCGGGTGCCCTCCTCGGTGGCCAGGATGGTCCATCCGACGGCCGAGTAGGTGCGGTAGTCGATGGGCACGACGGGGATGTCGCCGATGTTGCCGACCAGCCAGGTGACCTGCCCTTCGGCGCTGACGTTCACGCCGTTGGCTGGCTCGCCGTTGACGGTCGGCGCGTTGATGAAGTCCGCCTCGCAGCCGACTTCCGCCGCGCTGATCTGGCAGCGGGTCTTCCCGGACTTGGTGACGACGAACACGTAACCCTTGTCCGGGGGCAGTGCCTCAGCGGCAGGTGGGGCGGCCGTCGGTGTGGCTGGGGGCGGCGCGGGGGAGGTGGTGGTCGGCGTCGAGACCGAGGGCCGCGAGGTCGGGAAGCTCGGCTCGGTGGGCGAACCCGCGCTGCCTTGGGGGTTGCCATCGACCGTGGACTGGCAGCCCGCAAGGACCGCGCTCGCCGCGAGCACGCCTGCCATCACCAGCCGGGCCTTCATCACGGACAAGGCTACGCAGCCCGTGACGGAAGAGGCGGCAGTGACTCGCGTGGCGTTGCCAGTTCGTGACCCGCGCGGTCACCGGGATGGGTGCGCGGTGCGGGCGGGAAATGCGTTCGAGAGTCGCCACGAGCGCACGCGCGACGCCGTGGACGCACACCCGAGAGCCCGTCAGTCGAACAGGTCGGGCTGCTCCCTGGTGATCTTGTCGAACAGCGGCTGGAAGCTGAACCAGCCCGCGAAGTGGCTACCGACCTGGCCGCGGGTCAAGGCGGCCATCTCGTCGTCGATGAGAATCGGGGTGCCCGCGGCCTCGGCCATCAACTGCGCCTGGCACGAGCGTTCCATCGTGATGAACCACCAGGCGGCTTCCTCGACGGAGTGGCCGACGGTCAGCAGGCCGTGGTTGCGCAGGATCGCGGCCTTCCCGTCGCCGAGCGCGTGGGCGATGCGCTTGCCCTCTTCGAGGTCGAGGACGACGCCCGAGTAGGCGTCGAACAGGGCATGGTCGCCGTAGAACGCACATGCGTCCTGGGTGATGGGGTCGAGGAGTCGGCCCAGCGTCGACCACGTCTTGCCGTATACGGAGTGGGAGTGGGCGGCACCGATGACGTCGGGGCGCGCCGCGTGCACCTGCGAGTGGATCGCGAACGCCGCCTGGTTCACCGGTCGGTCGCCGTGCACGATCTCTCCGTCGTGCCGGACCAGCAGCAGGTCGCTGACCCGGATGTGGCCAAAGTGCATGCCGAATGGATTGACCCAGAAGTGATCGGTGAACTCTGGGTCTCGGGCGGTGATGTGACCCGCCACGCCCTCGTCGAAGCCGAAGCGGCTGAACAATCGGAACGCCGCCGCCAAGTTCTGCTTGCGGTGCAGCCGCTCCTCTTCGAGCGTGCGGTCCGTGCGGGGAAGCAGTGCGGCGGCATTACCGCCTGCCAGCCTCTTGGCGTCTTCGGCTCCGGTGTCGACCATGTCCCGATGGTACGTACACCCGGCCCTCCCCCGGGGATTGTTTGGGAAGGGCCGGGTGGGTTCTTGCGCGGGGAGGGCCGGGCGGCTTACTTGCCGTTGAGGTGGGCGATGTAGGCGGGGCCGTGGTTGCCGTGCCAGCCGGGGCCGACGGTCGGGGCGGGCGTGGCGTAGGTGCCGGGGCTGTAGGAATGGCCGGGGCCCTGTGGGGCCGGGGCGGTGGCGGCGTTGGCGATGCCTGCCAGGCCGAGCGCGGCTGCGGTCATGATCCCGGCGGCGGCGATGGTGCGGGTGATGGCGTTCATGTTGTCAATCCTTTTGTCTGAGTGATGTTTTCGGTTTCTCGGTCGGTGTGTTCCGGCGATGGGATAACTATGTCGCAGCGCAGCGGCCCGGGGTATCGGGCGACTGGTGGATGGGTCGGAGGCAACGGCGTGTCCACCAATCGGGGGAACGGATGCCCGGGCACGGCGGCGACGACGGCACGGTGCGCTACCCGGCGCTATCGGTCTGCGGCGTCGAGACGGATGAGCTCCGCCCGCGACGAGATGCCGAGCTTGGTGAAGACCTTGTGTAGGTGGTAGTCGATGGTGCGAGGGCTCAGGAACAGCTCGGCGGCGATCTCGCGATTGGTTCCGCCCGCGCCGACGAGCCGGGCGATCTGCAGCTCCTGCGGAGTCAACTGTCCGACGGTGCTTGGATCTCGCTTGCGGGCCGTCTCGCCCGTCGCCAGGAGTTCGACGCGGGCCCGCTCCGCCCACGGGGCGGCACCGAGCTGCTCGAAGACGTCCCTGGCGGCGCGTAGATGAGTCCGGGCCTGCGCCCGGTGGCGTCGTCTGCGGAGGAACTCGCCGCGCAACAGCTCGGTCCGTGCCGCGTCGAACGGTCGGCTGCTCGCAGCGTGCAACTCCGCGGCGCGCGCGAAGTGTTCCTCCGAGCCGTCGTCCAGCAGCGCATCGCAACGAGCGGCCAGTGCCAGGGCCCACGGTGCCCTCACATGGGATGCCCAGGCTCGCAACGTCATCGCGGCTTGCTCGGCCCGGCCCCGTTGATCCGACCGGAACGCCGCTTCGACCAGATCGGCGGTCGCGAATGCCTTGACCACCTGGTGGCCCTCGCCCGGCCGCGCCCCTGCCAGGGCGTCCAGTCGGTCGAACGCCTCGGCGGGCCTGCCCAGTCCGAGGTCCAGAAGGCCAAGGGCCCAAGAGGCGATGCCCGCGTGTGGTCCGAGCTGATGGCCCATGGCCCGCGCATGCGCCGCGGCCGCCGCGTCGCGACACTCCCGTTCGCGGCCCTGCACCGCGGCCACCCACGCCAGCACGCTGCGGTGGTGGGCCGCGGGGTTCTCCTGCCCGGTGTCGACTGCCAGCCGCAATCCCTCCGTCGCCGTCGCCGTGGCCGACGCGTACCGCCCCGTCCAGGCTTGCAGCGCACCGAGCGGGCCGAGCACCGTGGGCAACATGTTGACGGCGCCGTCGGCCCGTGCGGTGGCCGCAGCGCGGGTGAACATGGTGATGGCGCGGGCGTCATCACCCAGAAACAGTGCTGCGCTGCCGGTTTGGCTGAGACTGGCCGCGTCGCCGGCCTCCTCGGCGGATGCGGCGGCGTGCTGCAGAGCTGCCGTCGCGGCTGCGGTGTCCCCGCTGAGGAAGTGATGAAGGCCGACGATGAGCGACGCGGTGACCGCCATCCGGTCCGACGGGGTGGGCAGGGCGGCCAGTCGGCGCGCCGCTTCACTGATGCGGCCGACGTCACCGCTGACCCAGGCGATCTGTCCCATCTCCGCCAGCATGCTCGCGGCGAGTGATGGATCTCGTGTGACTTCCAGGTTCGCGCCGGCCTGCAGATTCTCGTAGGCGGAATCCATGTCGCCGCAAGCGAAGCCGACGTTCCCTCGCAGTCGAAGAATGCTGGCCCGAAGGTGCGCGCCGCTGACGAGTTTCTCGGCTCCATCGAGCGCGGCGAGTGCCCGTTGCGAGCGGCCGGCCCGCCACGACGCCTGCGCGGCCGCGAGGAGGCGCTCAGCCCGCGCTTCGGTCGTGGTGGTCAACTCGGCGGCCCGTTCGTACGCGGTTGCCGCGGAGGCGTGGCCGCCACGCTCGGTCGAGCGTTGCGCGACCGCGACCAGTTCCACTGCCAGGGCGTCGTCGGGACCTACTGCCGCCGAAGCCAATTGCCATGCTCGCCGGTCGGCGTCCTCGGGCTCGGTGAGTGCCGCCGCCAACGCCTGATTGGCGGCGCGGCGCTGGAGGAACGTCGCGCCACGGTAGACGGCAGCGCGAACGAGGTTCTGGCGGAAGCGCACCCGGTCGTCGTCGATCCGGACGATGCCGGCCTCCTCGGCTGGACCGAGGGCGTCCGCCGCGTCGACGTCGAGCAGGCGGGCCGCCGCTAGGACCGTCCGCAAGTCGCCGGTGTGCTCGGCGGCGGCGAGTAGAAGCGCCGTCCCGGTGGCGGTCGGCAGCGTACGGACGCGGGCGAGGAACACGCGTTCCAGTTCGTTGCTCACGGGGAGTAGGTCGGGAAGCGGGCGCCGACCGCCGAGCTGGTCGGGGTCGAGTGAGCCTGGAAGCTCCTGCAGTCCAAGCGGATTGCCTTCGGTGCTCGTCACGAGCAGGTCGCGCACGTGCGGCGCCATCGGCGGTCCCTCGGCGAGCATCGCGCGGGCGGCATCGACGTCGAGTCCGCGTAGCCACGTCTCGGGCAGCCCGGTGGTGGTCATGGCCGCAGGCTCGTCGTGGCGGATCGCGATCAGCACCACGATGCCGTCGGCGTCCAGCCGGCGAGCGGCGAAGCTCACGGCCTCGGCAGACGGCGCGTCGAGCCACTGGGCGTCGTCGATCAAGCACAGCACCGGTCGGCTGACGGTGGCGTCCGACAGCAGGCTCAACACGCCAAGCGAGACCAGCAGCCGGTCGCCCCCTGCGGTCGTGGCCATTCCGAACGCAGCCTCCAGCGCGGCACGCTGACGTGGCGGGAGCCGAGCCACCTCGCCGAGCAGCGGACGCAGAAGTTGGTGCACCGCTGCGAAGGCGAATTCCGATTCACTTTCGATTCCGACCGCCCGCAACACCAGGAAGTCGTTGGCGTGCTCGGCGGCGTACCCGAGCAACGCGGACTTTCCGATCCCCGCGTCGCCGCGCAGCACCAACGCACCGCTGCGGCCCGACCGCGCAGCGTCGAGCAACCCGTTCAGCTGCGTGCACTCCCGGTCTCGGCCGTGCAGCATCACCGAATGCTACGACCGCCGGGACTGGTGATTACACCGATTCGACCGGTGTCTGCACGCGCCATGGTGGAGATCGATCACTGAGTCACCACCACGGAAGGACATGATGGACGCCACCGACGTCATCGTCGTAGGAGCAGGACCAACGGGCCTGATGCTGGCATGCGAACTGGCACTCGCCGGGGTTCGGTGCCGCATCGTCGAGCGCAGGAACGGGCAGTCCAACGTCACCCGCGCGTTCGCCGTGCATGCCAGAACCCTCGAGCTCCTCGACGCCCGCGGCCTGGCCGACGACCTGCTGTCCCGCGGCATTCCCGTGCAGCGGCTGGCGCCCGCCCCCGGGGCGATGCTCGACATGACCGAGTTCGAGACGGCCTTTCCGATGGTGCTGATGGCGCCGCAGAGCGGGACGGAGTACCTGCTCGAGGAGCGCGCGGCGCGCCTCGGCGTCCGCATCGACTACGGCACGGAGGTGGTCGGGCTGCGCCAGACCGACGACGGTGTCGAGGTCGACCTGCAGGTCGACGGCGCCGTCGCCACGTCGCAGGCCGGATACGTGGTTGGGTGCGACGGATCTCACAGTGTGACAAGGCGATTGATCGACGTCGACTTCGTCGGGGAACGGTATCCGACGCACATCCTGCTCGCCGACGTCCAACTCGCCGACCCGCCAGATGAGGTGATGTTCGCGCGCTCCGGCGACGAGGGCGTGGTGTTGTGCGTGCCGTTCGGCGACAGCTGGTACCGGGTCATTGCCTGGGACCGCACGCGTGAGCAGGCACCGCTGGAGGAACCCGTGACCGCGGCCGAGATGCGGTCGGCGTTCGAGCGCATCGCGGGAACGGACTTCGGCATGGGTGAGCCGCGATGGAGTTCGCGGTTCCTCAGCGAGCACAGGCAGGCCAGGCACTACCGCGTGGGCCGGGTCTTCCTGGCCGGCGACGCCGCGCACGTGCACTCCCCGTTGGGCGGACAGGGCATGAATACCGGCATCGGGGATGCCATGAACCTTGGTTGGAAGCTGGCGGGCGCCTTGCACGGCTGGGCGCCGTCGTGGCTGCTCGACAGCTACGAGCAGGAGCGATACCCGGTGGGCGCGCTGGTGCTGAAGATGACCGACGTGTTCAACACGATGATGGTCGGGCATTCGCGGCTGCGTCGGACGCTGTCACAGGCGGTGATCCGGCGGGTACTCGGCGTTCGCCGCCTGCGGATGTTGATCGGTGGCCGACTGACCGGGCTTGGGATCGCCTACGAGCGGCGTGGCGCGAAGGGTTGGGAGGGTAGGCGGATGCCCGACCTGCCGTGCGCAGGCGGTCGGCTGTACGAGCTGCTGCGCGACGGTAGGTTCGTGCTGCTGACGAGCGCGGCGGTCGGCGCGGTGGGTAAACGATGGTCGGACCGGGTCCGCCCCGTACGCGTCGAAACAGGTTGTCCCGCAGGATTTCCCGCCGCGATTCTGGTACGGCCGGACGGCTACGTCGCATGGTCGTCGGACTCGGCGACCGACGTCGACGTGGTGCGGGCCGTGCGGATGTGGTGTGGGCCCGAGGCCTTCGCCGACCCGGGCACGGGCTCTGCGGCGTCGTCGACTCAAGCCGGATCACCCTGGGTTCCGACCGTCCGTTCGACATGGCCGATCCGCATCCGGTGGGTTCGGCGAAGGATCGATCAGGAGGTATTGCCCTCGCGTCTGCTCGGCGGCGGGTGGACCGCGCACTGACTGGGTATGGCAACGTGTTTCGGCATGACGCCGGGTGTCGGGCTGCGCTGGGTGCTGCTCACCCTGTGCGTCACCGAGATCACCAGCTGGGGCGTGCTGTTTTACGCATTCTCCATCCTGTCGCCGCAGATCTCGGCCGACACCGGCTGGTCAGCACCCGCGATCACGGCGGCGTTCTCCGCGGGCCTGGTCACCTCGGCGTTGGCGGGCATTCCGGTCGGGCGCTGGTTGGACCGCTACGGGCCGCGCTGGATCATGACGTCGGGCTCCGTCCTCGCCGTCGCGGCGGTGCCCGCGGTCACCGCCGCGCCCAACTACTGGTGTTTCGCGGCGGCCTGGATCGTCGCGGGCGTGTCGATGAGCGCCATCTTCTACGCGCCCGCGTTCGCAGCGCTCACGCGCTTCTTCGGCGACGACTCCGTGCGGGCGTTGACCGCGCTGACCCTGGTCGCCGGCCTGTCCAGCACGGTGTTCGCTCCTCTGACCGCTGCGCTCAGCGCGCACTTGAGTTGGCGCGCAACCTATCTCGTCCTGACGGTGGTGCTCGCGGTGGTCACCGTGCCTGCCCACTTCTTCGGCCTCCGCAGACCGTGGCCGCCGGTCACCGCCGCGCGCGGGGTCGAGGCGCCGACCCGCACCACCCGTAGCCGGCCGTTCGTCGCGTTGACGGCGGCCTTCGCGCTGGCAGCTCTGGCGTCATACGCCGTCATCGTCAACCTGGTGCCGTTGATGGCCGAACGCGGGTTCGGCACCGGGGCGGCGGCCGTCGCGCTCGGGCTCGGGGGAGCTGGGCAGGTCCTCGGCAGGCTCGGCTACCAGGCGATGGTCCGGCGGATCCGCGTCGTGCCACGCACCGTTGCGATCATGGCGGGGGTGGCCGCGACGACGGCGCTGCTTGGGGTGTTCACGTCGCTGGGCGCACTGATCGCGTGCGCCATCGGTGCGGGGCTGGCACGGGGGATCCTGACGTTGTTGCAGGCCACCGCCGTCGCCGAACGGTGGGGTTCGGCGCATTACGGGCATCTCAGCGGCATCCTGTCCGCACCGGTGATGATCGCCATGGCGCTCGGGCCGTACGTCGGCGCCGGGTTGGCCAGCCTGGTGGACGGCTATGCGGCGATGTTCGTCCTGCTCGCGCTCGCTGCTGCCGTGGCAGCGGTGCTGGCCGCCGCCACCTCGACGGCGATGGCGGGTTCGCCGAAACGCCGGTGACGGTCGTCGCCCCGAGGTCTGCGAGCGGTCAGTGATGTTTCGCCGTCAGCCGAACGCGCCTAGTGCCTCGTGCGACGCGGATCCGGAACGGCTCTGATTGCGATGAACCCCGTGGGCTCGCGAGTAAGACGTTCGTATTTCTCCTGGTCGATGATCGCTGCGTGCTTGGTGGGCCGCGGTTCCAGCAGGCGCTCGATGAGGAAGCCTGCGTCGTGCAACTCCTCGCAGGTCTGCTCAAGCGGTGTCAACCAATATCGAACGTGCCATCCACGGCTCCACGTCTCTTCGATGACACGGGCCTCGAAGTAGTTGCCGCCGTGTCGAAGCCAGTCGCCTGTGGGATGCTGCCGCGATAGGACGAGCGCACCTTCGGGGCGAAGCACACGTCGAAGCTCACGCAGCGCGGCAACCCTCTCGTCGACGTATTCCAGGGCCAGGGCCAGGAGTGCGGCGTCGACCGATTGATCGTCGAGCCAGTCGAGCGGATGGGCCATGTCGTGGGTACGGAAGTCCCCCGTGGGGACCCGGTGTCGGGCCAACTCCGTCATGCGAGGGCTCTGGTCGAAACCGATCACGAGCGCGCCGCGCCTGCTCAATGCCTCGGCATGGAGTCCCGGCCCACACGCCGCGTCCAGGACGGTCGCGCCTGCGACGTCTCCCAGGAGGGAGAGACAGGCAGGGCGGTCGTAGTGAGCGTTGAACAGGCCATCTTGAGCGTGGTCCAGGAATTCGTCTGCGAAGGCATCGTACTGGGGCTGGGTTCCAACGGCATCGTCCACCAGTTCATTTTCGGACACCGCACCTGCGGTTCCCGACCGCACCATGGGAGGTCGATTCGACGGGGGACAATCGACGGCGTGCGGGCTGTGACGGTGCGTTGCGAGGACGCGACCGACCTCTACGTCGGCGTCGTCGGTGAGGGGCCCGACGTCGTGATCCTGTCCGGCGGACCCGGGTGTGTGAACTACCTGGAGGACGACGGCTTGGCGCCCCGCGGGATGCGCGCGTGGTTCCCCGAACCGCGAGGGGTGGGTCGATCCGGCGGCGGTCCGCATGACCTCTCACAAGCGATCGCCGACCTCGAAACAATCAGAGCGGCAATGGGTGTCGCATCCTGGACCGTACTCGGTCATTCCTTCGGGTCGGACCTGGCCGTTCGCTATGCCCTGGACCATCCAGACCGCGTGGGTGCCGTGACCGGTGTCGCCGGCCACGGCCTGCACCAGGATCGGACGTGGTCCGCGATCTACGAAGCGGCGCGTCACACCGAGGACGGCGTCGTCATCGACTGGGTGCGGGACGTACACGAATCCCTCAAGGCCTCCTTCGGCGAATGGATCCACGAGCCCGGCTTGTTTCGACGCCTCGCCGACAGCGTCGTGCCGATGACGTTCATCGCCGCAGGGGAGGACATTCGCCCTGACTGGCCCCTTCGCCAGCTCGCCGCCCTAGTACCTCGCGGACGGTTTCGCGACGTGCCCGGCGTCCCACACAACTTCTGGAGCACGCATCCCGCGACATGGGCCGACGTCGTGTCCGACGCTTGCCGCGAGGCCGGGCGGGACGCCGAGACGGCACCGACCGCGGCTCCAAGGCAGATGTCGTCGCCGCGAGCGTCGGCTAGGCGTTCAGAAGATCGCGGGCCGGCGGGGGGAATGAATCCGCCTGCGACCCGGTTGACCCATTCGACAACTTGAGTGAATCAGGCTCAACTCTGGTTTGACAGGGACACGGTCCCGAGGGCAAGCTTGAGCGTGGTCCACTCAGACCCGTAACAACCCCTAATCAGGAGGCAGTAACTATGGCTCGTGCGGTCGGCATCGACCTCGGGACCACCAACTCCGTCGTCGCGGTACTCGAAGGCGGAGAACCCGTCGTCGTCGCAAACTCGGAGGGCTCGCGTACCACCCCGTCGGTCGTCGCGTTCGCGCGCAACGGCGAAGTGCTGGTGGGGCAGCCCGCCAAGAACCAGGCGGTGACCAACGTCGACCGGACCATCCGTTCGGTCAAGCGCCACATCGGCACCGACTGGTCCGTCGAGATCGACGGCAAGGATTACACCTCGCAGGAGATCAGCGCGCGCATCTTGATGAAGCTCAAGCGCGACGCCGAGAGCTACCTGGGCGAGGACATCACCGACGCGGTGATCACCGTCCCGGCGTACTTCAACGACGCCCAGCGTCAGGCCACCAAGGAAGCCGGCCAGATCGCCGGCCTCGAGGTCAAGCGCATCGTCAACGAGCCCACCGCGGCGGCGTTGGCCTACGGCCTCGACAAGGCCGACAAGGACCAGACCATCCTGGTGTTCGACCTCGGTGGCGGCACGTTCGACGTCTCGCTGCTCGACATCGGTGACGGCGTCGTCCAGGTGCAGGCCACCTCGGGTGACAACCACCTCGGTGGCGACGACTGGGACCAGCGCGTCGTCGACTGGCTGGTCGAGAAGTTCCGCGCCAGCTCGGGCATCGACCTGACGAAGGACAAGATGGCCATGCAGCGGCTGCGTGAGGCCGCCGAGAAGGCCAAGATCGAACTCAGCTCGTCGCAGAGCACCTCGATCAACCTGCCGTACATCACCGTCGACGCGGACAAGAACCCGCTGTTCCTCGACGAGCAACTCAGCCGCGCGGAGTTCCAGCGCATCACCCAGGACCTGCTGGATCGCACCCGTAAGCCGTTCCAGTCGGTCATCGCCGACGCGAACGTCTCGGTCGCCGACATCGACCACGTCGTGCTCGTCGGTGGATCCACCCGCATGCCAGCGGTGACCGAGCTGGTCAAGGAACTCACCGGTGGCAAGGAGCCCAACAAGGGCGTCAACCCCGACGAGGTCGTCGCCGTGGGTGCCGCGCTCCAGGCCGGCGTGCTCAAGGGCGAGGTCAAGGACGTGCTGCTGCTCGACGTGACCCCGCTGAGCCTCGGCATCGAGACCAAGGGTGGCGTGATGACCACGCTCATCGAGCGCAACACCACGATCCCGACGAAGCGCTCGGAGATCTTCACCACGGCCGACGACAACCAGCCGTCGGTGGAGATCAAGGTCGCGCAGGGCGAGCGCCAGATGTGGTCGGCCAACCAGCCGCTCGGCAACTTCGA
>NZ_JBEVLO010000512.1:0-3093 GCF_040509115.1 Mycobacterium sp. | reverse complement strand
ACTCCTCGGGCTTCACCCAGCGCTCGACGGGGTGGTGGCGAACCGTCGGCCGCAGGTACTGCGTGATCGTGATGATGTCGCAGCCCGCCTCGTGCAGGTCGGTCAACGCGACGCGGATCTCATCGGGCGTCTCGCCCATGCCCAAAATCAGATTGCTCTTGGTCACCAGACCGTAGTTGCGAGCGGCGGTGATCACCGAGAGGCTGCGCTCGTAGCGGAACGCAGGCCGGATCCGCTTGAAGATCCGCGGCACCGTCTCCACGTTGTGCGCCAACACCTCCGGACGCGTCTCGAAGACCGTCTCGAGTTGCTCCGGGATGGCGTTGAAGTCCGGGATCAGCAACTCCACGCCGGTGTTCGGATTGAGTGCCTTGATCTGACGCACCGTCTCCGCGTACAGCCACGCGCCGCCGTCGGGCAGGTCGTCGCGGGCGACGCCGGTGACCGTGGAGTAGCGCAGCCCCATCGCCTGGACGCTCTCGGCGACCCGGCGCGGTTCGTCACGGTCCAGTTCGGCGGGCTTGCCCGTGTCGATCTGGCAGAAGTCGCACCGGCGGGTGCACTGTTCGCCACCGATGAGGAACGTGGCCTCGCGGTCCTCCCAGCATTCGTAGATGTTGGGGCAACCCGCCTCCTCGCAGACGGTGTGCAGACCTTCGCGCTTGACCAGCGCCTTGAGTTCCTTGTACTCGGGACCCAACTTCATCTTGGTCTTGATCCACGGCGGCTTGCGCTCGATGGGGGTCTCGGCGTTGCGGACCTCGAGACGCAACAACTTGCGCCCGTTCGGTGACACCGGCAGGCCGGCGATTTCAGATTGAGGTGCGCCGCCAGTTTCGATGCTCACTTGGTCAATGCTAGCGCTGGACGGCCGTCGAGTGCGTCCTGGATCGCGCGGGCGACGGTGTCCGTCACGTCCTCCACCGTGACCCGGCGTCCCAACTCGGCCGTCAGTGACGTCACGCCTGCATCGGAGATGCCGCACGGCACGATGGACGAGAAGGCCGAGAGGTCGCAGTCGCAGTTCAGGGCGAATCCGTGCTGCGTCGTGGCGCGAGCGACCCTGATGCCGATGGCGCCGATCTTGCGGGCCGGCCGCGCTGGGGCCCCGTCGTGGCTCGGCGCGGGGTCGGCAGGCACCCACACCCCCGAGCGGCCCTGGACCCGGCCGGTCGCCAGACCGAAGCTGGCGCAGACCGCGATCAGCGCGTCCTCCAAGCGGCGGACGAAGTTCACCACGTCCAGCGGCTCCGCCAAACCCACGATGGGATAGCCGACCAACTGCCCGGGCCCGTGCCAGGTGATCTTGCCGCCGCGGTCGGTTTCGACCACGGGAACGTCGCCGGCCAGCGGTCGCTCGTGGGGCTCGGTGCGCTTGCCCGCCGTGTACACCGGCGGGTGTTCGAGCAGCAGCAGAGTGTCGCGGCCACCGGCGACGCGGGCCTCGAACACGTCGCGCTGCACGTCCCAGGCGGTGAGGTAGTCGACGACGCCGAGTCGGCGCACGTCGATGTCGGTGTCAGCCGATCGGACGGATTCCCGGCGCCCTTGCAAACCCATGGTGCTCACGCTACGCGCGCGCAGCTGCCTCAGACGTCCTTGGGCGCAGTGACATAGCTCAATGCCTCGCCGATCGTGTTGTGGTGAAACTCGAAGCCCGCCCGCTCCAACGTCGCCGGAATCGCGCGTTGCCCGCCGAGCAGGCCCTCGTCGGCCAACTCCCCGAGGATCACCCGCAACGCGAATCCAGGCACCTTCATGGGCGTCGGGCGGTTGAGCGCACGGCCTAGCGCCGCGGTGAACTCGGCGTTGGTGACGGGTGCAGGCCCGGTTGCGTTGACCGGTCCGGAGACCTCGTCGTGACCGATCGCGAAAAGCAGTGCCCGCACCTCGTCTTCAAGGCTGATCCACGGCATGTACTGACGGCCGTTGCCCAGCCGCGCGCCAAGCCCGAGGAAGAACAGGGGGCGAAGTCGCGCCACCATCCCGCCCGACGGCGACATCACCAGACCGGTGCGGAACAGCGACACCCGGACGCCCGCGCTGCGGGCGGACTCGGTCGCGGTCTCCCAGTCCTCGCACAGCCCGGCCAAGAATCCCCGTCCGACGGGCGCCGACTCGTCCACGACGCGGTCGCGCGTGTCCCCGTAGAAGCCGACGGCGCTCGCATTGACCAACACCGGCACGCCCGCCTCGACGACCCCGCGCGCCAACACCTCCGTCGGACCGATCCGGCTGTCGCGCAAGCACTGCTTGAACGCACCCGACCAACGCTTGCTGCCGACGCCAACCCCACACAGATTGACGACGGCATCGGCACCGCGCAGTGCGCTCGCGTCGAATTCGCCACTGTCCGGATTCCAGAACACCTCGTCGGCGTTCGACGGCGGACGACGCACGATGCGCAACACCCGATGGTCGGCCGCGCGCAGCGTCGTCGTCAACGCCGAGCCGATCAGTCCCGAGGAACCAGCGATCGCGACGACGGCCCGTCCGGATGTCACCAGAGATCTACAGTCCGCGAGATCTACAGTCCGAGGTCGGCCTCGAACGCTCCCTCTTCGAGCCGCCTCTTGATGGTGGTCAGGAACCGGCCTGCGTCCGCGCCGTCGATCAGTCGGTGGTCGTAGGTCAGCGGCAGGTAGCACACCGACCGCACGCCGATCGACTCGTTGCCGTTGTCGTCGACCACCACGCGCGGGCGCTTGACGATCGCACCGGTGCCCAGCATCGCCGCCTGCGGCGGCACCAGGATCGGGGTGTCGAACAACGCGCCCTGGCTGCCGATGTTGGTGATCGTGAACGTGCCGCCGGACAGATCGTCGGGCTTCAGGTTGCCCGACCTGGCGCGGGCCGCGATGTCGGCGATGGCCCTGGCCAGGCCGCCGAGCGACAGATCGCCCGCGTTCTTGACGACGGGGGAGAGCAGACCCTGTTCGGTGTCGACTGCGAAGCCCAGGTGCTCGGCGTCGTAGTAGGTGATCTCCTTGGTGTCCTCGTTGTAGCTGGCGTTGACGTTCGGGTGGGCCTTGAGCGCGTCGATCACCGCGACGGTGAAGAACGGCAGATACGTCAGGTTGACTCCCTCACGCT
>NZ_JBEVLO010000511.1:0-5551 GCF_040509115.1 Mycobacterium sp. | reverse complement strand
CCGGGGTCAGCGGCGCGCCCTTGTCCTGCGCGTAGAGGATTTCGGCGTACGCCGCGGCATCGGCGGTATGCACGCCCAGCCAGGTCGACAGATGTCGGATCAGATACGTGTAGTCGGCAGCGAAGGCCCGCAGCAACTCCATGATTCGGAGGTTGTCGTCATGCATCCCCACCTGGCTGTAGTCGTCCGAAGATTCCATGAGGTCCATCATCGGTGCACGCTCCCTTCCGGTCTGACGCGACTCGACAATACCTCATTCCTGGAATAACTTCATCATGAAGCTACTTGGATGGAGAAACGTGACCACATTCGATCGGGGTTCCGACGATCCGGCGCACCGCTTGCCTGAAGCATTGCGCCGACGCGGCAAGGGATCTGAGAACACCCGCCACCATGGCCTGGCGGCTGGACTCCTCCTCATCTGCTCCGCGCTGCTCGCGGCACTGAGTCCCGTGCCGCGTGTCTGGGCCGAGCCTGCACCCGGCATCACTTCTGAAACTGCCGGCCAGTCGGTCACCGATGCTCCGTCTCCCGGGGCGGTGGCATCGCCGCCACCGGCGGTGCTCGATGCCCCCGACGGCTCGAACTTGCAGATATGGGCCAGCCAGGAAACCCAGCTGCCGGTCCCGCCGTTGACCACCTCCTTGGCGTCGCGCAGCTACGTCGTCGGCGGGATGTTCAACGCCTCCGTCACCTCCCCGAACGACGTCCCCCGCGGAGTCATGGAAGTCGGCTACCAAATCGGCTGCGGCATCGACATCGCCAACGCCGCAGGCGTGACAATCACCGGCACGATCGGCCTCACCTCGCTCCTGGCATTGGCCCCTGCTGGCCTATCCCCAACACTCAGTTCACCGCTGGGGGGCCAGATCAGCGTCGGCCTCAAGCCAGGCCGCATCGAGACAATCCCCGTCACGAAAAAGGAATACAGGTCCGACAAGCCGTGGGTGATGGTGCAGGGGTTTCGCATCGACGTCGACGGCTGCGTCGGCGAATCATTCGTCCGCTCCTACGCCATCCTCAGCCGCTCCACCGACGCCTCAGACGTCATCGTCACCTACTTCGGCGAGACCAAAGCCGTCTGACGCACGACCTGCGCAACGTTCAGGATGGTATGGGCAGTTGCCCGTTGAGACCCCAGGCCCGCACGATGTCGCTGAGTCGTGTCGACCTGCCGCGACGTTGGGCGAGGAACTCTATCGTCCATACCCGTGAGCGACTCCGGTCACGTCGCGCGTCGCGGCGCCTCGACCCGCTCACCCACGCGCATCGGGCGCGACCGGCCGCGACTCGAGCACGTTCATCGTCTGAGCAGGTCGTCGAGTTCGCTGACCCGGGCGTTGCCTAGGTGCATCGCCTCGAGCTCGCCAATCGCAGCGACGCCAATGCGCTGTGCAGCGTCCCTACGCACGATCAGCGTGGCCTGATCCTTGCCGCCCAGAAGCTGTTTCGGGTCCCTGAGTTCGCGGATGCGGTAGCGGTGATGTAGCCACTGCGGGTGCCACAGCGGGATCACCACCCAGCGGCCGTCAGCGACGGCCTGGGTGAACCGCCCGAAACATTGCGCTTCGGTTCCCGTGCGGAACACGTAACCCTGCTCGTCGAGCCCATACTGTTGCACGATGGACTCGGAGAAGCGGCTGATGCCGGCGCCAGGGTTGATTCCTTGAATCAAGCGCTCCATCCGTTGCAGGGCAGGCGGTTTCAGTAGGTCGGCGATTTCGGCGACGTCATCCTCTGGCACGTAGTCTGGAACGCCCCAGATGCAGTATGGCTCGTAGAGAACGGTGACCTTGAGCACCTCGTCCTCGAACGGAGCCAGGTAACGGCCGTGGCTGGTGGGCAGCCAGGCAGATACGAGGACGTCGACTTCGCCGCGGCCCATCCGGCGGTACATCTCCTCGTGCGGCGCAGTGGACCGCTCGACGGTCAGACATCGAGCAGTGAGGACCCGCTCGACCTCGCGTGCCGCGGCGTCGTGGAAACTCAGATCGATGTGTCCCACCCGGATGGGCTGCACCGTTTCAGCCCCCTGACCGGTCACGAGCCCACCTCCATCAGGGCCTTGCCGACCACCCGATTCGGACATCCGGTGCTGCGCCATCGGGGTGAAGCGAGCGGCCAGTTCGGGTTCGTCATCGTTCATCGGGTCAACCGAATCGGGTTGGCGCCGACGTCGACCCGGATGATCGAGTACGGCGGTATCCGGTCGTCGACACCATCGTTGAACAGGGGAGTGCGGGGAAGCTGGTTGACGCTCACGTAGAGGAAGCCGTCGGCGGCCAGCGCCAAGGTGTCGGGCCACAGCAGCTTGGGCCCGTGCACCACCGTCGTCCATTCGCCGGCTGCGCTGCGCCGTAGGACCGCACTGTGCTCGTAGGCGGTCGCGTACAGGTTGCCGGCGGTGTCGGTCTCGAGGCCGTCGGAGGCGCCCTTGTCGCCGTGGTCGAGGATGGACTCGGCGACCCGGTCGTCCTGAACGTTACGATCGCGTAGAGATGCGGCGTCGACGCTGTACAGACGTCGAGATGACAATGGGCAGTACAAGATTCGGTCACCAGTCGCGCTGATGGCGATACCATCGGCACCCACCCGGTACCCTTCGCGGACTTCGCCTTGGACGATGGCACGGAATCCGTCCTCTGCTCGGGTGGTGTCGTGCCCACGCAGGCGGTCCCAAGACTCATCGGTGTCGAGGTCCACCACGATCAACGCCCCCGTGGGTTGCGAGTCGGTGACGTAGGCATAACCACCCCTGCCCTTGCTGAAGTCGAATCGCACGTCATTGAGGTATGTCGTCGGCGTCATCGCGGCGTCGGCGATCCGCACAGTACGGTCGATCACGTTGCGAGACAGATCAACCCGGACGAGCTTGGGCCCGCCAGGCACATGTGGGTCGAATGACGGGGCACCCGTGTCGAGCAGCCACAGGTATCCGTCTGGGGCGATGATCACGCTCTGTACCGAGATCAATAGATCGGGTGAGGACCCTACTGACCATTGGTTGACGGCGGCATTGGGGAATGGCACTGCGTTGCCGTCGATGATCTCGGCGACGGTGAACTCCACATGGTCACCCCAGCGCGGGAAGGAGACGAACACGCGCCCGGTATCGGAGACGGCCAGTCCTGTGGGCATCACGTCAGCGAATTCGGCTACCACTTCGTACTCGTCTTGGACGAAGCTGCCGAGAGGACGTATCGAGACGTTGGTCATGAGTGCTTCTTTCGTGGTGTCGGGAAAACATCGGATGTGAGCGCAACGACGACTCACCGTCGTGGAGCGTTTCTCGACGGCGTCGTCCGCCGCCTGCAGATCGGGCGGGGTGAGGGTTCTGCCATCGACTCGTGGCGTCAAATGACCGTATTCGACCATCAGCTCCCGAAGCGCGCGGCCGGGACACTCTCCCGCTGATCGCCCCGTCGGCAATGGGCGCCAGTGTCGGCACTGTGGCTCTCCTGCTCTAAATCAGGGGAGGAACGGTCGCGTCGACGGTCACCTCGACGAGATACGGGCTGTCGGCTTTGAGGCCAAGGGTGAGTGCCTCACGAAGATCATCGGGCGCAGTCACGCGCTCTGCCGTGCACGCGTAGCCGTGGGCCAGCGCCACGAAGTCCAGGCCGGGTAGGTCCAGGCCGGGGACGCCCGGGGTTTCCAGCAGGTCCGCGAATGACTTCAGGATGTTGTAGGCACCGTTGCGCACGACGACGAACAGAATCGGTAGATTGTGTTGCGCCGCAGTCCATAGCGCCTGGATGACGTAGTTCGCCGAGCCGTCACCAACGATGCAGATGACCTTCCTGTTGGTCGCTTCGTCCCGCTCGGCCAGGGCAACGCCAACCGCCGCAGGCAGCCCGTAGCCGAGGACGCCACTGGACATCGCGAAGAACGATCTGGATCGGTCTGTCGGTATCTGTTCGCGTAGATGATGCAGGGTCGAAAGGGATTCCTGAACAATCACGCTGTCCGCGGGCCGGATGGTCTGAATCGTGTGGTAGAGCCACTCCGGCGTGATCCGCTCGTCGCAACGCTGCGCCGTGGCTACCTGCCGTGCCGTCGGCAGTGGTCGGTCTACCTGCGGGACGGCCGATGCGAGGACAGCGCAGGACCGGCCAGGGTCAGCCAGGATCGCCGTCCCCACAGGCGCTCGCGCGGCTTCGGACGGATCGTCGGTGATGTGGAAGAGTTCCGCGCCATCCGGCAGATACTCGCCAGGAACGTAAGGGTAGTAGCGGAACACCGGTGCACCGATGACGACGATCACGTCGTGACCGGACAACACTTGGCTCAGTGGGCCGATCGCCGGGGGCAGCGTCCCCTGGTAGAGCGGATGGGTCTCGGGAAACCCCGGCCGACCCTCCTCGGGCGCCGCCCAGACGTCGCACCGCAGTTTCTCCGCCAAGGCGATGGCATCGTCCCAGCCACCGACCTGATCGACTGCGCCGCCGATGACCAGCGTCGGTGCGCGGGCCCCGCTCAGCGCCGCAATCACAGCCGCCAAGGCGTCCCGGTCGGCTGGAAGGCGAGGACTCACCGTACGAATCACCGGGAGTCGCGAGCACGGTTGATCGCCGTCATCCATCGGGATGGACAGGAAGACCGGTCCGGCGGGCGGCAGGATGGCAGCTGCGTACGCGCGCATCAGTGCTGCCGGGACATCCTCGGCCCGCGCCGGCTGATACGCCCACTTGACGAAGGGCTGCGGAACGACGTCCGGCTGCACATTGGTCAAATATGGTTCTAGTAGCAACATTTGACGAGTCTGCTGGCCCGCGGTGATGATCAGCGGGGCTCGGTTGTACCAGGCGCTCTCGATGTTGCCGACCGCGTTGCCCATGCCTGCGGCGGTGTGCAGGTTCACCAGGGTCGGCCGCCCGGTGCGTTGCGAGTACGCGTCGGCCATCGCGACCGCCGGGGCCTCCTGCAGTGCGAGCAGGTATCGGAAGTCGGTGGGAAAGTCCTTGAGGAATGGCTCCTCGGTGGAGCCGGGATTGCCGAATATGGTCGTGAGACCCAGCTGGCGGGCAACTTCGAAGAATGCTTCTCGGACGGTCAGCATTGCTTCCTCTCTGCGGGTGGTCGGGTCGAAGGTGTCAGACGTGAACGGCATATTTGGTGACAGCAGCCTCGTCCCAGGCGACTCCAGCGCCGGGCTGGTCGAGTGCCGTCACCGTGCCGGCCTTCGGCTGCAGTGGG
Source organism: Mycobacterium sp. (assembly GCF_040509115.1). Classification (GTDB taxonomy): domain Bacteria; phylum Actinomycetota; class Actinomycetes; order Mycobacteriales; family Mycobacteriaceae; genus Mycobacterium. The sequence continues at coordinate 355 of NZ_JBEVLO010000511.1, read as the reverse complement.
GTGGCCAGAATGGGGACGGCCCAATCCACCCACTCGAGCCAGTGCGCCGTCGGGGTATTTCGCAGCAAATGCGCAGCGATCTCTGGGTACAGGTGGCTGGAGAATTGGATGCCTGCGGCAGCAGCCACTCCAGCGGTACGCATCCACCCCGTCACGCCACCGATCCGCATGAGGTCGCCCATCGCGTAGTGCACGCCTCCAGATTCGATGAATCTCAGCAGATCCCGTGGACCGTAATAGTTCTCACCGGCTTGAAGTGGCGTGCGGACCTTCTGGGCAAGTTGCGCGTAGCCACGGACGTTGTCGTAGGCGATCGGTTCCTCGAACCAGTACAGGTCTTGCTCGTCGAGTTCGT
>NZ_JBEVLO010000510.1:0-20413 GCF_040509115.1 Mycobacterium sp. | reverse complement strand
CCCGACAAGATCACCATCTTCGGCGGGCCGATCACCCGACTCGCAGCCGGCGACGAAGATCGTCTCCGCCGCGAGATCAGGCACGTCGTCCTCCACGAGATCGCGCACCACTTCGGGATCAGCGACGAGCGGCTGATCGAACTCGATCGCTACTAACGAGGCGCTCATACCCGCTGAGGAATCCACCGCCGGACATCGCTCAGGCGCCTGCCAGTCCGTCAACACGCCACCATGACGCAGTGGGTTCCCGGACTCAGGTCGTTGATCGCTCACGGCCGCGTCAAGCGACCTTAGGGGGCTCATACGCGTTGCGCGCGAAAGCTTTTCATGTCCGATCGACGGAATCGTCAGCCAACTTATACGCTATTTCGGCAGACCGAGAGAGCCGCTCCTCGCCTGCGCTGCTACTTGCTGGCCCTGATCGCCTCGAACACGCTGGGATCCAGCAGGGTCGAGGTGTCACCGAGTTCACGGCCCTCCGCGACGTCACGGAGTAATCGTCGCATGATCTTTCCGCTGCGGGTTTTCGGCAGCTCCGGCACCACGTGAATCTCCCGCGGTCGCGCGATCGGCGAGATCTCTCGGGCCACCTCGGCCCGTAGCTCGTCGATCATCTGTTCACACGGGGTGTCGGCGTGATGGGCCATCAGGACGACGAACGCGACGATCGCCTGTCCGGTGGTGGCGTCGGTAGCGCCGACCACGGCCGCCTCGGCCACCCCCGAATGGCCGACCAGTGCCGACTCGACTTCGGCGGTGGAGATCCGGTGCCCGGACACGTTCATTACGTCATCGATGCGGCCCAACAGCCAGATGGCGCCATCGAGGTCGTAGCGGGCACCGTCGCCGGCGAAGTACCATCCCTGCTCGGCGAACCGCGACCAGTAGGTCTCCTTGTATCGTTCCGGGTCCCCCCAAATACCGCGCAGCATCGCCGGCCATGGCTTGTCCAGAACTAGGTAACCCTGTACGTGCTCGCCCAGTTCGGGGCTGGGCTCGATCAGGTTCCCTTCGTCGTCGACAACGCGTGCGGAGATGCCCGGCAATGGTGCCATCGCCGACCCGGGCTTAGCCGCGGTGACACCAGGCAGCGGCGAGATCATCGCCGCTCCGGTCTCGGTCTGCCACCAGGTGTCGACGATCGGTGTCCGGTCGCCACCAATCGCATCCCGGTACCACCGCCACGCCTCGGGGTTGATGTTTTCACCGACGCTACCGAGCAGTCGCAGACTGGACAGGTCGTGGGCGTCGGGGATCTCCCGGCCCCACTTCATGAACGTGCGGACCACCGTAGGCGCGGTGTAATAGATTGTGACGCCGTATTTCTCGATCACTTCGAAGTGGCGGTGCTCGTTCGGCGAGGCCGGGGTGCCCTCGTAGAGCACCTGAGTCACCCCATTGGATAGCGGCCCGTACACGATGTAGGTATGCCCGGTGACCCAACCGATGTCGGCGGTGCACCAGTACACGTCGGTTTCCGGTTTGACGTCGAAGATGTCGTGGTGCGTGTACGAGCTCTGGGTGAGGTAGCCACCGGTGGTGTGCACGATGCCCTTGGGCGCACCCGTAGTGCCCGAGGTGTAGAGCAGAAACAGTGCCTGCTCGGCGTCGAAGGCTTCCGGGGTGTGCTCGGGTGACGCGTTTGCGACGGTGTCGTGCCACCAAAGGTCGCGGCCGTCGGTCCACGAGACGTCAATGCCGGTGCGACGCACCACCAGCACGTGCTGGACGGGGCTCGGTTCTCCGTCAGGCCCTGGACGAACCGCGTCGTCGACTGCCTCCTTCAGCGGTACCGCCTTGCCGCGGCGGTATTGCCCGTCGGTGGTGATGACCAACGCAGCCCGCGCATCCTCGATCCGGGCTCGCAGCGCAGGCGCTGAATAGCCTGCGAATACCACCGAGTGCATGACACCGAGCCGGGCGCATGCCAGCATCGCCACGATCGCCTCGGGAACCATCGGCATGTAGATGGCGACGCGGTCACCGGCGACCAGGCCCATGTCGGTCAGCACGTTGGCGGCCTTGCACACTTCGGCCAGCAGGTCGGAATATGTCAGCGTGCGGCTGTCGCCGATCGGTTCGCCCTCCCAGTGCAGGGCTACCCGGGCGCCATTGCCCGCTTCCACGTGGCGGTCCACGCAGTTGTAGGCCACGTTGAGCTTGCCTCCGACGAACCACTTGGCGAACGGCGCCTCCGACCAGTCCAGGACCTCCGTAAACGGCGTTTCCCACGCCAACCGGCTGGCCTGTCTCGCCCAGAACGCCAGCCGGTCCTTCTCGGCTTCGAGGTACAGCGCCGCTGACGCGTTGGCGTTGTCCGTGAACTCCGCCGACGGTGGATAGGTGGACGGAACTTCGATGTGTGCCTCGGTTGTCATGTGTGCGACTCCTTCACGCTTGGAGGACAATTAGGCTGACGCCCGGTCTGGCGGTCGAGATGGGTGGTGTTCATCGGAAGGCGTTGAGCCCGGTAATGGCGCGTCCGACAATCAGCGACTGGATGGAGTCGGTGCCCTCGTAGGTGTACACGGCTTCGATGTCGGCGTGGTGCCGAGCGACGTGGTGATCGAGCAGGATCCCGTTGCCGCCGAGGATATCCCGAGCCATCGCGCACACCCGGCGGGCTCCATCACCGGTGTTCAGCTTGGCCAATGCTGCGTGCTCGATCGATACCTGCCCTCGGGCCTGCAACTGCGACATCCGGCTGCAGATCAACTGCATGCCGGTGATGTCGCTGAGCATGTGCGCAAGCTTGTCCTGGATCAGCTGGAACCGGGCCAGTGGGCGGCCGAACTGCTCGCGCCGCAGCGAATACGTCAGTGCCGCTTCGTAGGCGGCGACCGCGTGGCCCAAGGCCTCCCAGGCGACGGTCTGGCGCGATTTCGCCAACACATAGTTGGTGTCGTCCCAAGTGCGGGCCTTCGCCAGGCGGGCAGCGACGGGCACCCGCACGCCGTCAAGACGAATCTGGGCCTGCCACACGCCGCGGTTCGCGGCTTTACCGACGATCTTCCTGGCGTGATACCCAGGCACCGGGTGACCCGCGCCGTTGGGGTGTTCGACGACGAAGGCACCGACCTGGCCGTCGTCGTCCCGGGCCCAGACGATCACCACGTCCGCGATGGTGCCGTTGCCGATCCATCGCTTCTGCCCATCCAGCACCCACTCGTCGCCGTCGCGTCGCGCCCGCGTTTCCAACGCAACCACGTCCGAGCCGTGCTTCGGTTCGGTCAGCGCAAACGCGCCGAAGAGTTCGCAAGTCGCCATCCGTGGCAGGTATTGAGCCTGCTGCTCCTCGGAGCCGAGCATCGCGATGGTGGTCATGGCGAGCCCGGAATGCACGGCGTTCAGGGTGGCGATGCTGCCGTCACCACGGGCCAGTTCGGCGGCGATTACCCCTTCGGCGAGATACGACACCCCTGGACAACCGTTCCCGGTTATCGAGGCACCCGCAATGCCCAGTCGGCCATAGCCTTTCGCGAGTTCCACCGGAAATTCAGCCCGCTCCCAAAAGCCGGCAGCAGCCGGTGCTACCTCCGTGTCGCACCACTGCCGGACCCGATCACGCATCTCGCGTTCCCGGTCGGTCAGCAGCTCGTCCAGGCGGTAGAAATCGGTAGCCCGCGAAAGCGCCAGATCATCACCATTCGGAAACTCATTGTCGGGGTCCCCGGAATCAGCTTCGGTGAGGTTCTCGGTCACTGGACTTGCGGCCGCGTTCGTGCTTCTGTCCTGTTCGGCCGTCCCAAACACTCCTGCGAGAGTGTGTGTTTCGTCCTGGTCGTTGTCGCCACGCATGTCGGTCCTCATGCCTCTCTCGAGGAGGTCGTCTAAAACAACGGTCGGTTGGGCAGAATCGCCCTGCCGAACGTTGACGCCATCACCCCTGCCAGGCACAGGTACCACGCCACGGCTGCGGCGACGAGGCCCAGAATCCCGCCCAGCTTCGTCAGGTCGGGATTGGACGCCAAGGCTCCGATGCTGAGCAGATAGAACGCGACGTCCAGAATGGCGAAGAGGACGGCGAGCACCACGGTCGTGCGTAGGGCGGCGATCACCATGAGGGTCGTGAAGATCGCCCATGCCATCAGGAACCAACCTGCTGCCTGCCCGTGGCTCGCCGCGGGGACGTCCTTTGCATAGAAGGCGACATAAGCCCAGAACGACAGCCAAAAGGCGCCGTAAGAGGTGAAGGCCGTGGCACCGAAGACGTTGCCCTTGCGGAACTCCCACATACCGGCGAGCATTTGTGCAACCCCGCCGTAGGCCAGCGCCACGCCGAGCACGACCGGCTCCGTCGCCGCATCCATTACCCCGGCGTTGACCAGGCTCAGTAGGAAAGTGGTGAGCGCAAAAGCGCCGAGGCCCAGCGGCGCCGGATCCGCGATCATCCGCACCTGCTCAGACGCGAGTTCCCTAGAAATGGCGACCTGACCTGCCGTGGGGTCATTGGTGTCCGGCATGATCCCGGTGGCGTCGATGCGGTGCGCCAGATCTTGGTCAAGCAGACTCATGGTCACTTCTCCTCGTTTCGCCGTCAGCCTCGTCGCTCACGGCGGCATACTCAGCCCTGAATCCGACTGCTGTGGCCGGCCCATTCCTTGTCGCGCAAGGTGAATTTCTGTAGCTTTCCGGTCGATGTTCGCGGCAGGGACCCGACGAACTCGATTGCCTTGGGCACTTTGAACCGGGCAATATGCTGCTGCAGGAAGGTGATTAGCTCGTCTTCACTCACCGCGGTGTCCGGTCTGCGCACCACGAAGGCCTTCGGCCGCTCTCCCCATTTCGGGTCAGGCACGCCGATCACAGCGACCTCGGCCACCCCCGGATGCGCCTCGATCGCGTGCTCGATCTCGACGGTCGAGATGTTTTCGCCGCCCGAGATGACAATGTCCTTGGCCCGGTCGCGCAGCTCGACATACCCATCCGAGTGCTGAACGCCGAGATCGCCGGAGTGCAGCCACCCACCAGCGAAGGCGGTCTTGGTGGCCGCCTCGTCGCGGTAGTACCCGGCCATCACGGTGTTGCCACGCATCACGATCTCGCCCATCGTCTGCCCGTCACGCGCGACGTCGTTCATGCTCGCGTCCACCACCCGCACCGGATCGGACTGGATCATCGCGACGCCTTGTCGCGCCTGTCTTCGCGCCTGATCTGCGGGCGACAGCGCCGACCAGCCGGCCTGCCACTCATTGATGGTGAACGGGCCATACACCTCGGTCATCCCGTACACGTGCACGATCCGAGCACCAAGCTCACGCATTCGCGAGATCACCGTGGGGCTGGGCGCGGCGCCGGCCACCGTCGCGACCAGTTCGCGCTCGAGCTCGTGCGCCTCCGGCGCCTCGGCGATCGTCACCAGCACGGTGGGCGCCCCGTCGAGATGGGTCACCCGCTCCTCGTCGAGCAGCCGCCAGATCACGTCCGCACGCACCGCGCGCAGACATACGTGTGTCGCGCCGATCCCCGTCACCGCCCACGGCGTGCACCAACCGCTGCAGTGGAACATCGGTAGCGTCCACAGATAGACGCTCTCCGGGCAGAACCGCTGGTGGATGATTTCGCCCATCGCGTTGAGGTATGCGCCGCGATGGGTGTACATCGCCCCCTTGGGCTGGCCGGTGGTGCCCGAGCTGTAGTTGATCGCGATCACCCCAAGCTCATCTTCGACCGTCCAGGGCAGCGGATCCCCTGAGCCGCGCGCCATCAGCTCGGCGTACGAAATGTGGGCGTGCTCGGCGGCCGCAGGCGAGGCGGGCCCCAGCGGATCGTGAACCGCCACCACCTCCGTGACGGTTTGCCAGAGTCCCATCGCCGGTGCCAGCGCCGGCAGATACTCGGTGTCGACGATGAGCACTTTCGCGCCGGAGTGATCGCAGATGTAACGGACTTCCTCCGCGGAGAGCCTGGTGTTGATCGGCACCATCACCGCACCGGCGAGCGGCACGCCAAAGTTGGCCACCAACATCTCCGGGATGTTCGGGCACATGTACGCCACGCGATCACCTCGCTCAACGCCCGACGCGCGCAGCGCATGCGCCAGACGGGTGGCCGCGGCGCCGAATTCGTTGTAGGTCAGGCGCCGATCGCCGTACGCGATCGCTGTCTTGTCGGCGAAGACGTCGAGCGAACGCCCGAGAAACGCCAACGGGGTCAGGGCCGTGTAGCAGCACGATGAATTCACGTTCTGACCGACAGGTAGGTCAATTGTGTTGGTCACCATGGATCCTCCCTCGCTGCGGTCCAGTAGACGCCCCATCCAGGCTGGAGTCAACAGTGTTGACCACAGCGATGTTCAACAGTGTTGACATCATGTTCGTGGCATTGCTTTGATGACGGAGCACGTCTCAGAAAGGAAATACGCACCAATGGCAAAGCTGCCCATCGGGCCCGCCGACGTTGACTCGCCGGTCGCGGCCCCCGGCCCGGACAGCGGGCAGCTCAGTCGGTCAGTGATCCTGGAGGCGGCGCTGGCGATCGTCGACCGCGAGGGTGTGGACCAGCTGTCCATGCGCCGCCTGAGTAACACACTCGGTCGAGATCCAGCGATGCTCTACCGACACGTACCCAACAAGGGGGCAGTGCTCGACGGTGTGGCCGAGATTCTGCTCGCGCAACTCTCGGTGGACAAGACAGACCCGGATTGGGCCGCCCAATTGCGCATCGTCGCGCGCGAATTTCGCCAGTTGGCGTTGACCCACCCAAATGTGGTGCCACTGCTGGTAACTCGGCCGTTGGTCACACCGCTCGGCCAACGGCCGCCTGGGATGTTGAGGCCATTGGAGGACGTCCTCGCTCTGCTCATCTCCGCCGGATTCGCCGGCGACGACGCGCTCCATATCTACCGGGTGCTCTTCGGTTTCTTGTATGGCCACATCCTCAACGAATTACAGGAGGTCATCGAGCGGCCCGAGGAAACCGACCACGTACTCCGGCTCGGGCTGCACCGGTTTCCGATCAATGAATTTCCCGCTCTGCGGGCGCTGGCACCCGTCCTGGCCTCCTACGACGGCGCTGCCGAACTCGACCGCTTTCTCGATCTGCTGCTACCGGGCCTGACCGCGACCCTGGCCAGTCCCGCCGGATCACCACCACCGACCTGAGCCCGACGCGCGCAGCGACTGGCTGTTCCGTATCAACTTCTGTAACAGGCGTTCTCAATCCTTGGGCGAGGGGTGTCCGCCGGACGTGTCGAGCCGCCGCGGTCAGGTTTCGATGACGATCTTGCCGATGGTGCGGTGGCGTTCGAGCAACGTATGGGCGGTCTTCATGTTGGGCACGGTCAGACCGGTGAGTTGGGTCGTCACGATCGGGCGCATCTGACCGCTGAGGACGTACTCACAGATCGTCTCGAGGATTCGGCCCTGACTGCTGGGGTCCGCCCCGCCGCTGATCTGACTGAACACCATTTCGGTGTGCAGCGAGACGGACTTCTGTGTCAACGGGCCGAGGTCGAGCGGGGCGGCGAGGTCGACGGCCGACAGATGACCGAAGGGCCGCAGCAGCGCCCCGATCCATGCGAGGTTGTCGGCCGTACCGGCGGTGGACAACACCATGTCGACCTGGTCGATGCCGGCCTGCCCCAGTTGGCGGCGGACATCGGCCCTGTGGTCGACCACCAGATCGGCGCCCATCTCGCGACACCAGTCCTGTGACTGGGGACGGGAGGCGGTGCTGATGACGAACGCCGATGTTCTCGCCTTGAGCAGCTGGGTCGCCAACGATCCGACCCCACCGGCACCGCCGACGATCAGGACCCGCTCCACTCCCGGCGGGAGCCCCTGCTGATCGCGAAACATCGCCTCCCAGCCGGTCAACGCGCCAATCGGCAACGACGCGGCACTGGCGAAGGAGAGCTGCTCGGGGATCTTGGCGACCACCCGATGATCCACGGCCACCTGCTGCGCCCAGCAACCGTCCCGAGTGACGTCGCCGGTGCCCATCACCCGATCGCCGACCGTCAGCCCGGTGGCCGAGGTGCCGGTCTCGATGACGACGCCTGCGAATTCCCAGCCCAGAATGACCCGCCCGCCCGGCTCGGCGCTGCGTACCGACCGGATGAACGCCTCTCCGGGATTCACCGCGACCGCGCGGATCTCGACCAGCACGTCACCGTCACGAAGCCTTGGCTCGTCCACCTCGACCAAATCCACCGCGAACGCTTCGAGAGGGTGCGCGCTCTCGTACGCCAATGCCTTCACGAGTCAGTCCTGCCTCAGGGCATGGAGGGCTGAGAGCGGGCCACCACCGACCTGCATCAGCCGACCGCCGTCTCGCAACGCTCCGACGTCGACGGGGGCGAAGCCGAAACCGTCGACCAACCTGCGAAAGGTCGCCTTCGCTGCGGTGTCATCGCCTGCGTAGAACAGGACTTGGCGCCCGGCCGGGTGGCGGGGGTCGGGCCCGATGTAACCGGCGTGAAGTGTGTTGAACGCCTTGATCACCCGGGCGCCCGGCGCCAGCGCGGCGACCCACTCGCTGCCGGTCTGATCCCCGAGGTCGGCCACCTCGACCGGGTCCAGTCGCGCGAATTGGTTGGTGGCGTCGACCAGGATGCGTCCGTCCCACGGTGGCAGATCAGCCAGGGCGGCCGGGATGTCCGGCCACATCACCGTGAGGAACACCATGTCAGCCCTCGCGGCCTGCGCGACGGTCCCCGCCGAGGCCAACGGGCCCAAGTTGGCGACGACCTCATCCAGCGTGGACGGGCCGCGGCTGTTGCTCAACACCACGCGGTGACCGGCCGTCACGAGATGACGGGCGAGGGCCTGGGCAATGGTGCCAGCGCCAATGGTTCCGAAGTTCATGATCATCTCCCAGTCATTTTGATGATGCTTGTCATCAATACGCAATGCTGTCATACGTCATCAATAACCGTCAACCCGACCGAGGGTCCACCGCTTCGGTGCGCTAACATGTCCTTTGATGACGATCGCCATCGAATTAGTTGGCGCGCTCAGGACGACTCTTTACGCCCGACGAGAGGGAGTTTCAGGTGCCTCGTGTGTCACGGCAGCAGAAGGAGCTAAACCGCGAGCGCATCGTCGCCGCCGCCGGTGAAGGCTTCAGGGCCCGCGGGATCGACGCGGTGGGCATCGACGAGCTGATGAAGACGGCCGGGATGACCCACGGCGGGTTCTACAACCACTTCTCCTCCAAGGAGGACCTCGCCCTGGAGGTCCTCAACCAAGGCTTCACCGCCTCTCTCGGGACGGTCGACGCGCTGATCGATGCCCACCCACGCTCCGGACGGGCAGCACTGAACGCCATCATCGATGGCTACCTGAGCACCTACCATCGTGACCACCCCGAACACGGATGTGCTTCTGCCGCCCTGGCCGCCGACGCCGGACGGCACGGCATCCAGGCCCAAGAGGAGTACCGGCGCGGCTTGCAGGGCTACATCGCCGCCATCACCGACCTCCTCCGGGTCAGCGCGAAGCAGACCAATACCAAGCTCGATCCGCGCAGGGCGCGAGAGCAAGCGATCGCGTTGTTCAGTCAGTTGGTCGGCGCACAGCTCCTCGCCCGCGCTGTCGCCCAGGCCGATCCCGAGTTGTCCGATGAAGTCCTGACGTCCAACGGTAAAGAGCTCAAACGCCGCTCACCGTGATCCAAGTCTTGCGCGCGCAATGACGAGCATCGTGGCGCCACCATGGATTCATCGTTCAGATGCCGGGTGGTACCTCGATGACTGCGGTGCGTCCGGGCACCATGTTGCCGTCGGCACCACTGCTGCCACCGAGAATGTCGACACCGCGGTGTCGGCGTCACTGGGGCGGGCCGGTCAAGTAGTCACGAAATCAGCCGCATGCAGCCTGCCTATCGCGGAAAGTCAGGCCATGCAGCCGCGCCGCCTAGGCCGAAGCAACACTGCGTCTCCACCGAGAACGTCGCCTGCGAGGCGGGCGTCATCGGGTTCCTGAACGCCCCGACGCTGGATTCACCGCCCGATCCGAGTTTCACATCGCGGCAATGACCGCCAACGGCGACTTCGAATGCGTGAACGCCAAGCTCGGTGACGCCGCCCCCGCCGGACAGCATGTGCTCACCGACGGCCCGCCGGTCTTGATGTACGGGTGTGGACCATCGTCGCCAGCGACGAGCGGTTGACGTGAGCGCCGTCGACGTTGCCGCCGAACTCGGGTGCGCCACCTCGACTGCATACCGGTACGCGCAGACCCTGGTCAGCACGTCGTTTCTCGCGGAAGCACCCAGCGGAGGCTTCGCCTAGGCCTGCGAGTGATGGAAGTGGCGCGGCTGGCCCGTCGCGGTTACGGCCTCATAGACGTCGCACTGCCGGTGGTGCAGCGACTGGCCGGCGACGTCGGCGAAACCACGATGCTCACCCGCCGGATCGACGACGTGGTGCCGTGCGTCGAGCGGTGCTGAGGCGCCGATCAACGCCGGCGCCTCGGAGCTGGCGCTGCTCGCCTGGCCGCTCGAGGACGGGATCCGAGAATTGCTGCGACACAGCCAGTTACGCAGCGCCGCCAAGAACACATTGACAGCCGTCGATGATCTGGTGAAGCGCCACGAGACCATCCGCGTCGACGGGTAAAGCGTGACACTCGCCGAGGTCGACGAGGACGCGGTGGGTGTGGCAGCGCCGCCGCCACGACCTGACCGCCAAGGCGGCGATCATCGGCTTCAGCCGATCAGTCCACCGGCTGATAAGCGGGCCCGGCGTCGGCCAGCAGTTTCTCCGCGTCGGCGAAGATGCGCTCCGGTTCCTGGTCCAGATTGAGAGACTTGCGGAACGGCTGGCGCACATCGCGCTCGATGCGCAGGTAGACCTCGTTGCGATTGCCTTCGGGGTCGAAGAAGTAGATCCCGATGGCGTTGCCGTGCGTGACCTCCTGCTGCACCGGGATGCCTTCCGCACGAAAACGATTGTGGAAGTCGACGATTGACTGCAGGCTGTCGACGCGCCATGACACCTGGTGGGTGAGCTTGGCGCCGTCGTGGGCGGTGCGGCCCTTCTGCAGCACGAACTCGTGATGCTCCTCGTCCGGCCGCGATGAGAAGAACACGATGCCGAGGTCTGCGTCCTCATCGGTGACGGTCAAACCCATGATGCGCGTGTAGAAGTCGCGCATCGTCTCCAAGTCGTTGACCCAGAATCCCGTGTGCCCTAGTCCGGTAATCATGCGTGCCTCCCTTTCATTGAGCTGGCATGGCTTGTGCCGATGCCAGGCGGCGGGTGGTTCATCCTCAGCTTAATTCCTATCTTATAGAAGTCAATTCCTATTTTACGAATATGCGCTAGGGCGAGGGGGGACGCGGCGCATCTCGCAGCTCCCGCTCGTGCGACCTGATAAATAGGACTTGACACCTATAAATCAGGAGATATCGTTAAGCGCACCGGGTGTGATGTAGGACATAGACCCGTCCCCCAAGCCAGCTCACTCCGATGTGGCCGGCGATCAGCCGCCAGACGAAGAGGACCGTCATGAATCACACAGAACCCACCGGCCGTACATCGTGGGCAGTGGTGCTGCTGTGCGCGATGATCGTGGTAGCAGAGGGATATGACCTCATCGTCTACGGGACCCTCATCCCGTCTCTGCTCGCCGAGCCGGGATGGGGACTGACGAAGGCCACTGCCGGCACCGTCGGCAGCCTGGTCTACGTAGGCATGCTGGGCGGAGCACTGCTCAGTGGGCGGCTCAGCGACCGCTACGGCCGACGCAAGCTCGCCCTGTCCTCGGTCGCCTGGTTCACCGTGTGGACCGCGGCGTGCGCCCTGGCCCCGGGAGTGTGGCAGCTGGGCGCGTTCCGGTTGCTCGCCGGCATCGGAATCGGAGGCGTGCTGCCATGCCTGCTGGCGCTCGCCAAGGAGTACAGCCCTCGCGGCCGGACGAGCCTGGCGGTGACCATCATGATGGCAGGTGTCCCCCTCGGCGGAACCGCCGCCTCACTGCTAGCGCTGGCCCTGCTGGACAGCCACGGTTGGCGGTTCATGTTCTGGGTGGGAGTGGCGGTATCCATCGTCATCCTCGTCCTGGCGTGGCGGTTGCTTCCCGAATCCGAGCAGTTCAAGGCTGCGAGCAGCGAGACGACGCAGAGTCGCCTGCGCGATCTGTTCGCCAGGCCATTCATCGCTCTGACAATCCTCTTCGCCTGCGCCGCGTTCTCAAACCTGCTGACCTGGTACGGCCTGAACACATGGTTGACAACCCTGATGCGCGAGCTGGACTACCCACTGACCTCAGCACTGCAGTTCTCCCTGACCCTAAACGTCGGCGCCGTGTTCGGATCGTTCGTGCTGGCCTACCTGGGTGACCGATTCGGTACCCGGTTGGCGGCCCTGGGCGCCAGCTTGATCACCGCCGTGGCAATCGCTTTCACCGCGACGGGCCCCACCCACACGATTGCACTTCTCGCGGCCATCGCGGCCATGGGGATGGGCGCGCACTCCGCACTGATCCTCATCAGCGCCTCGGTCGCGAACGCCTACCCCGTCGAGATCCGCGCCACCGCGCTGGGCTGGACCACCGGAACCGGCCGCCTGGGCGCCATCATGTCGCCGTGGCTCGGTGGCGCCATCCTGTCGTCCGGCGCCGATCCCACCACATTGTTCTGGACGTTCACCGCATCCGCTCTGCTGTCCGCCGTGGTGCTGACCGTGCTGTACAGGATCAAGACTCCGACGTCCGATCCCGCTGTAAGCCAACGAATTCAGCCATCAATGTCCGTTAGAGAAAGGTAGAGCTCAATGTCATCGTCACTCGCCGACCCACTGTCGAACACCGACATCGCCGTCACCCCCATGACCATCGGCGGAAAGCCGACGCTGTCCGTCGACGGCACCACCATCGACGCCGTCAACCCCGCCACCGGCGTCACCATCGGACGCTTCCCGTCGTCCACCGCCGCTGACGTCGACAACGCCGTGGCCGCCGGCCGCGACGCGTTCGCGCTGTGGAAGCACACCACACCCGACGAGCGGGCGGCGGCGCTGCACGCGCTGGCCGACGTCATCGCCGCCAACGCCGAAGAGCTGGCCACCCTCGATGTGGCCGACAACGGCAGTCCCATCCAGCGGATGCGGCACGACGTCGTGATGGCCGTCGAGCAGCTGCGGTACTACGCCGGACTGGTCCACGAAGTCACCGGCAGAACGGTTCCCGGAGCCGCCGACAGGGTCAACTACAGCCTGCGCCAGCCGTACGGACTGATCGCCCGCATTATCCCGTTCAACCATCCATTCATGTTCGCGTCGTCCAAACTGGCCGCGCCGCTGGCGGCAGGCAACACCGTGATCATCAAACCCAGTGAGCACACCAGCCTTTCGGCGTTGCGGCTCGGCGAGTTGACGCGCGGACTGCTACCCGACGGCGTGGTCAACGTCGTCACGGGGTACGGAGCGGAGGCCGGTGACGCGATCGTGCGGCATCCGCAGATCCGCCGGTTGGCGTTCATCGGCGCCGCCGACACCGGCCGGGCCATCCAGGCAGCCGCCGCCTCGGTCAACGTCAAACACGTCACACTGGAACTGGGCGGCAAGAACCCGCTGGTGATCTTCGACGACGCGGACCTCGATCAGGCGGTCACCGGCGCGGTTCGCGGCATGAACTTCACCTGGCAGGGGCAGTCCTGCGGATCGACGTCACGACTCCTGGTGCAGCGCAGCATCTACCCCGAGTTACTCGAGCGACTGACGGCCGCTGTCAACGCCCTGCGCCAAGGAGAGCCGGATGACGAATCGACCGACACCGGTGCACTCGTCAACCGCGACCAGTACGAGAAGGTGCAGCGCTACATCGCCATCGGCAAGCAGGACGGCGCCCGACTGATCACCGGTGGAAACCCACTCACCGACGGACCCTTCGCAAACGGTTTCTTCGTCGCCCCAACGGTGTTCGCCGACGTCGACCCCCACTCGCGGCTGGCGCAGGAAGAGGTGTTCGGGCCGATCCTCGCGGTGATGCCGTTCGACGACTACGACGACGCGCTCGAGATCGCCAACGGGGTGCGCTACGGACTCACCGCCAGCGTCTTCACCACCGACCTGCGCAAGGCGCACCGGTTCGCCCGCGACGTCGAAGCCGGCTACGTGTGGGTCAACGAAGTGTCCGTCCACATCAACGGCACCGAGTTCGGTGGCGTCAAGGACAGCGGACTCGGTCGCGAGGAGGGTGTCGAAGAACTGCTCTCCTACACTCAGGCCAAGAACATCCACGTCAACTTCGGGTGACACCGTGTCCGACTCAGCCGCACTCAAGGCCGAAGTGGCACTTGCGTCCCGGATACTTGCCAAACACGGTAGTAGCGACCTCATCTGGGGGCACGCCTCGGCCCGCGATCCCGAGGGCCGGGGCGTGTGGATTAAACAATCGGGCTGGGGTCTGGAGGAGGTCACCGCAGAGCGGGTGCACCTGGTCTCCCGTGAGGGCGCCGTCGTCAGCGGCGACGGGCCCCGACACGGGGAGTATCCGATACACACCGAGATGATGGCCGCCCGCCCCGATGTCGGAGGTGTGGTCCATACGCACAGCCGGTATGCCGTCGCGCTGGGAGCTAACCGGCAGCCGCTGCGGCCGGTCAGCCATGAGGCCAATTACTTTGTACCACCTGCGGTTCCGGAATTCACCCAGACCGCCGACCTGATCCTCACGCCGGAACTGGGGCGTGCGTTGGCCGCGACGCTGGGCGGTGCGCCGGCGGCCTTCATCGTCAACCACGGCATCGTGGCGGTGGGGCCCACCATCCAGATCGCCGCGATCGCGGCGATTCTGCTGGAGCGGGCCAGTCGCCAACAGCTGCTCACCCAGCAGTACGGAGGTCAGATGTCCTGGTCCGACGAGGCCGAGTCGTTGAGTAAGCGGGGACACATCTACACGCCGGAGGCGATGATCCAGGTGTGGGACTACCTCGTGCGCGATCTCGATAAGAACTGACCTGCCATGCGGCATCGGGGTGCCCGCACCGCAGGAGCACGACAGACTGGGAACCCGACTACTGCCGCGAGAGTCGCTGAGCCGGGCGGCCGGTTCGACATGCCATTGTCGACGAACGCAATGCTGTTGTGCTGCCGCAGAACACCTGCGAGGACGCGTTGATCACGCTCTGCCCACTGGGGTGCGGACTGCAGACCGGGGCCGGGGCCGCCTTCAACGTCCTGCGCCCCACGCTCGCCACCGTGCTCGTCGTCACAGGAGCAGGCGCCTTCGAGCTCGCCGCGGTGCTGGCTGCGGCCACCACTTCGGTCGAGAAGATCGTCGTGGTCGACCGTATCCGGGACCGGTTGGACCTCGACCGCTCACCGGGGGCCACCGACGCCTTCCGACGCGCCGGCGACGACCGCCCAGGGGCCATACCTGTCGGCGAACGTTCCACTCGGACGCGACCCTGCTGTGTCTCCGCCCATGGCAGCTCCATCCTCCCCAACAGCGGCCAATTAACCCATGGCGCAAACCGACCGTAGGGCTGCAAGTTGTAACGCCCCGTCGAGGGAGACGCCGTCGATGCATGAACCGTTCACCACCGCAACGGCAACAACACGCGCGACCCATGAACGGCGCCGGCTCAGTCTCGCTCTCGCGTCTAGAGAATATGGACAGTTCGCATCTTGTCTCAGGTAGAAGGCAGTTGCGAGGGATGGCGAGGCGGGCCCGCGTTTGGACGCGAAGGATTCCGTGACTCGCGACGTTCTCAAAGGATGCCGCGACCGACGTCGTAGAGCCGACGTCTGACGCCATTGCGGTCGATCTACGTGACGAGGGGTGAGGGCAAAGGTATGACGAGACTGGAGAACAAGGTGGCGCTGGTGATTGGAGGCGCCATCGGCATCGGATACGCCATTTCAGAGCGCTTCGCCGCCGAAGGTGCCGACACCTATTTGACCAGCCGAAGCCAGTCAGCACTGCAGGAGGCGCAGACGAACATTGGCGCCAATGCCCACCCCATCGAAGCCGACGCTGGTCGCCTCGAGGACCTCGAGACGGCTGTCGAGCGGGTCCGATCGCAAAGTGGGCGCATCGACGTGCTGGTGGTCAACGCCGGCACCGGTGAACCCGGTGGCATCGGCGAGATCAGCGAGGCGCACTTCGATCAGACCGTCGGAGTCAACATGCGGTCCTTGCTCTTCGCCGTTCAGCTGGCGTTGCCGCTAATGGGACCCGGGGGCTCGATCGTCCTCATCGGATCCTCCTCTGGCGAGATGGCATTCCCCGGCTTCAGCGTGTATGCGGCCACCAAGGCCGCGGTGCGATCCTTCGCCCGCAGTTGGACCGTCGAACTCGCGCCCCGCGGAATTCGGGTCAACGTGATCAGCCCGGGACCCACCGACACGGCCCTGTTCCGCTCCGGTTCCGATCAGGTCCGAGAATTCTTGATCTCGAAGATCCCCATCGGGCGGGTGGGTCGTCCCGAGGAGATCGCTGCGGTGGCGCTGTTCTTGGCAAGTGACGACAGCAGTTTCGTCACCGGCGTCGACCTCGGCGTGGACGGCGGCACGGCACAAGTGTGACGCCGCGACCCATATCAGCGGGCCGGTGACTGCCCTGGTTGATTCCGGAGTCAACTCGTCTGAACGCATTTGGGGTCGACAACCGGTTCCCCCGGACAGCGACCTGCGACGAGGCATCTCCAACCCAACTGACCCCCTCGACCCGTTTGGCCGAACCATTCGGTCGGGCGTCACATGGGTCCGGACCAGCTCGGGGCCCGGCGTCAAGTGGTTAGCGCCCCCAGAAGTCGGCGAGCATGCGGGCTCCGCGGTCGGGGTCTTCGAGCATCCACCAGTGGCCGAGCCCCTCGAGGGTCTCGGTGCGCGCCCTCGCTCGCGCCGCCGCTCTTCGGTGCTGTTCAACACTGCCCACGGCGACGTCTTTGCTCGCGATCACAGCCAGGCCCGGCCGGACGGCCGCGCTGGCCAATCCCTCGCCCATTTGAGCCGTCACTGGTTGGATGGCGGACCGGTAGAGCGTAAGGATCGCGCGGCCCATCGATACGTCCTGTGACGTCGCCACTTTCGAGGCCACGGGTTCGGGGAAGCCCCATTCCACCATTGTCGCGGCGCGGACGGATGCGGGAGCCTCGAAGAATTCCGCAACATTCCGCTCGCCCTCGCCGGGCGTCTGCCAGATCTGCGCGAGTGGGTGCCAGACGTAGTCTGGCTCCATCACACCGATCACATCCGTTGCCCAGCTGTGCAACAAGTCGGGCCGGGTCATCGCCACGTTGATCACGTGGCCGCCGCCGAAGTCGTGCCCGACAAGATCAACGGGCCCATTGAAGCGACTGAGTTCGTCAATCAGCCAGTCGCGGTAATCATACAGCCTCGCAGCGAAATTCGTGGGTAGAGGCGCTCCGAAGCCGGGCGGGCTGAGCAGGGTCACCTGGTCGTGGCCGAGGTCGGCGAGCCGTTCGAGCATCGGCTCCCAGATCGCGGAACTCTCGGGCACGCCATGCACTAGAACCTTGGGGATCGTCACTTGGCTCTCTTTCTTGCTGGTCGGTTCGAATTGATGGCGAAGAGCGAGCGTCGCCAGGCATGCGCGGCGGCGTCGAACTGGTGTCGGCCGTGTAGGAGGCGCGCAGCAAAGCGCCCTCGTGGCGACCGCCACCGCTCATCTTGGGGGAGCCCTGGCCAGCGCCGTGGCCACGAAGGTTCCGCGAGTCACTTGTGGCGTCGCAAAGGCTTTCGCCACCGGTCCGGTCCGCCCGTTGGCGCCTACTCCGCGAATTCCTGGATTCAGTGAGCCCGTTTCTCGAACTCGTTGAGCAGGAATGACTGTCAATCGGCGGCGGGTCGTTCCGATTCGGCAGCCGAGGACGCGTAGGTCAACGCCACCGCGGCACCGTCGGCAGCGAGTCTGCGCACGATCGCCGCCCCGATTCCGCGTGCTTCTCCGGTCGCCAGCGCTCGCCGTTCAGCAAGATGCGTCATGAGATTGCCCGTCCTTCGTCGTGACTAGTTCCCATCGTTCAAACGGCGGCTGCTGGTCGATCATTCACGGCCGCAATCCGCGCAGATAGGAGTACCACCGAGAATCCAGTACCAGGGCCGAAGTACACCGATCGGCCGAATCGTCGCCCTTCTGAAGGATTGCCGTAGCTGTGGCGTTGTCTCTGATGTGGGGTGGAAATGGGTCTACGTGCTCTCGGGGCGTCTACGGGTGCGCCGCGGGTCCGACGACGTCGTCCTAGTCTGCGGTGAGGCCGCGGAGATCGACATGACCGAGCAGCACTGGACCGGATCCGGCCGGCGACGGCGTCACGGAGATCTTGATGTTGATGGGTGTCGGCGGCGAGAGGGTCGTGCTGCGGTGAGGCCCGCCTCGGGTCGTGGCCGGGTGTGGTCGGTCTCACGTCACGACGTGTTGCCCCAGCGGCAACGATCGCGGCGACGAAAGTTCCGTTGCCGCTAGCGTGCGGAGAGAGTCGGGAACGCCGAGATCGCAAACACGCACTCCCAGAGAGGCAGTGCGACCCAGGAGGAGGACGAGTGACCCAAGCGACCGAACGTCAGGACGCTACGGCGGAGGAGCTCGTGGCGCGGGCGCGCGCAGCGGTGCCCACCCTGGCCGCACACGCCGAACAGACCGACCGTGGCGCCCGGGTGGCGCCCGAAAGTGTGGCCGCGGCGGCGGAAGCCGGCGCCTTCGCGTTGACCACCCCCCGACGCTACGGTGGCCTTGAGGCCGACACCACGACGACGGTGCGAGTGCTGGCCGAGCTCGGTCGCGGTTGCGGTTCAACGGCCTGGGTTGCCGGGATCTCGGCCGACGCCAAACGACTCTTCGGGCAATTCTTGAGCGGCGAAGCCCGTGAGGAGTTCTTCGCCGATCCCAACGTCCGACTGTGCGGTTCGGGGCTACCCAAGGGACGGTCCACCGAGGTGACGGGCGGGCTGCGGGTCTCGGGTCGGTGGAGCTACGCCTCGGGCTGCGACGACGCTGCTTGGGCACTGGTGGGCGCCCCCATCTTCGATGGTGATCGGATGCGCGACACACCCACGGGCCCAGTGGGTTCCACCACGGTACTAATCCCGACGTCGAGCCTTCGGATCGACCGCACCTGGGACGTGGCCGGATTGCGGGGCACCGGCAGTCACACTCTGGTCGCGCAGGACGTGTTCGTCCCGGCATCACACGTCGTGCGACCCGACATGTCGAACGCCGAGTGGACGGGCCAGTTCGCGTCTGCCGCAGTGACTGCGACCGCGCCGTTGTCGGGGGTGGCGCGTGCCGCGCTGGACCTGGTCGGGTCAATCATGGGTGAGCGCCGTCCACCAATGTCCGCCTACACGAACCTGACTGAGTCTGCGGGGGCCCGGCAGATGTTTGCCGAAGCCTCGCTGCTGGTGGAGAACGCCCATGAGCGACTGCTGCACGTCGCGGCCACGGTAGACGGGCTGCGTGGGGGATCGCGTGACCTGACCGCGGTCGAGGGAGCGAAACTGCGGGTGGAGGTAATTGCCGCAGCGCGGCAATGCCGCCACGCGGTCGAACTGCTGCTGGATCTACATGGGTCGAGCAGTTTTGCCGCTTCCAACCCACTGCAACGGATGTGGCGGGACCTGGCGGTCGGCACCCGCCACGGCGCCCTCACTTCCTACGTCGCCACGGAGGCCTACGCGCGCAGCCTCGTCGGCGCCGAATAGGTTCGACGCCCATGCGAGTTGAAGGATTGCCGGTCGAATGCGACGCTGCGTATTCCGCTGGAGACCCAGACCTTCTTGCCTCGTGGCCAGGCAACGAACGCGGCCAAAGGGCGTACCGCGAACGCTAGCGGCTCGGCCGACGTTGGATCCAACATGCACACTGTCGCCAACAATTGGCAACTATGGCTCGGATTCTTCGGGACGTCGATCGCCGTGGCCTTCTCTCCCGGCGGGGGCGCCATCCAATCGATGGCGTCGGGTGCACGCCACGGCTTGTTCAAGTCGTACTGGAGCATCGCCGGCCAAGAGTTAGGACTCGTCTTCCAATTGACCTTGGTCGGTTTGGGTTTGGGCGCAATCGCAGCCACCTCAGTCATCGCCTTCACCGTCATCAAGTTTGCCGGGGTTTTGTATCTGCTGTACCTGGCGGTTCGGCAATGGCGATCAGCCGGTGATGACCTGACGGACAGCGTGCGTGGGCCCGGGGCGAGGCCGGGGCTTCCGCTGCTGGCCCGCGGGTTCATCGTCAACGCCACCAACCCCAAGGCGTTGGTGTTCTACCTCGCCGTGGTACCGCAGTTCCTGGTGCCGACCGCGCCGCTGGTCGCCCAGTACGTGGTAATCGGAGCAACGTTCGTCGCCGTCGACATCGTGGTGATGAGTATGTATGCCGCCCTGGCTGTCCGGTTGCTCGCTTTCCTTGGCGCGCGCCGCCGCCGCGTCGTCGATCGTGTGTTCGCAGGTCTTTTTGCGACAGCCGCCGTGGCGCTCGCCCTCGTCCCCCGCTTCGCACCCGCCTGA
>NZ_JBEVLO010000509.1:0-17093 GCF_040509115.1 Mycobacterium sp. | reverse complement strand
AGGATTCCGAGCTTGCCGAGCAGCCGGAAGGTCTCGCGGGGAAACTCCTCGGCCGCTTCGGCGTCGGCAGCGCGGGGCGCCAGTTCCGATCGGCACACGTCGCGCACCATGTCCATCAGGTCGCGGGAGGTTTGGTCGGGTAGCAGACGGTCAGCGGGCATCGTGTTCTCCTGGGGTGGTGCGACGTTCAGTCGGTTCGTCGGCTTACTTCGGGATCCGGATGACGGTGGCCTGGGTGTACTGCTTGAGACCCTCGATGCCGTAGTCGATGCCGTTGCCCGACTCCTTCGCACCACCGACGGGCACCATCGGGTGCAGGTGCAGGTGATGGTTGACCCACACGGTCCCGGTGTCCAGACGCTGGGCGACCTCGTAGGCGCGCGCGACGTCACCCGACCAGACCGACCCGCCCAGCCCGAAGGGCGAGGCGTTGATCTCGTCGATGGCGTCGTCGAGATCGTCGAAGCGCACGACGGGCAGGATCGGCGCGAACTGCTCCTCCCGAACCAGTGCGCTGTGTGCGCCGATGTCAGTGACCACGGTGGGCTCGACGAAGTAACCATCGCCGCGCACGTGACCACCCGCCAGCACGGTGCCGTCTCGATTCGCATGCTCCAGAAAGCCCTTCGCCTTCTCGAACTGCTGCGCGTTCTGGACGGGACCGACCGTGACGCCTGCCTCGGTACCCGCTCCCAGCGCCGCGTCGCGGGCGATCTTGCCCAGCGCGTCGCACAGTTCCTCGTACACCGCGTTGGCCGCGTAGACCCGCTTGACCGCGATGCAGACCTGACCGGCGTTCAGGAAGGCGGCGTCGAAGAGCTTCTGGGCGACGTCGTCCACATCGACGTCGTCGAGCACGAGCGCCGCATCGTTGCCACCGAGCTCCAGCGAGACCTTCTTGAGCGTCGCGGCCGCACTCTGGGCGATCTTCCTGCCGGTCGCCGTCGAACCGGTGAACGAAATCTTCGCAACCGCAGGGTGTTCCACCAGCGTTGGTCCGAGGTCGTTGGCGTCCACCAAGACGTTCACCACCCCTGCGGGAAAGACGTCGCGGGCCAGTTCGCCGACCATCAGCATCGTCACCGGCGTACTCGGCGCCGGCTTGGCGATGAAGGTGTTGCCCGCCAGCGTCGCCGCGCCGAGCTTCAACGTCAGGAGGAAGAGCGGAAAGTTCCACGGCGCGATGCCCACCACCACGCCGAGGGGTCGGTAGTGGGTCTCCATCCGGTGGGTGTCGTCGTCGAGGATGACGTCGACGGGCACGTCGATGCTTGCGTACCCGCGGAGGAAGTCCGTGGTCCAGTCGACTTCGCCGAGGGCCTGCGCGAGCGGCTTTCCCTGCTCACCGACGAGTGTCTCGGCGAATTCCCGCCGACGGGCGTCGATCGCCTCGGCCAACGCGAGCACGCTCTGGCGACGCTGCGCCAACGGGGTGTCCCGCCACGCCGGGAACGCCCGCTTGGCCGCCGCCACCGCTTGCTCGACGTGGGTGGCGTTGGCTCGTGGTACGGCGCGGAAGATGCCGCCCGTTGCGGGGTTGACGACGTCCAGTTGTCGGTCCGGGACCACCAGCTCGCCGTCGATCAACAGACCCAGGTCAGTCATGCGTTGCTCCTCTCAGCCAGCGGGGTGGTCTCTTCTCCTTGAAGCTCGCGACGCCCTCGCGGTAGTCGGGGGTGAGGCGAAGCTCGTCGACGCTGACCCGCGAATCCTGGTGCAGGATCGACGTGCCGAGGTCGGATGCACCTGCCACCCGAATGACGTCGAGGGTGTGCCCCACCGCGGTGCGCGGATGCTCGATGATCGCGCGGCCGAGCTCGACTGCGCCCGCCAAGGCCGGTCCACTCTCGACGATTCGGGCCACCAACCCATGCCCGGCCAGGGTGCGGGCGCTGACCCGCTCTCCGGTCAACGCCATCAGGACGGCCAGGTGGTAGGGCACCCGCCGGGGAAGCCGGGTGAGGCCGCCGCCGACGGCGACCATGCCGCGGCCGACCTCGGGCAGGCCGAACTCCGTGGTCCCACCCGCGACGATCAGGTCGCAGCAGAGGGCGATCTCGAAGCCGCCACCCAGCGCCATCCCGTCGACGGCTGCGATCAGCGGCTTGCGCGGTGGGCGTGAGGCGAAACCCCACCAGCCGCGCGAGTCGGTCCTGGCGAATCTGCCTTCGTCGGCGTCGGCGAGATTCTGCCCCGCACAGAAGAATCCGCCCGCCCCGGTGATGATGCCGGCACGCAGCGTGTCGTCTTGGTCCAACTCGTCCATCGCGGCGCCGACCTGGTGGGCCATCCGCTGGGTCATCGCGTTGCGAGTGCGCGGCTCGTCGAGGGTGACCACCAGAAGGTGCCCCTCCCGCCGAACGCCGACGCCGGTCATATCGCCCCCAGCACCGTCACCGCGCACGCCGCGGCCGTGTAGGGCTCGGTCTCGATGGCCCCGCCCAGCGTCTCGGCGACCGCGATGCGCGCGTTTGGCACCTGCCGGTCTCGCGCCCGTCCGCGCAGTTGGTCGGCCAGCTCGACCAGCTGGGCACACCCGGTGGCGCCGATCGGATGCCCTCGGCTGACCAGCCCGCCACTCGGATTGACCGGTAGCGAGCCCCCAAGGGCGGTGTCGCCGTTGAGGATTCGCTTCCACCCCGTGCCGTGGTCGGCGAAACCGAGTTCTTCGAGGATGATCGGCTTGGCCGAGCTGGCGGCGTCGTGCAGCTCTACCACGTCTACTCGGTTTGTGGTGATGCCGGCGCGGTCGTAGGCAGCGCTGGCGGTGAGGCGCACCAGATCGCCACCGTCGCCGGGCCGTCCCGACCGCACGGCCCCGCCGAGGATCCGGACCGGATCGCCCGTGGCCCTTCGTGTCCCGGCCTCGTTGGCCACCACGACGACCGCGGCACCGTCCCCCACGGGTGAACACATCAGCAGGGTCAATGGATCGGCGATCACGCGCGCGTCGAGGATCTGCTCCACCGTGTACGGCGTGCGGTACTGGGCCTTCGGGTTCAGCGCGCCATTGGCGAAGGCCTGGGCCGCAGCCTCGGCGAACGCCTCGGCCGGGGCGCCGCTGCGCGCCATGTACTCCCGCGCCTGGGCGGCGTACAGGCTCATGAACACCGAGGCGCGGGTGCTGCCCTCGGCCACGGGGACGGTGACGTCGAGCGCTGCGCCGAGCGCCTCGAAGGCCCGCTGCTTGTCGGGGTGGGCCATCTTTTCGACGCCGATCGCGACCGCGACGTCGGTCAGACCGGAGCGCACTGCCATGACGGCGGTCTGGACGGCACTCGAGCTGGTGGCGCAGGCGTTCTCGACGTTGATGATCATCGATCCGGCCAGCGGGGTGGCGGCCAGGGCGAGCTGACCCTGGATCATGGCCTGCCCGGTGATGACCGAGCTGACGGCGTTGCCGAAGGCGACGAATCCCACTTCGCTCGGATCGCAGCCCGCGTCGGCCAGGGCGTCACCGAGAGCCTCATTGGTGAGGTCGGTGACGGACCGGTCGGGGAACTTGCCGAAGGCGGTCAATCCCGTCCCGATGATGTTGACGTTCATGGTCTTTCCTCTGTCTCGATGGATGCGATGGCATTCCCGATGGCCGCGCGCAACCTCGGTGGGATGGCCACCGTTGCGCGGGTCGCCGGATCGATGTAGACGTGGACCCAGCGTCCGCGGGCCCGGATCTCCCCCGGTGGGTCGCCTGCCGCCCACAGGTGGAGCTCGTAAGCGATGCTCTTGGTGCCGAGGCGGGCGACCCGAAGGCCGATGAGGAGATCCTGCGGGTAGTGGACCTCACGCAGGTAGTCACACGACGAACTGGCGACGACGGCGAGGCCGGGGAGCTCCCAGGTGGGACCCCCGGCGAGCTCGTACAGCCAACCGTTGATGGCGGTGTCGAAGTATGCGTAGTAGGTGGCGTTGTTGATGTGACCGAGGACGTCGTTGTCGGCAAAACGCGTTGATAGCCTCCGGACGGTGTGGTGCGTGTCGCGAGACCGTCGCGTCTGAGCAGTCATCGTGTCCCCATTGGTAGGTGAGGTCATGAAAGCGTCACCACCTGCCGTAGGGCCTCGCCGTCGGCGAGGTGGTCCATCGCTTGATTGATGTCGCCGAGGTCGATGTGCGACGAGATCAGGCGTTCGACCGGCAACCGGCCCGCCCGCCACATCTCGACGAACCGCGGGATGTCGCGGCTGGGCACCGTCGAGCCCAGGTAGCTGCCCACCAGGGCGCGGCCCTCGGCGACCAGTGCCGTCGGTGAGATCTCAAGGCGCGCTTGCGGGGCGGGTAGTCCGACCGTCACCGTGGTGCCGCCGGGACCGGTCAGGTCGACGGCGGTGGCCAGTGCCCGGATGCTGCCCGCGGCCTCCACCACCACCCTGCCGCGGACACCTGCGTCGGTGGCTTCGGCTGGGCCGAACGCCACGGCGCCGAATGAGCTTGCGATGTCCTGCTTCTCGGGCCGGGGGTCTACGGCGATGACCGTGACACCATCGTGCGCGAGTGCGGTCAGCACCGCCGCCATGCCCACGCCCCCAAGGCCGACGACCACGACCGTGTCACCGGCCAGCGGACGGCCGACGTTGACGACGGCTCCCCCGCCGGTGAGCACCGCGCACCCCATCACTGCGGCGACGTCGGGGGGCACGTCGTCACCGACGCGTACCAGCGAGTGCACGTCGACGACGGCGTGGGTGGCGAACGCCGACACACCGAGGTGATGGTGCACGGTCTGGCCGTCGCGGCGCAGTCGGCTACCGCCCCCGAGCAGCGTGCCCGCGGTGTTCGCGGCCGATCCTGGCAGGCATGGTCGGACACCGTCGCTCGCGCACCCTTCGCACTCCCCGCATCGCGGCAGGAACGTCATCACCACCCGATGGCCAACTTCGAAACCGGCTACGCCGGAACCGATTTGGACGACGCGTCCGCACGCCTCGTGGCCGAGGAGCATCGGCGTGGGTCGACGGCGATTTCCGTCGACCACCGACAGGTCCGAGTGGCAGACTCCCGCCGCCTCGATTGCGACGAGCACTTCGCCGTGGCCCGGGTCGGCGAGTTCGACCGATCCCACGGTCAATGGCCGTGATTCGGCAAAGTTGCGGGGGCGACCGATCTCCTCGAGTACGGCTCCGGTGATCTGCACGAGTGTGTCCCTCCTGGTGTCTGGCTAGTTGACGGCGCGGTCCCGGTCACGCCAATAGCGGGCTCGCAGAATCTTCTTGTCGGTCTTGCCGAGCGCGGTGACGGGCAGGTCGTCGACGACGTCGAAGGACTTCGGCGTCGCGACCGGCCCCTTGGCCGCGCGCACCGCGGCGGCCAATTCGTCGGTGTCGACGTGATGGCCCGAGCGCAGCACGATGACCGCCTTGACCGCTTCGCCCCACACCGGGTCGGGGACGCCGACGACGGCAGCCGTGGCGACGGCGGGATGCGCGGTCAGGATGTCCTCGACCTCGCGCGAGTAGACGTTGAAACCGCCGCTGATGATGAAGTCCTTCTTGCGGTCAACGATCGTGAGGTAACCCTGGTCGTCGGCGCGGGCCATGTCGCCGGTGTGCAACCAACCGCCTGCCAGCGCCTCGGCGGTGACGTCGGGTTGGCCGAGATAGCCGGCCATGACACCGGGCCCGCGCAGACAGATCTCACCCATCTCGCCGTCCGGCACCTGGCGTCCGTCGTCGTCCAGCAGTGCCAGGCTCATTCCCGGCACGACGCGACCGCAGGACGCGAGCCGGGCTGGATCGGTGAAGTCGTGCTCGTCGGAGCGCAGCACGGTGCCGAGCGCCAATGTCTCGGTCTGGCCGTAGATCTGGGTGAAGACGTCGCCGAAGCGTGCGTGGCCCTCGGCGAGTCTGCTGCCCGACATCGGCGACGCACCGTAGACAAGGCGTTGCAGGCTGGGCAGTTCGACGCCATCGCCGAGGTGGTCGAGCAGCTTGTAGATCATCGACGGCACCGCGAACGTGAGGTTCACCCGACGGCGCTGCACCGTGGTGGCGAACTCGTCGGGGTCGAAACCGTCGGTCAAGACCACGGTGCCACCCCGCAACAGGGTCGGTAGCACGAAGTGAGCTGCGGCATGGGTGATCGGTGAGCATGCGAGATACACTGGGGCCAAGGGCAATTCGTAGGCCATGGGTGCCAGCAGCGTGATCGCGCTGCGGGCCCGGTGCGTCTGCATGACGCCCTTGGAGCGGCCCGTCGTCCCACCGGTGTAGAGGATCTCGACGAGGTCGCAGCTGCGGGTCGGCCCCGCCACCAGCCGACCGCCGGACTGGGTGCCCGCCTCGGCGAGCAGGTCGGGGTGATCGGGAGAGGCGCCGAGCACGGCGAGCGGCACGTCGACACCGGCCGCGGTGACCGCCATGGCGGCGGGCTCGGCGAACTTCTCGTCGGTGACGAGCAGCGCGAGGCCGGCGTCTCGGCAGACGTATGCGTGGTCCTCGATGGACGCCTTCGCGTGTAGACCGACCGTGATGCCGCCGAGGAGCTGCACGGCGCTCTGGGTCAGCCAGGCCTCGGGACCGTTGGCCGCCAGGATTCCGACGACGCGGCCCGGCCCAACGCCACGCACCTTCAGTGCGGCGACGAGGCGCGCGGTGAGGTCGGCGGCCTGTCGGTACGTGATGGTGCGGTCTCCCTGGGCGAATGCGACGCGGTCGGGAAACTGCTGAAGAGCGGAGACGATCAGTGCGTTCACGCTGGGGAGCTCAATCGCTGAGTGACTCACGACTCATACGCTAGGAAGTCGACGCCTCGACGACGATGTCTGAATTACCCACCGACGGAGTCACAATGGTGTGCGATTGTGACGTGCCACACCGCTCCGGAGTGCCGGATGCTGACGCCAGTGGGATGGCCGTCGGCCGTCCGAGTCAGTGGAAAGGCACGCACGTCATGACCGAAGTACACACCGAGAAGTCTCAGATGAGACGCGTGGCGTTGGCCAGCTGCATCGGCACCACCATTGAGTATTACGACTTCTTCATCTACGGCACCGCCGCAGCGCTGGTGTTCCCGATCGTGTTCTTCCCCGCACTGGGTGCGACGGCGGGGACCGTCGCCGCGTTTGCCACGTTCGCCGTCGCATTCGTCGCCCGCCCCCTCGGCGCGATCGTGTTCGGTCACTTCGGCGACAAGATCGGCCGCAAGCGCACGCTGATCACCACGCTTCTGCTGATGGGCTTCGCCACTGTCACGGTCGGGTTGTTGCCCACCGCGTCGACGGTCGGAGTGGCGGCGCCCATCGCCTTGGTGGCGCTGCGCTTCATCCAGGGTCTGGCCGTCGGCGGCGAATGGGCTGGGGCCAACCTGCTCACCGCGGAATATGCCCCTCCCGGCAAGCGCGGGTTCTATGCAGTCTTCCCGCAACTGGGCGGCGCATTGGCATTTGCCCTGTCCAGCGGTACATTCCTCGTCAGCGACCTGGTGCTGGGCACCACCGACGGCGCGTTCGTCGAATTCGGTTGGCGCGTACCGTTTCTAGCCAGCGCCATCCTGGTCATTCTCGGCCTCTGGGTCCGCGTGTCGATCGAGGAGACGCCCGTCTTCCGTGATGCCCAGCGCGCCGGGAGAGCGGGCCCGGCAGGCCAGTCACCCTTCGCAGGCGTGATGCGCAACCAGCTTCGCGAGGTGCTGTTGTCGGCCGGATTGATGGGCATTCTGTTCTCGCTGTTCTACATGGGCTCGGCGTACTTCACCTCCTACGGCACCGGGGTCGCGGGCTTGACACGTGCGACCGTCCTGTCGCTGGGGATCGTGGCCGCGCTGTTCACGGCGATCGCGGTGGTCGTCGGCGGCCGTCTGTCGGACCGGCTGGGACGACGACGCGTCATCATGGGAACCGGTGTCGCCGCGCTCGTCTGGTCGCTCCTGGTGTTTCCCCTCCTTGACCTCGGCGGCGGCATCGCGTTCGGTATCGCCCTGACCGGCACCCTGGTGTTGTACGGGTTCGCATTCGGCCCGGTGGGCGCGTTCCTGCCGGAGCTGTTCGAGACCAGGTACCGGTACACCGGTGCGGGCACCGGCTACAACCTGGGTGGCATCATCGGTGGCGCGCTGCCGCCGCTACTGGCGCCCGTGCTGACCGAGGCGTTCGGCAGCTTCGCGGTCGGCGTCATGCTCGCCCTTCTCGCGCTGCTCAGCATCGTCTGCACCCGGGCACTCGTCGAAACCTCCGACCGGCGCACGCTGCACGACCAAGAAGTGGTCGAGGCGGTCTGACCATGGATCTCAAGGACAAGACCGCGATCGTCACCGGTGGTGGGTCAGGTCTCGGGCGGGCCACCGCACTGCGACTGGCCGACGGGGGTGCGCGGGTCGCAGTGTGGGATGCCAACGCCGAGGCCGCCGCGGCGACCGCGAATGCCATTGGCGGACTGGCCCTCACGGTCGACGTGACGTCGGCGGAGCAGGCGGAGTCCGCACTGGACCGCGTCGTCGACGAGTTCGGCGCCGTGCACCTCGCGGTGGCGTGTGCGGGCATCGCGCCTGCAGCCAAGGTCGTCAGCCGCGGCGTCGCGGCCTCGCTGGACGGCTTCCGCCGCACCATCGAGGTGAACCTCGTCGGCACGTTCAACGTCGTGCGCGTGGCGGTGGCGGCGATGCTGGACAATCCCGGGGGCGAGCGAAGCGACGGGGGAAATCCCGGGGGCGAGCGAAGCGACGGGGGAAATCCCGGGGGCGAGCGCGGGGTCGTCGTGCTGACCGCCTCCGGCGCTGCGTACGACGGCCAGGTCGGCCAATCCGGGTACAGCGCAAGCAAAGCCGGCGTGATCGGAATGCTGCTACCCCTCGCCCGCGACCTGGCTGGCAAGGGAATCCGCGTCAACGCGATCGCACCAGGGATGTTCGGAACGGCGATGGTGGCCGGGATGACCGACAAGGTGCAGGACTCGCTACTCGAGATGATCCTGGAACCGCGAAGGATGGGCGCACCAGACGAATTCGCCGCACTCGTCGAACACATCGTCGCCAACCCCTACCTCAATGCGGAATGCATCAGATTGGACGCAGGCATGCGGATGACACCTCGGTGACCGACGACGGAATCCCCGTCGCCATACGGGACGTGCTGGACAGCCTGGTTGGCGACCGGGACACCAGCCGCGTCCACGACGTGGCCAACAAGCTGGTCACGCTTCTGGAGTCGATGTCGACCGAGGAGCGCCGCAACGAGGTGCAGGCATCGGTCCGGCGCGTTCACGACCTCCTCGAATACCAGCGCAGGCGGGGCGCCGAACTCTCTGCGCTGCATGACATCGCCGTGGATCTGGCTCGGGTCCGCAACACCGACGAGGTGCTCGAGGCGATCGTGCAGAACGCCCACGCGTTGATCCCGTCGGCGGACGCGACGTACCTGCTGCTCAGCGAACGGGGCACCGGATGGAGCTACATCAAGGCCAGCGTCGGGCTGCAGAGCCCCAACTTCAAGCACATCCGCGTCCAGGACGGCCATGGCATGGTGGCACGCATCTACGAGAGCGGCGCGCCGTTCTGGACGCGGAACTACCTGGAGTCGAACGACTTCGAGCACGATCAGTTCGTCGACTCGGCGTTGACCGAGGATGCGCTGAAGTCGGTCCTCGGCATTCCCCTGATCGTTCAGGGCGTGGCGGCGGGAATCCTCTACGCCGCCAACCGCGTCGAGCGTGCCTTCGGCACCCAGGAGGTCGCGGTGCTCCAGGAGCTCGCCGATCTCGCGTCGTTGGCCATCGAGAACGCGCAGTCCTTCGAGGGTCTGCGGGAAACGGCGCGCGAGATCGGGGAGAACAAGTCCGAGCTCGAACGGGCGGCTCGGCTTCAGGGCGACCTCGTCCGCCTGGTGGCCGACGGTGGGGGTTTCGGTGACATCGTCGAGGCGATGTCGACGTTCTTCCGCGGCACGCTGCTGATGGTCGACTCCAGCGATCGGTTGTCCGCGGCGAGCAAGGCCGCCGGTGACGGTCGCGAGCCGTCGCCCGAGATGTTGGCGGTGGCCAGGGAGTGCCACCGCAGCGGCATAACGGACAGTGCCGAATTGGGTGACACGGGGTGGCGTCACGTGGTGGCCCTCAGCGCCGGCAACTCGTACGTCGGCGCCCTCGTCCTGGAGAACGCCGACGAGTTCACCCCGCTGCGGCGCGGCACCTTCGAGCGGGCGGCGGACATCGTCGCATTGCTCGCGCTGCGGCAACAGGCGTTGGTCGAGGCCGAGGAGGAGGTCCGCGGCGAGCTGCTCCACGAGATCCTCGAATCCCGCCATCCGCTGTC
Organism: Mycobacterium sp.; assembly: GCF_040509115.1. Classification (GTDB taxonomy): domain Bacteria; phylum Actinomycetota; class Actinomycetes; order Mycobacteriales; family Mycobacteriaceae; genus Mycobacterium. The sequence continues at coordinate 6,851 of NZ_JBEVLO010000509.1, read as the reverse complement.
CGAGGCAATCCGCTTGCGCGCCGATGCGCGCGGATTGTCACTGGACCATGACCTGGTCGCGATCGCGGTCGCGGTGCCGCCGGAGCATCTGGTGCGCACCCGGCGGGTGATCTCCGAGTTCGCTCGCCGCCTTGGTGGCATCGGTGGCGAGCACAATGGCGCCGTCTCGGTGGTGCTGCCCGCTAGGGACCCCGGTCGTGCTGCAGAAACCATCCGTCATCGCCTGACCGACGAGCTGTCGATCCCCGCCGTCGTCTGCGCGTCCTCTCCCGTCGACGCCATGCGCGGTGACCTTCCGGATTCCTTTGTCGCGGCCCGCCGGTGCCTCGCGTTGCTGCGCGGCCTCGGCCAGCGGAGTGTCGCCGCGACGACGCGTGAATTCGCGCTGTACTCCATGCTGTTCACGCCGGGCCGGGAGCACGAGTTGCGGGACTTCATCGACGACGTGCTCGGCAGGCTGGCGGCTTACGACGAGGAGCACAGCGCAGACCTGCTGGCCACCCTCGAGTCCTTCTACGCCAACGGGACCAACGTCGCCGCCACGGCCCGCGGCATGTACGTGCACCACAACACCATCGTCAAACGCCTCGACCGGGTGTGCCGGATCCTCGGGCCGGACTGGCAGTCCGAGCCGCACGCGCTTCGACTGCGGATCGCCCTGCAGCTGCGCGCCTACGCGAACGCCTCTACGAACGACTGGCGCACGTCCCTCTAGGGGCGACCTAGCCGACGCCCCGGTTCAACCAGGTGAGTTCACCGGTGTCGCCGCCTCCGCGGAACTCCTCCAGCGCCTCGTCCCAGGCCGTGCCCAGAACGGTGTCGAGTTCGGCGGCCAGGGTGTCTGCCCCCGAGGCCATGAGCCCTCGCAACCGGAGCTCGCCGACCATCACGTCGCCGTTGGCACTCATCACCCCGCTCCACAGTCCTAGCTGTGGAGTGTGGCACCAGCGATGGCCGTCGACACCCTCACTGGGGTCCTCGGTGACCTCGAAGCGCAGCACCGACCACGACCGCAGCGCATTGGCCAGGGCTGCGCCGGTCCCCACGGGACCGACCCAGTTGGTGACGGCGCGCAGTTGCCCGGGCATGGCGGGTTGCGGCGTCCACTTGAGGTTGGCTCGCGCCGACAGGGTCGACGAAAGGGCCCACTCCACGTGTGGGCATACCGCCGCGGGCGAGGCGTGGACGTACACCACACCAGTCGTCACGTCGGCGAACTGATTCGACGCACGCATCATCTGCTCCTTCGGCTCCAAAAGGGACGTCTTCCCCAACGACCTAGTGATTCCGAAAAGTTGCAGTTGTTTCGTGCGTGTCTATTGTGCCCTGTGGGGCAGGCGTTGCGCTAGTGTGGCCCGAATTCTCTCAGCACTCCATCAGAGATCGCCGGCCACAGCGGGTGCGCCCACCGGTCGAAGTCGCGGTCGGTCAGCACGACAAGGGCCAGCTCAACGGCGGGATCGACCCAGATGAACGTGCCCGATTGACCAAAGTGACCGAACGTCCTCGCCGAGTTTGCCGAACCCGTCCAGTGTGGCGACTTGGTGTCGCGGATCTCGAATCCGAGTCCCCAGTCGTTCGGTCGTTGGGCGCCGTAGCCCGGCAGGACCCCGTCAAGACCGGGGAACTGCACGCCGATCGAGTCGGCGTGCATCTCCTCGGACACCAATTGCGGCCGCAGCAACTCACCCGCGAATGCGACCAGGTCGGCCACCGTCGAGTGGCCCCCGTAACCGGCCGCCTCCGCCCCGCCCGACAGCTCGGAGGACGTCATGCCGAGGGGCTCGAAGACGGCCTCGGCCAGATATTGGTCGAAAGGGATCTCCGAGGCCTGCTGTACGACGGCTGCCAGCACGGCAAAGCCCTCGTTCGAGTAGATCCTGCGCTTGCCCGGTTCGACGATGACGTCGGCGGAGCGCATCGATAGACCCGACGTGTGGGCCAGCAGATGACGCACCGTCGATCCGGGTGGTCCCGCAGGCGTGTTCAGCTCGACCACGCCCTCCTCGACGGCCACCTGGGCGGCGCGGGCGACAAGAGGCTTGGTCACCGACGCCAGCGCGAACCTGCGACCGGTGTCGCCGAATTCGGCCAACACACCGGAAGTCCCGACGACCGCGGCTGCAGCGGTCGGGACCGGCCAATCGGAGAGTGCATCCAGAGCGGGCATGCCGAAGCAGCCTAGACGGGTTGTCCCGCCGCGATCACCTCGACGTCGACGAACGGACGTTGACGAACGGCATCGTCGTATCCCTCCCATTTGGGGTGCCGGCCACGCGAATCGTCGACCGGAAGTCGCTACTTGGAGGCGACGTAGTAGTCGTTGAACGGATCCGACCCGATCTCGGCGACCCTGATGTCGCGAAATCCGGCGTCGCCGAGCATCGAGGTGGCGAGCTGGCGGCCCCACACCGTGCCGAGGCCTGCCCCGTCGAGCCCGAGGGACACACTCATGCAGTGCATCGTCGACACGGCGTACAGGTACGGTGCCATCGGCACGCCGACGTTGTCCTCCAGGCTGCTCGAGGCCTTGATGTCGACCATCAGGAACGTGCCCCCTTGGCGCAGCGCGCGGTAGATCTCCTCGAGCACGCGCGCAGGCCTGGCCTGGTCGTGGATCGCATCGAATGCCGTGACGAGGTCATACCCGTCGTCGATGTCGAGTTCGGCCACGTCCCGCACCAGGAAGGAGGCGTTGCCGAGGCCCAACCGGGCAGCTTCGGCCGCGCCCGCCGCCACGCTCTCCCTTGAGAAGTCGATGCCGGTGAACTTGCTCGCGGGGAACGCCCGCGCCAACACGTTGATGGCATGTCCACTCCCACAACCGATGTCGGCAACCTCGGCGCCGTCGAGCAGCTTGTCGGTCAGCCCGTCGGCGAGAGGGAGGACGACGTCGACCAGGGCGGCGTCGAACACCTCGTTGCTCATTTCGGCCATCAGTGTGTGGAACCGCGGGTAGTCGGCGTACGAGAGCCCGCCGCCGGCCGTGAAGCAGCCGATCACCTTCTGTTCGACCTCGCCGAGCAGCGGGATGAACTGAGCGACGCGGGCCAGGTTGTCCGGACCCGCGGCGCGGATCAGGACGGCGGCGCGCTCCGCGGGCAGCCAATAGGTCTGTGTCGCAGGGTCGTAGTCGACGATCTGGGCGACGGTCACTCCGCCGAGCCATTCGCGCACATAGCGTTCGTCGAGGCCCGCGGCGTCCGCGATCTGGGTGCTGGTCGCGGGTGGCAGGTCGGCCATTCTGTCGAACAGCGAGGTCTGGTGCCCGATGCTGAGCAGGATGGCGACGCTTGCCCCGTCGATGGTGCCCGCGATGCGGGCGGCGAATTCTTCGGTCGCAGTCATGATTCGACGCTAGGACGACGGGGCAGACCGCGACATCGGGCGAAAGGTGTATTTCCGCGGTCGCCCCGTGGGCGAAAGTGTGTAGACGAAGGGTCTCAGAGCACGTTGTTCTGATGCGCCCATGCCACGGCTGCGGTGCGCGAGGAGACGTCGAGCTTGGCGTAGACGTTGGCGAGATGACGGCTGACCGTCTTCTCGCTGATGTAGAGCTGCTTGCCGACGTCACGGTTGGAGGCGCCGGCGGCGATGCGGCGGATGATGTCGATTTCGCGCTTGGTCAGACGGCCGGGGGTCTCGTTTCCGCAGATGCCTGCGGGCTCCACGCCGAGCTGGTCGTAGATGTTGCCCGCGGTGGCGACGTCGGCCGCGGCAGTGGTGTCGTCGCCGAGCCCGCGGTGGGCCAGCGCCATCCACTCGTACACCTCGGCCATCTCGTAACGGCACTGCTGCGCGCGATATTCGCGAAGCGCCGATTCCAGCGCGGTGACGGCGGCGCCGTGCTCGCCACGACGGACGAGCAGCGCGCCACGGGCATGCGCGGCAAACGCCATGAACCCCGGTGTGCCGAATACCTGGGCACCGGATTCCAGTTCGCGGCAATGACGTTCGGCCTCGACGAGGTCGTCTCTGGCCAGCGCGACCTGGACGGCGCCGCGCAGCAGACGCATTCTGTCGATGGCATGCAGTCCCACCAGCGCGACGCGCAGCCCCGTCCACGCGGTCTCCTTGTCACCCTGTCCGCAGCGCAGCAGAGCCTCACCCGGCTGCGGTTCCATCCCGAGCTCACGGACCTTGGCGAAGGCCGCCTGCGCACCGTCGACGTCCCCGAGCAACCGTCGCACCTCGCCAAGTTGATAGAACCCCTCGGCAGCCGCCCAGCTGTTGACGGGCGCCAGATTGCTGCTGACCGTGACCAACCGGTGCTCGATCTGCCGGTAGTCGTCGGCGCCGTCCTGCAGTTGCAGCCGGTGCACCTCGCACACCCCGCCGTATGGCAGGGACCCTGCGACCTCACACCATTGCGCCATCGACAGCGTCCAGGCCCGCATCCGCGGCAGGTCGGCGACGATGTGGCAGTGGTGCAGCACCATGCAGTAGATGTCGCCCGCCCACTCGATGGGCACCTGATCGGCGAGTACCGGCAGCATCGCCTCGTCGATCAGCCGGTAAGCCTCGGCCATCCGGCCGTCCAGCATCGCCTCGATCCCCCTCGCGACGAAGGCGAGGGCCGTCAGTGCGGGATCGTCGAGCCGCGCGCTGATCTCGTCCAGTTCGCGCACCCGGTCCGGCAGGCCGTCGAGTCGACGCTGCATCACCGCATGAATCGCCACTAGGTAGGCGAGGTAGCCGTGCGCGCTGCCCTCTGGGGCACCGTCGAGCAGCCGACGGGCACGGTTCATCCAAGCCTCGCCGATATTGAGGTCGCCCCGGGAGAACCAGGCCAGCGACACCTCGGCCGCCTTCATCGCAGCGGCGGTCGGGTCTCTCCTGGCCAACCGGGCGAAGACCAGCTCCGCCAGGCGTAGGGATTCCTTGACGTACCCGAGCCGTAGGGCCGACGTCGACATCGCGTCGAGGTCGTCGGCGGCAAGCGGGCCGATTTCGCCGGCCCGGCTGAACCCGCCGTAGCTGGCGTGCCAATCCCGCCTGCTGTGCGCCAGCCGGGCCGCGGCCAGGAGTTCGGTGGGGTTGTCGAGTTCGAGTGTCATGTCGATCGCATTCAACGGTACTGCTCAGACGAGTTCGAGGGGCCTCTTCGACAGGCCCATCCCGTACCCGTCGACGACCTGTTTGGGCGTCTGCGCGGGATCGCGCGAGGCGTCGACGAGCGGTGGCGAGCCTTGGGAGGGAACCAGTGCGGGCATCACCGCCCAACCGGCTCACTGCGGCCGCTAGTTTGTACCCATGAGTCAGACAGTGCGTGGGGTTATCTCGCGGTCCAAGAAGCAGCCGGTGGAGTTGGTCGACATCGTGATCCCCGACCCGGGGCCTTCTGAGGTGGTGGTCGACATCATCGCGTGCGGGGTGTGCCACACCGACCTGACCTACCGAGAGGGCGGCATCAACGACGACTACCCCTTCCTGCTCGGTCACGAGGCTTCGGGCACCGTGGAAGCCATCGGCGAGGGCGTGACCAACGTGCAGGTCGGAGACTTCGTCATCCTGAACTGGCGCGCAGTCTGCGGGCAGTGCCGAGCCTGCAAACGCGGCCGCCCGCACCTGTGTTTCAACACCCACAACGCCGCTCAGAAGATGACGTTGACCGACGGCACCGAACTGTCCCCCGCCCTGGGCGTCGGCGCGTTCGCCGACAAGACCCTCGTCCACGAGGGCCAGTGCACCAAGGTCGATCCCGAAGCCGACCCCGCCGTGGCGGGCCTGCTCGGGTGCGGCGTGATGGCGGGCATCGGCGCGGCCATCAACACCGGCGCGGTGAACCGCGACGACACCGTCGCCGTCATCGGCTGCGGCGGCGTCGGTGACGCGGCCATCGCCGGCGCCGCCCTGGTCGGGGCCAAGACGATCATCGCCGTGGACCGCGACGAGAAGAAGCTGAACTGGGCCCGCGACTTCGGCGCCACCCACACCATCAACGCCGCCGAGTTCGACATCGTCGAAACCATCCAGGACCTCACCGACGGCAACGGCGCCGACGTGGTCATCGACGCCGTCGGACGCCCGGAAACCTGGAAACAGGCCTTTTACGCCCGCGACCTGGCAGGCACCGTGGTCCTGGTAGGCGTGCCCACCCCGGACATGACGTTGGAGATGCCGCTGGTGGACTTCTTCTCCCGCGGCGGCGCGCTGAAGTCGTCCTGGTACGGCGACTGCCTGCCCGAGCGTGACTTCCCCACCCTGATCAACCTCTACCGCCAGGGCAGGCTGCCGCTGGAGAAGTTCGTCTCCGAGCGCATCGGGCTGGAGGACATCGAGGACGCGTTCCACAAGATGCACACCGGTGAGGTCCTGCGCTCCGTGGTGATCCTGTGATGAACGCGTGCGCGCCGAAGGGAGAGCTTTAATGGGTGCCATCCAGCGGCTGGTCACCAGCGGCAAGTTCGAACTCGACGGCGGCAGTTGGGATGTCGACAACAACATCTGGATCGTCGGGGACGACTCCGACGTCGTGGTGTTCGACGCCGCGCACACGGCGGCACCGATCATCGAGGCCGTCGGGGGTCGCAACGTGGTCGCCGTGGTGTGCACGCACGGCCACAACGACCACGTCACCGTGGCACCCGAGCTCAGCGCGGCGCTCGATGCACCCGTTCTGCTGCACCCGGCCGACGACGTGCTGTGGCGAATGACGCATCCGGACAAGGACTTCCGCTCAGTGGACGCCGGTCTGGTGCTGCAGGCAGGGGACGTGGAACTTCGCGCAATGCACACCCCCGGCCACTCACCAGGCTCGGTTTGCTGGTACGCCCCCGAACTCGGCGCGGTGTTCAGCGGCGACACCCTCTTCAGCGGCGGACCCGGTGCGACCGGGCGGTCCTACTCCG
>NZ_JBEVLO010000508.1:0-3749 GCF_040509115.1 Mycobacterium sp. | reverse complement strand
GCTTGTTAGCTGTAATTGACGATGGCTGGCGAAGGAAAACGTGGACACCCCACCGCTCGAGGCATAGGCTCGGCTGCGGGGAGGTGAGGCCGGTGAGCGATACCACGTGGCCACATTGAACAGGCGGCAGGTGCTGGCGATGCTCGGCGCGGGTGGCGGACTCCTTGGCCTGGGGTACGCACTGCGTGGCGGGGGCGGCATTGCGGTTTCGGAGGCAAGGCCTGACGGTTCGAGCCATGCGGAGAGTCCGCCGCCCAGCCCCGGGGAAGCCATAGCCAGTTTCGGTGATCTGTCGGCGGCGTTTTCACCCGAGTGGACCAGCCCCGCTGTCGCCGCCGACGGGTTCTCGACGGTATCCACTCCGTACGGCGACGGGTTCGAGTTCATAGTGCCCGACTCGAAGGTCGCCCCGTGGGACTCGACGTGCAAAGCGATTCTGGCGGTGAAGAACCCGGCGACGTCGACCATCGGGCGTGAGGAACGCTGGACGTTCCACATGCTGCTGCCCAAGCAATCCCTGGCCGACACGTGGCACACCGGCCTGTTGTGGGAGTTCCACACCAACACGGGTAGCGGCCATCACCTAGCCCTCAACAGCAACTCCACCTTTCGCATCGCTCGTGACATCGCCTCCGGCCCTACCACGTCCTCATACGTCTTCACGACCGGCCCCGCCGTGCCGTGGGGCCAGTGGATGACGGTGAAATTGGAAGTGAAGTGGTCGTATTCGGCGGACGGCTATTACAAGGTCTGGATGGATGACGTTCAGTACGTCGATGCCACCGGCGTGCCGACAGTGTTCGACGGCATCCCGTACCTCCAGTTCGGCTGGTACGCACAGAGGGGCGCCGGAATCACCAACCAGATCCAGTTCGGCGGCATCCGCAGAGAAGAGCTCTGACGCCGACATCTCTAGCGCCGGACATCTCTAGCGCCGGACATCTCTAGCGCCGGACATCTCTAGCGCCGGACATAGAGAAGATTCTCACCGCTCACGATCACGTCGAATTCGTGTTCGGCGAGCACACGCTGAAAATTCCTACTCGTCGCCTGCCCTGGCAAGAGCCAGTCATGAGGCTCGATGAAGATGATCTTGGCGTCGCGGACCCACTCGACGTTCGCACTGAAGAGGTCGGACTCGAAACCCTCGATGTCAATCTTGACGAGGAACAGATCGCATTCGCCATGATGATTCGTGACGATGTCGTTGATGGTGCAGACGGCGATGTCGCCATCACTCGAGCGCCTAGTGGCAAACGCCCAATTCTCGCAATCCTCGTCTACCAACGACACCTTGCCCCGGGCCGATCCGATCGCCATCGGCAGCACTTCGACGTCGAAGGCACTGGTGTTCTCGCAGCAGAGTCGAGCGTTCGATGGTTCTGGCTCGACCGCCACGATCTTCGCTCTGGGGAACTCACGCGCGAAGTACAACGAGGCTGCCCCGATATTCGCGCCGGCATCGACGATGAGTGGACGCCGACCGTGGTGGAGTATCTCCTCGTACCGCCGCTCGATGTCACGCCATTGGGGGATGCAACGCATGTCGTACTGACCGTCGACGAATATCTGCCGAACCGTGGGTTCGTCGGATGAACCGAGCCGCAGTGTCAGTGGCCCCACTCCCTTGATCGGGACCCGCACCATCGGCGACGATCGCGATACCAGACGACGTGCGGCGTAGGGGAAGCCCATGTCGCGCGCCTCTTTCGCGTTGTAACGGATGGACCGCAGGACTCTCATCGTCCGCCTCCTCGACTGCCGCCCTCGTGGGCGACCCTGATGGTTCGGTTCTTCACCGAGCGCAGATGCGGCCAGAGGGGTGAGGACTTCAACCCGCCGATGGCGGCACGACGTGCCGAGAACAGCCGCTTCTCAAGAGCTGTCGCAGTCACCTCACCCCCGCAGACGGACACTGAACCCGTCATCGACCGAAGCTTGTAGTCCTCGTCGCCGACCCCGAGGTCGATGCGTGTGACGCCGTTGGCCGGCGCCGCTGTGATCAACTCGCGCAACAGGATCCATCCCGGAGACACCTGGGAGTGCTCCCGGCTGAAGACCGGGAACCACCAATGCAGGACGTCGCGATCGCGCAGCCCGAAGTGAGCGGCGAGCAGTGTGTCGTCCGCGTACACCGCTGACAGGACGCCTTCGAAGCCATCCACTCTGGTCTCCGCGAGTCGATGCACCAAGTCCCGGTTTCGGGCCAGGGCGAAGAAGTCATACCCGCCCGTTGCCGCATACTGGGCGCGCTTGGTCTCGATCAGCTGATCCAGCAGGCCCGGGTCACGGCAGTCCCAGACCAGGCGGATTTCGCCCAGCTCGCGCGCGGCCCTGTTGGTCACCCTCTTCATCTTGTGCCTGCCTTGCTTGCCGACCCGGGCCAGATAGCCCTCCAGCCCGCCGGTGACGTCGAGGAACGGAGACGGCTGGCGCTCCTCGATCCACGGGTCGAAGTCGGTGCAGCGCTCCTGCAGGAATTTGAATTGCAGTGCGCGCAAACCCGTTTCCCGCACCAACTGGAGAGGATCGATGCGTGTACCTGGCGGCATGATCGGGCCCTGGAAGTCCGCGCCCGGTGTGAGTACCGGGCGCGCCACCCGCCTGCGTACCTGCAGGGGAAACCACACCTGGCGATCGTGGTCGGTGGCCACCTGAACGTTGCCGAACACCGAGTGCACCGCGCCTGCGAATGCGGGGTGGAAGAACGGGCTGGCGAGCGACGGATCCGACTCGCGAACCAGCCGCCACTTCTCCAGTTCCCCCGCGCTGAGCGCGTCGAAATCGATCATGCTCCAGGCCACGTCGGCTCGCTCATCCACGTGCGCCGAACCTTGCTGCAAAACGCGCGACATAATTTGGACTCCATCCCCAGTCTCTTGCTGTTGGGCGCTTCGAACACTTCTGAAGTTCGTCACTCGATCGAGGCGACGTGCTCTGCACTTGCATGCTCGAGGCGATCATCGAGGGTCACCGGTGCCGGAGCTGCCGCGCCGCGGCCGATAGTTCACGCCACGCTGCGGGCGCAAACAGGGCCAGGCCTGCGCCATAGACCGCGAGGTAGCCCACACCCTCCGCCAGCAGAAGCGCTGTGCCCAGCAGAAAGCCGTGATGGTCGGAGCGGATCAGCGTGTGCTCGAGGAGTCCGATCGTGACGGCTGGTAGGGCCACCACGAGAATCGGCGGGACCAGCCGGTGCGCCAGCTCACCGAACGTCACCCCGGCCAGCGGCCGGGCAAGCAGCAGGCTCAGGGCGCCTGCGATGAGGCACGAGATCGACAGCGCCAGGCCGACGCCCATCACACCGAGCGGCAGCAACAGGAACAACAGGCCGATTCCGAGCACAGTGCCAACCAGCGTCACCCAGTGCAGCAGGCGGGTCCGACCGACACCCTTGATCGACTCCATGCCGATCGCCATCAGCGCCACCCCGGGCCCGATACCTGCGAGGGCGACCAGCATCACACCGGCCCCTCGCCACTTCTCGCCGAGCAGCACCGTCACCAGCGGCTCGCCGGCAGCGATGATGAAGCACGCGACCGGGACCATCAGACACCACAACACGTGCAGGGCCCTCAGGAAGGCCGACCGAAACCGCTCCTGATCGCCTGCGAGCCGGGAGAAGGCCGGGAACAGCACATACGACCCGACGTCGACCACCGCCATCTCCGGCAGCGCCCCCAACCGCCGGCCATACCGGTAGTACCCGAGCGCCGTGGCACTCAGTGCCCCGCCGACCACGACCGTCT
>NZ_JBEVLO010000507.1:0-13659 GCF_040509115.1 Mycobacterium sp. | reverse complement strand
TGGTCGCGCCCGGACCGCTGCGGAGGATAGGGGATTTGAACCCCTGAGGGCTATTAACCCAACCCGCGTTCCAGGCGAGCGCCATAGGCCACTAGGCGAATCCTCCGCGGGCCATGGTAGCCGACGGGGCTCCCTGCTCAGCACGAGCTGGGTTGGCCGAACCTGGGGCGCAGCCCCGAGCACGTTCCCCGGGTCGCTCCGCTCCTGCCCCTGTGCATGTTCCCCGGGTCGCTCCGCTCCTCCCCCTGTGCGCCACGTACTACACTCAACCCGGACCCCGCGCGGCGTCCATCCTGTGAACTCCCCCAGGGCCGGAAGGCAGCAAGGGTCAATGGGCTCTGGCGGGTGCGCGGGGTCCCCTTCTGATTCACGGCCTAGAGGAAAGGCCTGCCGTGTCGTTTCTGTCCCTTGGCCGTGACGAGTTGGAGGCGCAGCACCATCTTCAGCGCCAGAACTACGTCGATCTGCAGGCCAAGAAGCTCGCGCTGGACCTCACCCGCGGAAAGCCGTCGGCGGCCCAGCTCGACCTGTCCAACGAGCTGCTGACGCTGCCCGGCGATGACTACCGCGATGGTGATGGCACCGACACCCGGAACTACGGCGGTCTGCACGGACTGCCCGAACTGCGGGCCATCTTCGGTGAACTGCTGGGCATCCCGGTCCCCAACCTGATCGCAGGCAACAACGCGAGCCTGGAAATGATGCACGACATCGTCGTGTACTCGCTGTTGCACGGTGGCGTCGACTCGCCGCGGCCCTGGATTCAGGAGCCGGTGGTGAAGTTCCTCTGCCCCGCCCCCGGCTACGACCGCCACTTCGCCATCACCGAGAGCTTCGGCATCGAGATGATCCCGGTTCCCATGGGCGAGGACGGCCCCGACGTCGGACTCATCGAGGAGCTCGTCGCCGCCGACCCCGCCATCAAGGGCATGTGGTGCGTACCCGTGTTCTCCAACCCGACCGGCACCGTGTACTCCTGGGAGAACACTCGCCGTCTGGTCCAAATGCACACGGCGGCACCAGATTTTCGATTGTTCTGGGACAACGCCTACATCCTTCACACCCTCACGCACGACTTCGTGAAGAACGTCGACGTGCTCGGGCTGGCTGCCAAGGCCGGTAACCAGAACCGTCCCTACGTGTTCGCGTCGACCTCCAAGATGACCTTTGCCGGGGCGGGCACCTGCTTCTTCGGCGGCTCGCTGGGCAACATCGCCTGGTATTTGCAGCATGCAGTCAAGAAGTCGATCGGTCCCGACAAGCTCAACCAGCTGCGCCACCTCCGCTTCTTCGGCGATGCCGACGGGGTTCGGCTGCACATGCGGCGCCATCAGCAGCTGCTGGCGCCGAAGTTCGCCCGCGTCGCCGAGATCCTCGACGACCGCCTCGGTGAGTCGAAGATCGCCTCGTGGAGCGATCCGAAGGGCGGCTACTTCGTCAGCCTCGACGTGTGGCCCGGCACCGCTCGGCGCACCATCGCGCTTGCCAAGGATGCCGGCATTGCGGTCACGGAGGCCGGCGCAGCGTTCCCCTACCGAAAAGACCCGGAGGACAAGAACATTCGCATCGCGCCGTCGTTCCCGCCCGAGTCCGACCTGAACGCCGCGATCGACGGCCTGGCGACGTGCGCGCTCTTCGCCGCCACCGAGTCCATGCTGGGAAGCTCCTAACCCGCGACGAGTCGGGGGACCTGGGTAGCCTGCTTCCGTGGCTCTCTACCGCAAGTACCGACCAGCGTCGTTCGCCGAAGTGGTCGGGCAGGAGCACGTCACCGAGCCGCTCTCGAATGCGCTGGAATCGGGCAGGATCAACCACGCCTACCTGTTCTCCGGTCCGCGTGGGTGCGGCAAGACGTCGTCCGCCCGCATCCTGGCGCGCTCGCTGAACTGCGAGCAGGGTCCGACGCCCACTCCATGCGGGGTGTGTGACTCCTGCGTGGCGCTGGCTCCCAACGGGCCTGGCAACGTCGACGTCGTCGAGCTCGACGCGGCCAGCCACGGCGGCGTCGACGACACCCGTGAACTGCGCGATCGCGCCTTCTACGCCCCGGCCCAGTCGCGCTACCGCATCTTCATCGTCGACGAGGCGCACATGGTCACCACGGCGGGCTTCAACGCGCTGCTCAAGATCGTCGAGGAGCCGCCGGAGCACCTCATCTTCGTGTTCGCGACGACGGAGCCCGAGAAGGTGCTGCCCACCATCCGGTCCCGCACGCACCACTACCCGTTCCGGCTGCTCGCCCCGAAGTCGATGCGAGGCCTGCTGGAACGCATCTGCGCCCAGGAGAACGTCGCCGTCGAGGACGCCGTCTACCCGCTGGTGATCCGCGCAGGCGGTGGCTCGCCGCGTGACACCCTGTCGGTGCTCGACCAGCTGCTCGCGGGGTCCGACGGCAATCTGGTGGCGTACCCACGTGCGCTTGCCCTGCTCGGCGCCACCGACATGGCGTTGCTCGACGCGTCGGTGGACGCGCTCGCCGCCGGGGACGCCGCCGCGCTGTTCGGCGCGGTCGAATCGCTGATCGACGCCGGCCACGACCCGCGGCGCTTCGCCACCGACCTCCTGGAGCGGTTCCGGGACCTCATCGTTCTGCAGGCAGTGCCCGACGCCGCCGCCCGCGGAGTCGTCGACGCACCCGAGGACGTGCTCGAGCGGATGCGCGACCAGGCGGCCCGGTTGGGCACCGCCACGCTGACCCGCTATGCCGAGGTGGTGCACGCCGGGCTGGGGGAGATGCGCGGCGCCACCGCGCCACGACTGCTACTGGAAGTGGTGTGTGCGCGACTGCTCCTGCCGTCGGCCAGCGACACCGAAGCCGCTCTGCTGCAACGCATCGAACGCATTGAGACCAGACTGAACGTGTCGATCCCAGCCGGCGAGATGCCCGCCGGGTCGCCGCAGGCCGAGGCGCCTCCGGCCAAACAGTTCGTCCGTCGAAGCAACAATCCGGACGACGCCGCGGCCGCACCCTCGAAGGCGCCAGCCGAGAAGCCGTCGAGCCCGCCTGCGTCCACACCCGCGCCGCGCACCGCGCCCCCCGAGCCGCCCCCCGCGTCCACACCAGCGCCGCCTGCGCCGCCTGCGCCGCCGAAGGCTGCGGCGCCCACCCCGCCGCCGGTGCCTACCGCACCGGTGCCTGCCGCGCCGCCGCCTGCTGCACCGACGCCGACCGCGCCGCCGACGCCCGCTGCGCAGTCCGCCCCGCCGGGGGTGCCCGGTCAACCCGACGCCGCGGCCGTCCGCGCGATGTGGACCACCATCAGGGAGAAGGTGCGGGAGCGTCGACGGCCCACCGACGTGATGCTCGACGGTGCCATCGTCCTGGCCGTCGAGAACGACACTCTGGTTCTCAGCCACGTGTCGCCGCCGTTGGCCAACCGCCTGAACGAGGCTCGCAACGTCGAGATCATCCGCGACGCGCTCAAGGACGCGCTCGGTGTGAACTGGACCATCCGGTGTGAGGCCGGCTCGCCCACCGCAGCCGAACCCGCCGCCCGCCCGCGGCAGTCTCCAGCCGCGCCGCCACCGCCGGAGATCGAGGACGACGAGGAGAGCATGCTCGCCCAAGCCGTTCACGAGGAGACCGGCCCGCGCCGTGACCCCGAAGAGGTTGCCCTCGAACTACTTCAGAGCGAACTGGGTGCGCGTCGGATCGACGGCGCCTAGGTGTTGGACGTCTTCGTGGGTGTCTAGGCGTTCCACCACGGCCGCAGCGGAAGATTGCCGTCACCACCGTGGTTGTCGAGCTTGACTGCCAGAACCTGGTGCAGCTGAACGACATTCGTCTCGAAGCCCAGCCGGGACCCGGCCATGTACAGACCCCACACCTTGGCGGTGGGCAGGCCGACCTCGGCGACCGCCTCGTCCCAGTGCTCGACGAGGTTGGCGCACCAGTCGCGCAGCGTCATCGCGTAGTGATGGCGCAGGTTCTCCTCGTGCACCACCTCAAGGCCAACGTCCTGAGCCTCGGTGATGATGCGCCCGGAGCCGGTCAACTCCCCGTCGGGGAAGACGTAGCGGTCGATGAAGCCGCCGGCGGTGGCGCCTGCGCGATTGTCGGGCCGGGTGATGCAGTGGTTGAGCAACAGTGCGCCGGTGCGCATCTTGGACTTGAGGAAGCGGAAGTAGGACGGATAGTTGTGCACCCCGATGTGCTCGGTCAACCCGATCGAGGACACCGCGTCGAACCCGGATTCGCGCACGTCGCGGTAGTCACCGTGCCGAACCTCGGCGAGGTCGGACAGTCCTTCCTCGGCGATGGCCTTCTGCGCCCACGCTGCCTGCTCCTTCGATAGCGTGACGCCGACGGCCTTCACGCCGTGGCGGGCGGCGTAACGCACCATGCTGCCCCAGCCACACCCGACGTCGAGTAGGCGGTCGCCCGGCTGCAGCCGCAGCTTCTCGAACACCAACCGGTACTTGTTGTCCTGCGCTTCCTCGAGGCTGGCGTCGAGCTCCGGGTAGCAGGCGCACGTGTAGGTCATCGACGGGCCGAGCACCCACTCGTAGAACGTGTTCGACACGTCGTAGTGATGATGGATGGCTTCAGCATCGCGAGTCTTGCTGTGCCGCAGCCCTTCGGCGATGCGGCGCCAGCGGGGAAGGGCCTCCTGAGGCGGAGGTGCGATCGGGCGCAGGTGCTCGAGGCCGATTGAGCGGACGATGTTGGCGAGCACGCGTGGGGGCGGGCGTTTGAAGTCCAGCTTGGCGGCCAGGGCCTGCAGCAGCTCGTACGGGTCGCCCGGGTGAACCCCGTGCATCTCGACGTCGCCGGACACGTAGGCACGCGCCAGGCCGAGTTCGCCTGGCGACGTGGCCAGATAGGTGGTGCCGCGCGGGGTGCGCAGGTCGAGCCCAATCTCCGCATCCTCGGGGCCAGCCGAACTGCCGTCGTAGGCGGTGAATTTGAGCGGCAGGTCGTCACCGGCGGCGAAGATTTCGAGGATCTCGGCAAGCGTGAGTCTGCCGGTTGCCGCCTGCGTCGATTCTTCCTTGTAGGTCGTCACTGTTGTCCTCCACTCTTCGCGCAAGCGCTCATCGGCTTCTGTCTCGTCTTCGCGCAAGCGCTCATCGGTTCTGCACCGCCTTCGCGTACAGGTCGAGCAGCCGAGAATCAGGGTCGTAGGTCTTCTTGACCGTGTTGTAGGTCTCACCGCCGTAGAGCTCGTTGAACTCCTCCGGTGAGTAGTAGGCGTCGGAGTACAGAGACTTGTGGCCGTCGAGCTCGCTGACCTTCTCCTCGATCAGTCGGTTTGTCTCGCCTTCGGTGGCACCGGCGGGCACCGAAGACCAGAAGCCTATGTTGACGTACGTGTGATGCCCCGCAATGGGGTACAATGGCCAGCCCGCGTCGTCGCGGAGCCGCAGCGGGCACAACCAAATCGGCTCGATCGGCACGTTGGCCAGGAACCAGTCGACGAACTCGGCGGTGCGCTCGATCGGCACCTCGATGTCCTGCACGACGCGCTCCAACGGTGGTCTGCCGTTGCGCTTCTCGATGCGATCGGCGATGTTGAACTTCCGGTCGTAGCCGATCAGCTTCCAGTAGAAGCTGCTGCGTCGATAGCGTCGCGGCCAGAGTTTGCGGATCTTCGGGTTCTGCGCGCCGAAGGCACGCGAACACCAGAACCAGTCGGTGTCCCAACGCCACAGATAGTCGTGGATGGTCAACCGATCGTGCTTCTCGGCGAGGTCCGGCCCGGAGTGCTGAATCGATCGATAGTAGATCTGGTCACCTGTGTAATCGCTGACAGGACCGGGAGTTGCGGTCTGCACGCCGACGCACAGGTAGGACTCGTCGGCGCTGAACACCACGCCGTCGAGGTAGTGGACCGGTGCGCCGTGCAAGCCGCCGGTCTCGATGATGCGATCCATCGCGGCTACCAACTCAGAGATCGAGTGGAATCGCAGGTGCCGCAGCGCAACGAACGGCCGTACCGGCTCGAGCTCGATCTTCAGGCGCACCGAGTAGCCAAGCGTGCCATATGAATTGGGGAAGGCGTGGAAGAGATCCGAGTGCACGTCGCGGCTCGCGGTGACCACCTCGCCCTGCCCGGTCAGAATGTCCATCTCCAGGACCGACTCGTGGGGCAGGCCGTTGCGGAAGGACGCCGACTCGATGCCAAGACCCGTGACCGCACCGCCGAGGGTGATGGTCTTGAGTTGGGGTACCACCAACGGCGACAAGCCATGCGGAAGCGTGGCGGCAACGAGATCCTCGTAGGTACACATCCCCGCGACGTCGGCGGTGCGGGCCTCCGGGTCGACCGAGATGACCCCGGTCAGTCCCGAGACGTCCAGGCCCTTGACCGTCGACTTCTCGCGAGCGCGGAACAGATTCGAGGTCGGTTTCGCCAGTCGAACCGTGGCGTTCGGGGGGATGGCGCGGTAGCTCGCCAGCAGTCTCTCCACGCCTGCCGCGTGGGACTGCGCTTCAACAGATGCAACAGTCACACATATACGCTAGTCCCCGGTTGCACCCGATGCGACCGCACCGAGCCGGGATCACACCCGTTCATCCCCTGATCTAGGAGTCTTCACCGATGGGACAGGTCAGCGCCTCAAGCACTGTCTTGATCAATGCCCAGCCCGACGCCGTCTTCACGGCCGTCGCCGACTATGAAACCGTCCGACCGAAGATCCTCTCCTCGCACTACAGCGGCTACCAGGTTCTGCAGGGCGGGCAGGGCGCTGGCACCGTCGCCACCTGGAAACTGCAGGCCACGGAGTCGCGGGTACGTGACGTCAAGGCCAATGTCGACGTCGCGGGGCACACGGTAATCGAGAAGGACGCCAACTCGACGATGGTCACCAATTGGACCGTCGCCCCCTCCGGGCCGGGTTCTTCGGTAACGCTGAAGACTTCCTGGCAAGGTGCTGGTGGCGTCAAGGGATTCTTCGAGAAGACGTTCGCACCCCTGGGCCTGCGCAAGATTCAGGCTGAGGTCTTGGAGAACCTCAAGGCACAGGTCGAGGGAGCGTAAGCGACCGAGTTTCAGTCGCGAGGGAGGCTAAGCGGTCCGCGCCGGCCTCGTCGCGAGGAAACCGGCGATGCCGCGGACGACCGCGTCGGCATACTTCTGCCTGCCCTCGGGACTCTCGATCAGCGCCGAGTCGGCGGGGTTCTTCATGTTGCCCAGCTCGACGAGCACCGACGGGTACTGCGCGAGATTCAGCCCGGTCAGGTCGGCACGCGGGTACAGACCGCCCTGGCCGATGTAGTTGGCGGGCAACAGGCCCGCGGCCTGCAGCTGACCGCGCATGGCCTGCGCGAACTGGACTGACGGGCCCGCCTGCACCTGGTTGAGTGGCGGCGACGAATAGTTCACGTGAAAGCCGCGACCGGTAGCCGGTCCGCCGTCGGCATGGATCGAGACGATGGCGTCGGGCTTGAGCGCGTTGGCCATCGCGGCGCGTTCGTCGACGCATGGCCCGAGCCCGGTGTCGTCGCCGCGCGACATCGCCGTCCGCACGCCCAGCGCGGTCAACGATTGGCGGATGCGCAGTGTGGTGTCCCAGGTGAAGGTGTGTTCGGGGTAGCCGTCGTTGGCCGATGTGCCGCTCGTCTGGCAGTCCTTGGTTCCGCCGCGACCCGTCGTGACTTGGCGGTTGATCGAATCGTCGTTGGCCCCGTTGTGGCCGGGATCGAGGAAGACGATCATCCCGGCGATGTTCGCAGGCGCGGCATCCGCGGCGGGCGTCGTCATGGGTAGGGGCGACGCTGCGACGATCACGCCGGCGGCCACCGCAGCGGAGATGCGCTTGACCGAGGCGGCCCCGACACGCAGGCAGGCTGGTACGTCCACGGCGCCAAGGTAGCCCGGCGGGCGACTAGGCTTGAAGGGCGAATCGCCACGTGCGGACGATGGCAATCAAGTCGAGACCAACTCGCGACCAACACGCAAGGGGACACGTCATGGAATCCGGCCAACCGCCAGACATGTCGGCGCTCCTCGCGCAGGCACAGCAGGTGCAGCAGCAGTTGATGGAGGCGCAGGAGGCGCTGGCCGTCGCCGAGGTCCACGGGCAGGCCGGTGGCGGTCTGGTGCAGGTGACGATGAAGGGCAGCGGCGAGGTTCTCGGCGTCGCGATCGACCCGAAGGTCGTCGACCCCGAGGACGTCGAAACCCTGCAGGATCTCGTCGTGGGCGCCATCAAGGACGCCTCCCAGCAGGTGACGCTGATGGCGCAGAGCAAGCTTGGTCCGCTTGCCGGCGGCCTCGGCAACCTGGGGCTCTGACTTGTACCGCCATGTTTGAGGGCCCAGTTCAGGACTTGATCGACGAGCTGGGAAAGCTGCCGGGAATCGGGCCGAAGAGCGCACAGCGCATTGCGTTTCACCTGCTGTCGGTCGAACCGCCGGACATCGACCGGCTGACCGCGGTGCTGAACCGGATCCGCGACGGGGTGAAGTTCTGCGCGGTATGCGGCAACGTCTCCGACGACGACCGCTGTCGCATCTGCTCGGATCCGCGTCGCGACGCGTCGCTGGTGTGCGTCGTCGAGGAACCCAAGGACGTGCAGGCCGTCGAGCGCACGCGTGAGTTCCGTGGTCGCTATCACGTGTTGGGTGGTGCGTTGGATCCTCTGTCCGGCGTGGGACCCGAGCAGCTGCGAATTCGCGAGCTGCTCAACCGGATTGGCGAACGGGTCGACGGCGTCGACGTGGCGGAGGTCATCATTGCCACCGACCCCAACACCGAGGGCGAGGCGACGGCAACCTACCTGGTGCGCATGCTCCGCGACATTCCCGGGCTGACGGTCACGCGCATCGCGTCGGGCCTGCCGATGGGTGGCGATCTGGAGTTCGCCGACGAGCTCACCCTTGGACGCGCCCTGACCGGCCGTCGGGCGATGGCCTAATTCGCGGCTCGCCGCGAGTGGCCTAGGGTGGCGACCATGCCCGATGAGGAGTTCAAGGTCGAGGTCGAGCTCGGCGACGACGAGCATCACCTGTCGTTCTGGGAGCGGCTGAGGTCGCTCGACGTGGACGACGATGCCCGTCAGCGCCTTGGCAATCGCGTAACCGTGACCCGCGACGGCAACTTCATCCAGCTGTACACGCGCAGCCTGCAGGACGCCCGCGAGGCGGAGCGCACCGTCCGCGAAGTCGTCCAGGCCGACGACTTGGAGGCCGAGTACGCCATCAGCCGCTGGGATGCCGACGCGCAGGAGTGGGTCAACCCGACCGATGGCGACGCCGTCCACGACGACGCGAAGGACGTGCCCGTGCCCGACCCCAGCTACGTGATCCTCGAGGCCTACAAGCCGGAGTTCCTGCGCGACCTGGGCTTGTAGCCAGGCTCGGGCGCCGCGCCTCCGCGAGATCGACGCTACGGACATCGCTACTCGCACTTTCGCGCAGTAGCGTCGATTTCGCGAACTGTCGGTGGGCGATGGCAGGTTTCGGCCATGAGAAGCGAAGTCTTCGTCGGCAGTGAGGCCCTCGCGAGCGGGGCGGTCTCGCCGTACGAGTTACGCCGCTGGCATCGATCGCTCTTTCGTGACGTGTACCTTCCCGCGCGGTGTGAGCCATCGCTTCGAGACAGGACGGTCGCGGCGTGGCTGTGGTCGAAGGGGCGGGGTGTGATCGCAGGTGTTGCGGCGTCCGCGCTCCACGGCGCGCCATGGGTGGACGTGACCACGCCGATCGAACTGATCGGCGGCAGCACTCGTCGCCAGCCCGGCCTCATCGTCAGGAGCGAAAGCCTCGCTCCTGACGAGATCACCCACGTCGCGGGCATCCCCGTGACCACCTTGGAACGCACCGCGTTCGACCTCGGTCGGCACCTGCCAAGAGACCTGGCGGTGGCACGACTCGATGCCTTGAAGTGGGCCACCCCGTTCAGGGATCGCGACGTGCTGCGATTGGTCGATCGCCATCCGGGGGCTCGGGGTCTCAAGGCACTGCGGGTGGCCTTGCCGTTGGTCGACGGCGGCGCCCAATCGCCGAGGGAAACGGCGCTCAGATTGTGGTTCGTCGACGCCGGGCTGCCGCGACCGAGGACGCAGCTCCCCGTCCTCGAGGCCAGGAACCGACGGGTCCGAGTGCTCGACATGGGGTGGGAGGACTTCATGGTCGGTGCGGAGTACGACGGCGATCAACACCGAACCGATCGCCCTCAGTACGCAAAGGATGTCCGGGTCAAGCGAACGCTGGCGCGACTCGGCTGGAAGGTGACGTTCGTCATCAAGGAGGACCGCAAGGACGACGTCGTCCAGAGCGTCTGGGACGCGATGATCTCGCGGGGGTGGCGGCCCTAGACCCGACGCGGTGCAGCCAGCCGTTCCCGGCGCAGCTGGTCGACCTCGCCGAGTTCGATCGGCGCGAGCTCGCCGACCACGCGCGACAACAGGTGGTCGGCCAGCTCGGGATTGCGAGCCAAGCACGGCCCGTGCAGATACGTGGCGACGACACTGCCCTGCACTGCGCCGTCGAAACCGCTTCCCGCCCGGTTGCCTGCGCCGCTGACGACCTTGGCCAGCGGCGCCGCGGAAGGTCCCAAATCGGTTCCGCCGCGGTGATTTTCGAAACCCGTCAGGCGCTGTGCCAACCCGGGCAGCAGCGGCTGGGAGACCACCTCGCCGATGGTCCGCGTGGGTTGCGGCGACGTCGTCACGTCGAGCATGCCGACACCGTCCACCCGTTCGCCCGACGACGTCTCATACCAGTGCCCGAGGACCTGGATGGCCGCGCAGATCGCCAGCACCGGGGCACCGCGTTCGGCGGCGCGCTGCAGACCCGGGTACTGGATCAGGTGCTTGGTCGCCAGTCGTTGGGCGTAGTCCTCGGCACCACCGAGCGTGTAGAGGTCCAGCGAGTCCGGCACCGGGTCGGCAAGCGTGATCTCGACGACGTCGGCGTCGAATCCCCTCAGCCGCAATCGTTGTCGCAGTACGACCGCGTTGCCGCCGTCGCCGTAGGTGCCCATCACGTCGGGCAGCACCAGCCCGATCCGGACGGTCGACTCGGTCATGACGGCAGCCGCCGGTTGAGTTGCAGGAACGCCGTGTAGTTCGCGATGACCTCGACGTGGCCCGGCGGGCACGACGCGATCGCCGCCATGGTGTCGTGCACCAGCGTGTGCTCGACGCCCGCATACCCCAGCCGCACCGCGAGATCGGTGCCGCGCTCGCCCGCCGCCACCACCGCGGTGTCTTGGCCGTCCGCTCTCGGCGCGGGCGGCTCATCGGCGAAACCCTCGAAGCGCACGTCCCAGAGCCACGACAGGTCCTCGCCGTCGGGCACCTGGCCGTTCACGGCGATCACGACGCCCGCACCGTGCTTGTCGACCATCGACAGCGCCTCCTGCCATCCGGCCGGGTTCTTGGCGAGCAGCATCCGGACCGTGTGCGCGCCGACCCGGACCGTGCGGTACCGGCCCGCGACCTCGTCGACGCCGGACACCGCCGCCACCGCTGCGGCAGGATCGGCGCCGAGCGTGACGGCGGCGGCGATCGCCTGGGCCGCGTTGCCTCGGTTGACGGCCCCGGGCAATGCCAGCGTCATGGGCAACGTCAGACCGTCGGGGCCGTACACGCAGGTGTCGTCGTACCACCACTGCGGGCTTGGCCTCTTGAAGTCGGTACCCGTCGAGTACCAGTGCGACTGCTCGCGGACGATGACCTCACCGCTGCGGGGGCAACTCACCGAGTCGTTGGCCCAGCTGCCGCCCGCGGCCACCCACACGACGTTGGGGCTGTCGTACGCCGCCGACGTCATGAGCACGTCGTCGCAGTTGGCCACGACGACGGCATCCGGATGGCGGGCCAGCCCGTTGCGCAGGGTTCGTTCGATGTGGTTGATCTCACCCACCCGGTCGAGCTGGTCGCGGGACAGGTTCAGCAAGACGACGACGGCGGCCTCCACTGCGTCCAAGACGTGCGGCACGTGCATCTCGTCGACTTCCAGCGCGGCCAGCGTCGCCTTTCGGGCACCCGCGAGTGCCGCGATCAGACCCGCATCCATGTTGGCACCCTCGGCGTTGGTGGCGACGGGGCCGATGGTGGCGAGCGCGGCGGCGGTCATCCTGGTGGTCGTGGACTTGCCGTTGGTGCCGGTCACGACGACGCTGCGGCGCCCAGCCCCGAGCTGACGCAGGATCGACCTGTCCAGCGTCATCGACACCAGGCCGCCGATCATCGCGCCCGCGCCGCGGCCGGTCATTCGCGAGGCCCAGCGCGCAGCGGATCCCGCGCCGAGCGCCACCCGTCCGCGCAGCGACATTCCCCGGTCGCTGCGCGCATGCCCTCCGGCCGTAACCATTCCCGGCAGTCTAGGAGGCGGAAAGTCGGTGGGCGACACGCGGCGCCAGCCATCCGAGGTTGTCGGGGCAGCGTGCCATCCTCGAAACGTGAGCCAAACTGCTGCTGGATGTCGCAGGCCGAGCAGCTCCTGGGGCCGACCGGCCACCCAGCCCGGCGCGGGTTGGGCGGTGGTCGACGTGGAGACCACGGGCTTCCATCCCCGGCAGGCCCGCGTCGTGAGCGTGGCTGCGCTGGCGCTTGGCGACGACGGAAACGTCGAGGCCAGTTTCTCCAGCCTGCTCAATCCCGGGGTGGATCCTGGGCCTACCCACGTGCACGGCCTGACGACCGAGATGCTCGAGGGGCAGCCCACGTTCGCCGACGTCGTCGGCCAGCTCAACGAGGTGCTCGTCGGCCGCACGTTGGTGGCGCACAACGTCGGCTTCGACTACGCCTTCTTGGCCAACGAGGCCGAGCTCGCGGGTACCGAGCTGGCCGTCGACACCGTGATGTGCACGGTCGAGTTGGCCCGCAGGCTCGATCTCGGCATCGAGAACCTGCGACTTGAGACCCTCGCCGCGCACTGGGGCGTCACGCAGATGCGGCCCCACGACGCGCTCGACGACGCCCTGGTGCTCGCCCAGATCCTCAAGCCAGCGCTGGCAGGCGCGCACGACCGCAAGTCGTGGCTGCCCGTCCGTCCGGTGAAACG
This sequence comes from Mycobacterium sp., assembly GCF_040509115.1. GTDB lineage: Bacteria > Actinomycetota > Actinomycetes > Mycobacteriales > Mycobacteriaceae > Mycobacterium. The sequence continues at coordinate 701 of NZ_JBEVLO010000507.1, read as the reverse complement.
CCGCAGCTGGCCCAATGGTCAGGTCACGCACGACGAGCTGCTGCCGCTCAAGACCATCGCCGCCCGGCTGCCCTGCGACTTCCAGAATCCCGGCCGGTTCGTGGCGGGCAGGCCGTTGGTTCAGGGCATGCGGGTGGCGATGTCGTCGGAGGTCACGCACACCTACGAGGAGCTCATCGAGCGGATGCTGGACGCGGGATTGGCGTACACGGACATCGTCGATCAGCAGACGTCAGTCGTGATCTGCGATGAGCCGCAGCCCGATCAGGGACGTGGCTACCAGGCGATCGAGATGGGGGTGCCGCTGGTCAGCGACGCCGAGTTCATGCGCCTGCTGGACTGCGTGGTCGGCGGCACCGACGTGGAGCAGTTCACCGACGCCACGCTCGCCGGTGATCAGTTCACCCTCTTCTAGGGTTAGCCGCGAGTTCTTGGGCTAGCCGCGAGCCGCCCGGTTCACCGCGGACACCACGGCCCGCAGTGACGCCGTCGTGATCGACGTCGCGATCCCGACACCCCAGACGGTCTTCCCGCCGACCGACGCCTCGACGTAGGCCGCCGCCTGTGCTTCCTCGCCGGACGACATCGCGTGCTCCGAATAGTCCAACACCGACACGTCGAATCCGACCGCGCCGATGGCGTCCACGAACGCCGCGAGCGGGCCGTTGCCCGCACCGACGATCTCCCGCTCGACGCCGTTG
>NZ_JBEVLO010000506.1:0-10355 GCF_040509115.1 Mycobacterium sp. | reverse complement strand
GTGGAACCCGGCGAGGACCGGGTCCTGCGGATCACCATGAACCGACCGGAGAAGCTGAACGCCTCCGGCGAGGTCGGACACGGCGAGCAGGGCCGGATCTGGCGCGAGTTCGACGACGACCCCGACATGAACGTCGCTCTGATCACCGGCGCGGGCCGGGCCTTCAGTGCCGGTGGCGACATCGAGGCCGGCAACGGCCCACCGGCCGTGGACACCAGGGACGGTCGCGCCTTGGTGCGCAACATGATTGCCTGCCGCAAGCCCATCGTCTCCGCGATCAACGGCGTCGCGGTCGGCGGCGGCCTCGCGATCGCGCTGCTCGCCGACATCAGCATCGCCAGCGAGAAGGCGGTCCTGATGGACGGTCACATCAAGCTGGGCGCGGTCGCGGGTGATCACGCCGCGCTGGTCTGGCCTCTCGCGATCGGCATGGCCCGCTCCAAGTTCCTCCTGTTGACCGGCGACCGGATCAGCGGCCGGGAAGCCGCCGAGATGGGCCTGGTCGGCAAGTGTGTGCCCCACGAGGAGCTGATGCCCACGGCCGAGGACATCGCCGGACGGCTTGCGCGCGGCCCCCAGTTCGCGATCCAGGCCACCAAGGCGGCGCTCAACGACTGGTACCTGCAGAACATCAGCATCTTCGAGCACTCGCTCTACATGGAGGCCCACAGCCTCACCCTGCCCGACGCGGAGGTGGGGATCGCCGCGGTGCGCAGCAAGACCGAACCGGTCTTCCCCGGCGCCGTCGGGTCCCACCGCTACTAGGGTGGTTCAGGTAGCCGACCCGAGATCCACCGAGCCAGAAGGGAAGCCGCTGTGGCTGCCGAACCGTTCGAGGTCACCGTCACCGACGCCGAGATCACGGATCTGCGGGACCGGCTACGACGCACGCGATGGCCCGAGCCCGAACCGGTGCACGACTGGTCCCAGGGGTTGCCGCTGGCCTACGCGCAAGAGCTGTGCCACAGCTGGGCGCAGGAGTACGACTTCGGGTTCGCCAAGCGGCTCAACGCCTTTCCGCAGTACCGCGACACGATCGACGGCCTGGGTATCCACTTCGTGCACGTCCGCTCACCGGAACCGGACGCGTTGCCGCTGGTGCTCACGCACGGGTGGCCGGGTTCGGTGCTCGAGTTCCTGGAGGTCTTCGGCCCGCTGACCGACCCCCGCGCGCACGGCGGGGACCCTGCCGACGCCTTCCACGTGGTGGCTCCGTCGCTGCCCGGGTACGGGTGGAGCGACAAGCCGTCGACCACCGGGTGGGGCGTCGAGCGCATCGCGCGCGCCTGGGACGCCCTGATGGTGTCCCTGGGTTACCCGCGGTACGGGGCCCAGGGCGGTGACTGGGGATCGGCGGTGTCCGGCGCGCTGGGCGAGGTGGCCCCCGAACGGGTGGTCGGCGTGCACGTGAACATGGGCTCCGTGGCGGCAGGCACGTTCGACGACCCGACGCCCGGAGAACAGGCGAACCTCGAGGCCGCCAACGAGTTCCAGCGCACCGGACGGGGCTACTCGGGGCAGCAGGCGACGCGGCCGCAGACCCTCGGCTACGGACTCACCGACTCTCCGGCGGGGCAGGCCGCCTGGATCGCCGAGAAGTTCTGGGCGTGGACCGACAACGACGGGCACCCGGAGGACGCGGTGTCGCGGCAGGCGATTCTCGACGAGATCTCGGTTTACTGGTTCACCGCGTCGGCCACGTCGTCGGCCCGACTGTACTGGGAGAGCTTCGGCAGTTTCCGGGACAGGGTCACCGCGCCGTCGGGACTGTCGGTGTACCCGCGGGACATCCACTGCCCGTCGCGGCGGGAGGCCGAGTTGCGGTTCACCGATCTGCGCTGGTTCCAGGAGCTTCCGCGCGGTGGCCACTTCGCCGCACTGGAGCAGCCGGAGTCTCTTGTCGAGCAGGTCCGCGGCTTCTTCCGCCTCGTCCGCTGACCACCCGCCAGAAGCACTACACCGCTGCCGCCCGGGCCGAGCGCGAAGAACCCGACCTGGGTTTCATCTCCGCAGCGTAGAAGTGCTTCGCGTCCGACCTCGCCATGGAGGTCACCACCAATGCCGTTCAGTTGTTCGGGGGTGCCGGATACACCACCGACTTCCCGGTGAGCGAATGATGCGTGACGCCAAGATCACCCAGATCTACGAGGGCACCAACCAGATCCAGCGGGTCGTCATGAGCCGCGCCCTCCTGAAGTGAATGCCTCATCCGATGCTCACATGTGTTCTGCGCGTGAGAATTCAGCGCTTGGTACATCACCTCGGTCAGCGTTCATGAACATCGACGAATGTAGGCGACATCGCAGTCTCAATGGTGCCAGCCCCAATGTCTCAACCGCGTTGGGCTGAAGCAGGTCCCGGAGAGTCCTTTGAGATTCACTTGGCTCGTTCTGTGGCATGGACACTCCCGACCAATGAGACACGTCGAGGTGGCTCAGATCTAGGCGGGAGCCGGGTCTGCCTGATTGTATTCCCTAACAACGCAATCGACCAATTTCAGGCCCGGCTAGACCGTGCTTCTCCGCAACCTCGGCCAACACCGATCCCGCTCGGCCGCAATTGGTCGCAATGGGCCGTGTTTCACCAAAACTCTGCTAGCGCAATGTATTATCCACATATGACCCTTAACCTGTCTGCCGATGAACTTTTGACGACTACTCGCTCGGTACGCAAACGGCTCGACTTCGACAAGCCGGTGCCGCGTGAGATCCTGCTCGAATGCCTGGACCTAGCGTTGCAGGCGCCTACCGGTTCCAATTCGCAGGGATGGCAGTGGGTATTCGTCGAGGACGCCGAGAAGAAGAAGGCCATCGCCGACGTCTACCGCTCAGCTGCAACTCTGTACCAGGAGCAGGAAAAGCCCCTCTACGGCGACAGCCGCGACGAGCGCACCCCCAAGGTCGTCGACTCGGCGATGTACCTCGTCGAGCACCTTCACGAGGTTCCAGTGTTGATGATTCCGTGCCTCGAGGGCCGACCCGACGGCGCACCCGCGGGGACGAGTGCCAGCTTTTGGGGGTCACTGCTCCCTGCGACCTGGAGTTTCATGTTGGCGCTTCGCTCCCGTGGCCTCGGTTCGGCATGGACATCGCTGCATCTGACAGGCAACGGCGAAAAGAAGGTGGCCGACGTCCTGGGCATCCCGTTCAACGAGTACTCGCAGGGCGGGTTGTTCCCGGTCGCGTACACCAAGGGTAACGATTTCAAGAAGGCCAAGCGCCTGCCAGCCGAGCAGCTGACTCACTGGGACGCATGGTAATTGCACCTGGGTCTGTAGTCGCTCTTCCTGAAGGGAGGTTGCCGCTGAAGCGTGCCACCACCGAGGGTGGGCTAGGTCCTCAACGGCCCGACCGCCAGTCGCGAAGTGTGTTGCCGACGAGATCCTCAATGCAGTCGTGGCTAGAACACCGAGGTTTGCTTACTGAGCGTGTCGTCGGTGCTGGTTAAAACTTAGGCAGCGCCGGATGAATCGCGACCAGCTGCGTGCCCGGCCATCCGCCCGGCTGACGTTTCGCAGGGATTGAAGCTTGCCGATTCTGCTCCACCACATAGGGATAACACAGCAGCTATTCATCACGTCAAACTGGCGATCAACACGAGCATGTGCTGTCTGTAGGTTCGTCGAGCGACCCAGGGCTCTAGGACGAAGTCACTTCCGTCGACGTAGCGTTGCGAGGCGACCATGGATTCGTGGCCAAGGAGCTTCATTGGCGCGTCGAAGCTCACTTGGGCGAGCTCGGTGGCCAAGATGTAAAGCACACCGTGAGCCACTGCGACCTTTGCGCATTCGGTGTTGACGCCCGCCTTTTCGAATGAGCCGGGCACGGTAGCGCTGAGGTTGTCGCGGGGCACAGCGTGAACGCCACCCCAGCATGGCAGGCTTTCGTGGACATCTGCGGTTATCCATGACGACTCAGCATCGAGCTGCCGAACTGCGACATGAAGGCGGTCGATCGCGTTGCGCCGCAACGAAGAACGGCATTGCATGCATCACCGAATCGACACTAGAGCCGGGCCGCGTCCTTCTGGACATCGACGAACAACCAAGCCGCACCTGGAAGAGTGGTTCTGTCCCGTGAGAACGAACCCGGGCGCACAGACACTTCTCGGGTTCGCCGACAGAATCTCCTGCGCTGCAATCAGTCACTGCTGGAGCGGCTGCGGCATATTTGGATGTCATTGCCGACACCTAGCCGTGAACGGCTGGAGGTACCGAAATTTGCCGGGCAGAACGAGCCTTGAAGGACTCGGAGCGTATTGAAGTCGTGCGCGAAAAGCTCAGCGCGGTTTTCGCCGAGTGGTGCGTGCCGTTCGCCGCAGTCACACGCCAGGCCCAAGAGGCTGGTGGGGCACCGGCAGACTTGGTGCCGCCGAAACCACCCATCTTGCATTCACCGCGCGCCCAGTTCATTGACCGGTACTCGAAGTGTGCCTTGCTCTTCCGCTTGACTCGGCAAATTTGATTGCCTTGTGCGCGCTTTACTCCGAGGCGGATTAAATCGGCGGCAGTGCGCTGCCACCACACCCCGCTGACTTGGTGGTGCCAGTCTACGTATTTGAGTCGCCAGCTTGGCTCGCATCGATTGGGCGGATGAACTTCTCCATGGCGGCGGCGAGCTGCCCAGGGGCCTCTTGAGCGACCAGGTGCCCGACTCCCTCAACGACGACTGCATCAATATCCGTGGCGGCGATCCGCCGGAAGGTCTCCGCCGTGATGGGGGCGTTCGCTCCGTCTACCGCCAGAACTGGCATGGACAGTGGGTACGTCTGGACAAGCGTCCGCGTCATCCCGTTGTCGGTAAAGATGGCTTGGTACAGCCCTGCCGTGCCTCGCCAACCATTTGGTCGTGCATAGGAACGAACGAATTCGTCGATGTCCTCATCCGAAATGGCGTCGTCGACGACAGTCATCATGGGCAGGGCCCATCCGCCGACAAACTCCCGTTCATGACCAGCCAGCAACATCTCGGGGATGCCGGGAGCGGCAAGGAAGCTGTTGTGCCACGAGCCTCCGTGGTTGACGTCTGTCAAAGATTCCAAGCCAAAGCCAGCCAGGGTTGTCTCGACGGCAATGAAGCTCATCACGCTCTCTGGGTGGGTCACGGCAAACCGAAATGCCAGGCCTCCACTAATGTCCTGGCACAGCAGGTGCACGGGGCCAGCGTCGAGCATGTCTACCAATTGGTGGATATCTTCTGCGTGGGTCGTCTCACTGAAGTCGACTCCGTCTGCGGATGAATCTCCATACCCTCGGAGGTCGGCAGCGAACACACGGTGATTCTGCGCCAACAGTGGGATGAGCTTGCGGAAAGCCCACCAAGTCTCCGGCCACCCATGGAGAAGAAGAATCGGCGACCCCTTCTTGCCCGCGGAGACGTAATGAAGTGTCGTCCCGTTGACGGGCACACTGCAGTGAGTGACCTCGGGGATCGTGGCTCCAGATGGACGTCGCGCCGCCATAGGTTTCCTCCAATTTAGACAACCTGGGTGTCTAATAATCGACAACCTAGGTGTCAAAGTCAAACGAATGCGCAGTGGCTACCAACGGGAGCCGGGATGTCGCGACGTTGCGGAGGAGTGCGCCGTTGCGTGTCGACGGACCCTTCAACCGGCGCTTGCGTGTCCCGTCGCCGATGAAATCGCCACCTACACTGATTCCATGCCCGCCCGCCACGGCGCTGATTTCGCGCTGCTACTCCTCGGTGGGTTCCGTGAGCTCGTTGACTGCGTCAGCGCGGAGCTCGAAGTTCGTGGCTACGTCGACGTACGGCCCGTTCACGACTTCGCGATTGAGGCCATCCGAACCGGTGCTGACAATGTGTCAGAACTCGGGCGACAGATGTCCGTGTCAAAGCAGTCGGCCGCCAAGACGGTCGCGGTGCTCGTGGAGCGCAACTATGTCGCGCGTGAACTCGACCCGCGGGACGGCCGTCGAATGCTGCTGCGCGTCACTTCTCGCGGTTTGGAGATGCAGAACGAGGCCACATCGATCTTCAACGACCTGTACGCGAGGTGGCAGGAAGAGGTCGGCGCCGAGGCGATTGCATCAATGGAGCAAAGCCTCAAGCACCTTGTCGGTAATGCATCGATCCGGTTTGATCTGCCACGATGGATGGCTAACCCGGGTGGCTGACCCGAACGTCAATACGCCCGGTCTGACGCCGTCACTGCCGCCCCAGGACGTACTGTCCAGCAGCATTGTTTGTTACAACTGCGGCGGCACCAAGTACATTCTTTCCGCCACTGCGTCGGCCCTGCTTCCATCGGATCAAATTTGTTGTGACAGCGACCATTTGAGCGATCGGCGAATGCAGGTCGAAATAGATGACGGTTGTGACGACACGGCCAGCACGAAAGGCGAGGCGAACCAGGGTGGGGGAGTAGCCAACGCGGTCGGTTGGGCAATCCACCCCTCGTCGGGGCCACGCCCGCCACTGTCTTGCCACCAACGCTGCGAGGACGTCCGGTGGGGCCGGTCGCGCCGTTTCGTCGGCTTCTGCAGCTAGTGACATGGTTGTGCTGACGGCGCCACCAGCGGCGCCTTTTATTGGGGTGACATGGGACGGGCGTGCGCTCCTAGGGCTTGGTCTGCGATTTCGCCCATGACAGCGCCGCTTCGGGGACGGGGCGCGCCGACGGCCTCGATGCCGCCCCGTCGCCACGTAGCGAACAACCCGAGAGTGTTCCACCTACCGGCATGGCGGGTTACCGGTTGGACTCCGACCAGGTGGAAACGGCAGCAGACCTGCCGAACGCATGGACGTTGGTCTGACTGAACATGATGACGTGGTCTTTGCAACCGTTACGTCAGGGCGCAACTGTGGCCAATCATCGCGGTGCCGCTTTGCGTCGCTAATCGGAATCTCTGTCGAGTGACGCGATTTGCCATTGACTACCACTAATCGGCGCCGCCGCCCCCGGGTGGGCACGAGCAGGTCGGCGGCGCTGGCCGTCCGGCCGAGGAGCTCATCGCGAGGCGCGGGATCCCCTCAAGCTCGTGACCGTCCTGCGAGAAGTGTCCGGCTTCATCGAACGCCAGCTGTATTAGCAATGGGCCACGTCCGCTTCGGCATTGGAGTCAGCGTTCGAGGTCCTTTGCTGTTCACTCGGACCCTACGAATTCTGCATCTGCGCGCCACAATCATCGGCGCACGCAGTTCTTTCTCGTGGATCCGGCCACCGTGACAGTGTATCGATGATCTGCCTACAGCGAGAGTTGTGTATCATCGACTCTCATGGCATCCGGACGGGAAAGTCTGCTCGAGGCGGCGCGCATGCTGCTTGCTCAACACCCCGAACGAGAGCCCACGACGCGCGAACTCTACGACGCGGCGGGCGTAGGCGCACCGACGCTCTATCACCACTTTGGAGACAAGCGCGGGCTCATCGAGGCAGTCTTCGATGAAGCGTTTACCCGATATCTGGCGCAGAAGCACGACCTCCCGCAGACGGGCGACAGCGTCGCAGACTTCGGCGCTGGCTGGGACATGCACATTCGCTTCGGTGTTCAGAATCCCGCCCTGTACACGATCTTGTATGGGCGAGCGGAGAGGCGCCGCTCTCACGCTGCCCAGGCCGCGGAGACCGAATTGCGACGCGCAATCACGCGTCTCGCAGATGCCGGAGTCCTCCAGATGGACGTGGACGAAGCGATCGCCGTGACGACCGCCATGGCGATCGGCTGCGTCACGCACCTGATCCACCACGGCGAGTCCAATAGCGGACCGTTGGCACGGACAATGCGATCCGCGCTGTTGTTCCAACTCACTGGTGTCTCGCCTGAGCGCGATAACGCCTGCGAGGCCGTTCGGGCGGTGCTGGCCATGCTGAGTTCCGCAGCGGGACTCTTCACCGGCCCTGAGGACGCCCTGCTGCGCCAGTGGCTGCGCATGCTCGCCGAGCACTCTGAACAAGTTTCAGCCGCCGTCGGCGTCGCGACACCAACCCCCCAATAAGACGCCCAACGAAAGGAGCATGAGATGTCGACTGCCCAAACGCAATTCGCGCCTGACCACCTGATAGGGAACCGGGAGCGCGTCCTGCGGCTCGGGTATGGCGCCATGCAATTGGCGGGCCCCGGTGTAATCGGGCTGCCCGACGATGTGGCTGGCGCTATCGCCGTACTTCGCGGCGCCGTGGACCAAGGAGTCCGATTCTTCGACACCGCCAATGCCTACGGCCCGCGCACTGTCAATCAGATCATCGGACGGGCGTTCAGACCTCTGCCCGACGACGTCGTGATCGGTAACAAGGTAGGAGCGTGGCGCGACCCAGCCGGCGGATGGACCTTGGACCAACGCCCGGAGACGCTGCGGACGCAAGTGGAGGACGCGCTTCTTGACATGGGCGCCGACGTCAGTCTGCTCACCTATTTGCGGCTGCAAGGCGACAACCAGGGCCCCGACCAAGACCCACCACCCAAGGACGTCACCTTGGAGGAGGCTCTGGGCACGCTGGTCGAGCTCCGCGACGAGGGCAAGATCCGACACATCGGGCTCTCTGGCGCATCACCCGAGAGGCTCGAACACGCCCAGAAGATCACGCCCATCGCGGCCGTTCAGAACCGCTTCAACCTGGTCGACCGCAGCGGGATTGAAGTCCTGCAGTCCTGTGAGCGACACGGTATCGCGTTCGTGCCGTTCTGGCCGCTTGCATTCGGCAACCTCGGCGAACCGGACGCCCTCACAAGGCCTGCGCGGCGGCTCGGTGTCTCTACCTCGACCGTGGCCCTGGCATGGCTTTTGCGCCGCTCACCGGTCATGATCCCGATTCCGGGTACCAAATCGCTTCTCCACCTGCGCGAGAACATCGGTGCCGTCGACATCGCACCCCGACTAACCGACGACGAGGTTGCCGCGCTGACCGCAGCCGAAGACGAACGGTCGGCGACCCTAAGCCAGATGCCAGCTTCCACAGCGGCCGCGTTGAAACGCGTTGGCGCGCGACCTCCTACTGACTAGACTCCCGCACACAGTCAGGTCACGTTCGCGCTTCTGTCTTCAAGACCGAGACTCTCAATGATGGTGTCAAGGCACGGCGGTGGGTTCGGCGGCGGCGCGGACGGCAGGTCTCGCATTGCGGGGCTGCCATCACCGCGGGTTCGAGACGCACGGGTTACGACTCGACAGGTGAAGCGCGGTTCAACACGAACTTCATGTGTGGCAGCATCCGCCCGGGAAGTAGGCCGCTGGGTGAGTCGCCGATTCGCTCTGCGCCAAAGCGCGAGTAGAAGGGTTCAGCGCCGGGATCGGCGTCGAGGACCAGTTCAGCGAAGCCGTGCTCTCGCGCTGCACGCAAGGTGTGGGTCAACAGCATTCGGCCGCATCCGGTGCCGATCGCAGGCAGATCGATGAACAGTCCCGCGAGCTCGCCGATGGGTGGTGCACCTTTGATCACGCTGACGCCGACGAGCGTGGGACCGTGCGCGGCCACCCACGCCATACCCGACGCGCACACCGCGGCATCGAAGGTGAGTTCGTCGCGGCAGGCATCGAGGAACTCTTTGCTGTAACCCCAGTAGCTCTTCGAGCGCAAGGCTAGCTCCGAGATATCTGCGTGTTCGTCGGCGCGCGCCACCCGAATGGTCACCTCAGGCATGCGCTGAACTTAGCAGGTGGTGACGCATGAGGGGGAGCGAATCCCGTTCTGCAGGAACAGCTATGAGCCTTCGCGATTCCCCAAGAGTCGGTCACTCGAACCACCCTCGATCGCACGCCGAGCTGTCTACCGGTTTGATCGATCGGCGATCTGTTGAGGCTGCCTCACATGACCGGCCCACTGTTGGGTCGTCCACGCCGGCAGATTGTCACCGGGCCCGCGTAGCCCGGTCACCCGGTCACGCCGCTCGCGGAGGATGTCGGCGTGGCCAGCGTGGCGGGCTTCGTCGAGGGCGACGTGGACCAGGATTTGTTCCAACGTGCAACGGCGGACGTCCTCGGGCCACCAGGCGACGCTGCCCTCGGCGCCCAGGTCCAGGGCCTCGATCGTCGCGTCAGCGTGGGCGAAGCACGCGTGGGCGTACGACACGACGCTCTCCATTGATTCGTGCTGGGCCGCAAACATGTCGGCGTTGTCGTCGTCGCACGGGACAGTTACAAGTGTCACAGTGACAAAAGGGACCCCGAAGGTGATCGCCGCGCAATTGAACAGAACCGGTCCGCCAATGAGCATTGAGCCGCCACCGCAAAGCGATGACTCGTCCGCAAGTCACACGGCGGCAACAGGCGAGCCGCGCAGCGAAGCGCAACACAGCCAGGACAACCCTGACGACCCGGCACGGACGGCGCAAGCATCCGAGAGACCGGCCAACAATGCAGCGCGCAAACTTGACGGACTCCCGACCCTTCAGGTGCCAA
>NZ_JBEVLO010000505.1:0-18274 GCF_040509115.1 Mycobacterium sp. | reverse complement strand
GTCATCCCTGCTCCTCGGGGACCTGCACGACGAGTCCATCGAGCGCGTCGGACATCGCGATCTGGCAGGCCAGCCTGCTGGACTCGCGACGATCGGCGACGCCGAGGTCGAGGAGGTCGTCCTCCATGTCACCGACGGGACCCACCTCGTCGATCGATTCGTCGGCGACGTAGACATGACACGTCGCGCAACTACAGTTGCCACCGCACTCCCCGATGATCCCAGGAATGCCGTGACGCACTGCGGCCGACATGACCGATTCGCCGAGGTGGGCATCGACGATGCGCTCCGCACCACCGAGGGTGATGAAGACGACCTTGGGCATCAGGGACTCCTCCCGAGTTTGGTATTACCTTAATACCTTAACGGTCGCGTCGCAGATGCTCAAGACGTCCGTGCATCTTCCCCCGTGTCGTCAGACCCGGAGCGACGCGGGCGCGTCGGGCACTTCGTCGCCGAACAGGTGCGTGACCCGGCGCGTCGTCTTCTCCGCCCAATCCCCCGTCGTGGCGAGACCGATCACCAGCACCGCCAACCCGAGACCGGAGACGAGCAGGAGCGCCGGGCGGCTGGCCGCGACGAACGCCACGGGCAGCGGTCCCACCATCCGGGTGTTGAGCACCGATCCGACGATCGCGACACCGAGCGCGGTGCCGATCTGCCTGCTGGTGGTCGCCACCGCCGCCGCGACCCCGGCATGGCTACGGGGCATGCCGGACACCGTGGTGTAGGTGATGGGTGCGTTGACCGCGCCGTGGCCGATGCCGAACGCCGCCAAGCAGACCAAGACCCACACCAACGGCGTATCCGCATCGAGCCACCACAGGCCAAACCCCGCAGAGCCCACCATGATTCCAGCGCACACCAGGGACGGACGGGGGCCGTACCTGCCCACCAGCCTGCCGGACAGGGGCGAGACGATCGCCATCATCATGGCCAGCGGCAGGGTGTAGAGCCCGGCCTGCAGGGGGCTGAGCCCCCGGACCGCCTGAAGGTAGAGGGTGTTCAAGAACAGCACCCCGGAGGAGGCGCCGAAGGCACAGATCGCGACCAGGACCGCGCCGCAGAACGGCGCACTGGCGAAGAACCTCAGTTCGATCAGTGGGTCGACCCGTCGCGGTTCATAGCTCACCAGCACCACCGCCGCGACCAACGTGAGCGCGAGGCAGCCCAGGGTGGGCCGCGAGACCCACCCCTCTCTGGGCGCCTCGATGATCGCGAACGTCGCCGAACCCAGCATCGCCAGCATGGCAACCTGTCCGACCGGGTCGAATCGCCGCGGGTGCTCGGAGCGCGACTCCGGGATGAAGACGGCAGTGGCCACCAGGGTGATCAGCCCGATCGGGAGGTTGACCCAGAAGATGGCCCGCCAGCCGACCAGTTCGATGAGCGCCCCGCCGATCAACGGTCCCAGCGCCATGCCGAGGCCTGCGACGGCGCCCCACACGCCGATCGCCCGGGCCTTGGCCGCGGGTGCGGTGTACACGGTGGTGATGATCGACATCGCGACGGGATTGAGCATGGACCCGCCGAGTGCCTGCACCACCCGCGCGGTCACCAGCCAGCCCAGCGTCGGCGCCAGGCTGCACAGTACGGAGCCTGCGACGAACAGGACCAGACCCATCTGGAAGGTGCGCCGCCGACCGATCCGGTCGGCGGTCGATCCGGCGAGCAGCAGAAAGCAGGCCAGCACCACCACGTATGCGTCGATCGTCCACTGCAGCCCGGAGATCGGCGCATCGAGATCGGCGCCGATCGAGGGCAGCGCGACGTTCACGATCGTCGCGTCCATGTTCACGATGAAGAGGCTCATGCAGCAGATCGCCAGGATGAGCGCCGGTCTTCGTCGTGCCATCTGATCGATGCTAAGGGGTCGGCAGCGCGGAGGACATATGGAATTATGGTTATTCCATTGAAAGACGCGAGTCGACGTCCGCGACCAAGGGAGTTGCCCGATGCAGATCGCCATCGCCGCCGACCACAACGCCGTGGCATTGAAGGGTCGCCTGTCCGCGTGGCTCGTCGAACGCGGTCACGTCGTGCACGACCGTGGGGTCGACGACGCCACCGTCACCGCTGACTACCCGCCACTGTGCGCCGACGTCGGCACCCGCGTGGTCGATGGCACCGACGAGCTCGGTGTGATCCTCGGTGGCAGCGGGTGCGGTGAACAGATTGCGGCGAACAAGATTCGCGGTGTCCGCGCGGCCCTGTGCCACTGCGTCTTCACCGCGGAGATCGCCCGAGCTCACAACGATGCGAACGTTCTGGTGATGGGCGCAAAGGTGGTCGCACCCGACCTCGCGGAGCGCATCCTCACCGTGTGGCTGGAGACGACCTTCAAGGGTGGCCGCCACCAGAGTCGTCTCGATCAGATCGCGGCGCTCGAGCGCGGCGAGACGCTGTGAGCGACCTCATCCTGCTGCGGCATGGTGAGAGCACTGCCAACGCGGACGACGTATTCGGCGGTTGGCTCGACGTCGACCTCACCGCTCGGGGTCGCCGGGAGGCGGCCCGCGCCGGCGAGCTGCTCCGCGGGGCGGGCCTGCGCCCCGCGGCGGTACACACCTCGCTGTTGCGCCGCGCGGTCGACACCGCAAACCTGGCGCTCGACGCGATGAGCCTGACGCTCGCCGAGGTGCACCGCTCCTGGCGGCTGAACGAGCGGCACTACGGTCGGCTCCAGGGACGGACCCGCGCCTCGGTGCGCGAGGAGCTCGGCGACGCGCTGTTCGACGAGATCCGACGCTCCTACGGGGTTGCGCCACCGCCAGCGGGAGCGCAGGACGGGGGCGTCGACGGAGAAGCGCTCGCCGACGTCCGCCGACGCGTCGTGCGCTACTGGGACAACGCAATCGCCACCGATCTGCGGGCGGGACGCACGACTCTGGTCGTGGCGCACGGCAATTCGCTTCGCGCGCTGTGCATGCACCTCGACGGCCTATCCCCGCAGCAGGTGGTGGCGCTGGACATCCCGACCGGGGTGCCGCTGCTGTACCAGCTCGACGACGAACTCACACCCCACACCGCAGGCGGCACATATCTGGACGCCGAGCTGGCATCGGCGGGCATCGCGGAGGTTCGGACGCAGGGGCGCGGTAGGAAGTGACCGGGCGAGCCGGACCCTCATCGCGCCGTTCGAAGTGGCCCCCGTGGCGGCGGCACGCGCCGCTCACGCGTGCAGACGGTGTGCCGCCTGGTCGACTGCGGCGCGCAGCTTGAGCCCGATGGCGTGCTGGGCGGAGATGGCCACCCGGCTCGACGGGATCGATGCGTTGAAGACGAGTGGCGGGTGCGAACTCGACGGAGGGAAGGCGGCGGACAGCGCCGTGACCTCCTTCTCGCTTTCCTCGACGCTTACCGAATAGCCTTTTCTACGAACCTGTTTGAGGATCTTCTCTAGATCGCTGCGGGTGCGCGGGCTGCGCTCGGTGAGCATCTGGAGTTCCTGGTCCGGGTACAGCGCGTCGAACTCGTTCTTCGGCAGCAGCGCGAGCATCGCCCTGCCGCTGGAACTGGAGCTCGCCGGCATTGACCGTCCGAGCCGCGACCCCACCTTCACCGCCCGGGGACTTTCGATGGCATCGATGAATCGGACGGTGGCGCCGTCCAGCATCACCAGATGCACCGTCTCCTGTAGGTCCTGGTTGAGTCGCTCCAAATCCGCTCGCAGTGCGCGCCGAAAGTCGAAGCGCTGGAGGATCGAATAGGCGACACCGGTCAACGCGGTGCCGGGCCCATACACCCGAGTGTCGTGGTCTTGAGTGACGAATCCCCGGTACTGCAGCATTGCGAGCAGCCGGTGGGCAGTCGAGCTGGCCACGCCCAGGAATTCACTCACCTCGCTCATCCGCAACTGCGGATGTTCGCCGAGGAGCAGCAAGACCTTGAGCGCATTGTCCACCGACTCAATCGGGTACTGCGGCTTGGCGGTATGGGGTGCGGCAGAACTGTCCAGAACGAGCTTCTTCACAGCAGAGAGATTACGCCGGATCGACGCAGGTCGGGGGTCTTCTGCGATCGACGTCGCTTTCAGGCCCATCTCTTGCATTTCTCTGCACAGCAGAGAATTCCTCTGAAACCCTTGCCAAGGGCGGCGGACGGGCTTCTACTGAGAGTGCCGTCACAGCGAGCCCGGAATGTGATCGGCACCAAATGGTCTGACATCACACCAATGAGGGAGAGGTCTGTGCCTTCGATTCCGGATTTCGACATCGACATCTTCGCCGACGACGTCCTGCTGGATCCGTATCCCACCTATGCCCGGATGCGGGAGTTGGCCCCCGTCGTCCGCGTGACCGCACACGGCTTCCTCGCCGTGAGCCGTTACGCAGATGTGCGGGCAGTGCTGCTGGACCACCGGCGGTTCGCCTCCGGCATGGGCGTGGGGTTCAACGACGGATTCAACGGGGTCCGCAAGAGCAGCGTGATTGCCTCCGATCCGCCCCGACACGACACGCTCCGCAGTGTGCTGCAGGATCGGTTGGGGCCCCGCGCGATTCGCGACGTCCAGCGCGTCATCGCGCCGCGGGCGCACGAGTTGGTCGATGCGATGCTGGCGCGGGACTCCTTCGATGCCGTAACCGATTTCGCGCAAGTCTTCCCTGTGGAAGTGGTGGGCGAGCTGATCGGCATTCCGGCCGACGCCCGCACCGAACTGCTTCGCTGGGCCAACGGCGCATTCGACGCGTTCGGCCCCCCGAGCGAGCGGACGTCGGCAGGCCTCGACGACATCGCCGATCAGTTCGAGTTCATCCGAACGGTGGCCACCCGCGACGTACTAGCGCCGGGCAGCATGGGGGCCGCGGTGTACGAGGCCGCCGACGCGGGTGTCATCCCCGAGGAATACTGCCTGCACCTGTTATCGGCGTACCTGACGGCAGGCATGGACACCACGGTCAACGCGCTGGGCGCCATGCTCTGGTTGCTCGGTAGGCACCCCGACCAGTGGACCGAACTGCGGTCGCTACCCCACCGCGCCGGGTCGGTGGTCAACGAGGTCCTGCGGATCGAGTCCCCGGCCCAACTGTTCTCCAGAGTCGCCGCGGTCGATGCCGACGTCGCAGGGGTACCGATCACGGCCGGTGAACGCGTCGCCGTCCTCTACGCCAGCGGCAACCGCGACGAACGGCAGTACGTCAATCCTGATCGGTTCGACATCCACCGCAATCCGGCCGGCCATCTCGCCTTCGGTACCGGACTGCACGCCTGCGCTGGGCAGGTCCTCGCCAAGATCGAGTTGCAGACCGTCCTGGAGGCAATGCTCGAGAAGGTCGACACCATCCAGGTGGGCGAGCCAGTCCGCAAGATCAACAACGTACTCAGGGGATTCGCCAGCCTCCCTTCGACTTTCAGCTCTACGACCGTACGCCCGCGCGAAGTCAACGTGGGTGCATCGTGATCGGTCGACGGCTTCAATCCATGTTCGTCGACGGCGATTGGCGCACCGCGCACTCCACCACCAGGATCGACCTCATCGACCCGGCCACCGAAAAGTGGATCGCGAGCGTGACCGACGGCGACCACCGGGACGTCGCCGTGGCGGCGGCCGCAGCCCGGGCTGCCGCGTCCAAGTGGGGACGCTCCACGCCGGCCGAGCGCGCCGACCTCCTGGAAGCCTTGGCCAACGCGTTCGAGCGGCGACAAGACGAGATGGCCTGCCTCGTGACGGCCCAGAACGGGTCGGTGCTGTCCCGGTCGCGCAGGACCAACGGCGCGCGGCCGGTGGCGCTGTACCGGCACTACGCCAACGTCGCACGGGCCTTCCGCCCGGAAACGACCGACACCGCAGCCGGGGGAATCGTCCGTCGGGAACCCCTTGGCGTGGTAGGCGTGATCATTCCATGGAATGCGCCACAATCACTGTTGGCCAACAAGATTGGCCCGGCTCTGGCAGCGGGCTGCACCGTGGTGGTCAAGCCCGCCGCCGAGACTTCACTGGACTCACTGCTGCTGGCCGAAATGGCCACCTCGGCGGGCTTTCCCCCTGGTGTGATCAACGTCGTGACGGGCGGCCGCGAAACCGGCTCCGCGGTGGTCGGATGCGAGGAAGTCGACATGATCTCGTTCACCGGATCCACTCCCGCCGGGCGGGAGATCGCGGCACGCTGCGGTCAGTCGCTCACGCCACTGCTCGCCGAGCTCGGCGGCAAGTCAGCCGCGGTGGTGCTCGAAGATGCCGACCTCGACGTCCTCGCCGCCAAGCTGATCGCCACCTGTCTGCCGAATACGGGACAGGTCTGTTATGCCTGCACTCGAATCATCGCTCCGAGAACATGCTTCGGCGACGTCATGGACGTGGTCACGGACACGATGGCCCACGCGCGGATCGGTGACCCCCTCGATTCCGGCGTCGAGTTCGGTCCCCTGGTCAGCGAAGCGCAGCGACGACGGGTCGAGGGGTTCGTCGCCTCAGCCCGCGCCGAAGGCGCCACCACGGCGCTCGGCGGCGGCCGGCCACCGGAGCTGACTTCCGGCTTCTACGTCGAACCGACGGTGCTCATCGACGTCGACCGATCCATGCGCGTGTTCCGGGAAGAGATCTTCGGTCCGGTCGTCGTGGTCGTCGCCCACGACGGCGACGACGACGCCGTGCGGATCGCCAACGACTCCTCCTACGGGCTCGGAGGCGCCGTCTTCAGCCGGGACGCCAGTCGCGCCGTGGAGGCAAGCCGGCACCTGCAGACCGGCGGAGTGTCGATCAACGGCGCGGACCGCGCTGCCTCCGTGCCGTTCTACGGCTACAAGGACAGCGGCCTTGGAGGCGTCCCCGGTCTCGATGCGCACCTTGCGTTCAAGTTCGTCGCCGGAGCCACCCTCCCGGAAGGGGCATCGGCATGAGCCTCGACGGCAAGGTGGTCGTGATTACCGGCGCGGCCCGCGGTATCGGAGCGGAGTACGCGCTGGCGTTCGCGCAACGCGGCGCCCGACTGCTGGTGGCCGACGTCGTCGATCCCGTCGCCACGGCACAGCGGGCCCGCGACAGCGGCGCCGAGGCGATGTCCGTGCTGACCGACGTGCGGTCCAGAGACCAAGCCGACGCGATGGTCGCTAGCGCAGTGCAACGTTGGGGCCGAGTCGATGTCCTGGTCAACAACGCCGCGCGCTACGCAGGACTGTACCGGGGCCCGCTGCAGGACATCCCCACCACCGAATGGGACGAGGTGATGGCGGTCAATGTTCGTGGCGTGTGGAACGCGAGTGCGGCAGCGGTGGCGCCGATGAGCGGCCAGCAATCGGGCGCGATCGTCAACGTCTCCTCCACCACGGCCGTCAAGGGAACCCCTGGCAATCTGCATTACGTCGCCTCCAAGGGCGCGGTCACGGCCATGACCAAGGCCATGGCCCGCGAACTCGGCCAGTTCGGTGTTCGGGTGAACTGCGTGACCCCGGGTCTGGTCGACAACGAAGCCAGCCGGGAAGGCCACGAGCAGGAGTTCGCCGCCCGTGCGGTGGCCCGCCGACAAGAGCGCAGCCTGTCCCGCGACATGTTCCCGTCCGACCTGGCCGGAGCGGTGCTCTTCCTCGCCTCCGACGAGAGCGCGTTCATCACGGGACAGAGTCTGATCGTCGACGGCGGGGCTGTCCTGACGTGACCACTTCTACTTCCGCCCAACAGAATTGGCAACAGACCCGAGCCTGCTTCGTCAGCCCACGCAGGCCAGGTTGCGACCGGATCGAGGAACAATGTCCATACACGCCATCGGCATAGCGGCCCTGGTGGTGCTCTTCGTCGTCGGCACCTTGCGGCCCGTCAACATCGGCGCCCTCGCGCTGATCGCGACGTTTCTGGTCGGGACCCTGGCGGTGCACGAAGGCACCGGCGACCTTCTCGCCGGGTTCCCCGCCAACCTCTTCGTACTCCTCGTCGGAGTGACGTATCTGTTCGGTCTGGCGACCGTGAACGGCACGCTGGAGTGGCTGGTCGACAAGGCCACCGGTCTCGTCGGTGACCGACCGGCGTTGGTCCCCTGGATCATCTTCTGGTTCTCGGCGATCCCGTCGACGCTCGGGGCGCTGGGGCCGGCGAGTGTCGCGATGCTGACCCCCCTGGCCATGCGCATGGGTCAGCGCTACGGCGTGGACCGCCGGATGACGGCGCTCATCGTGATGAACGGATCCGGCCTTGGCAACTTCTCCCCACTGAACGCGCTCGCTGCCATCGTCCGGCAAGTCTCGAACGACAACGGATTGCAGGTGTCCGCATCCGCGTTGTTCCTCGGCAACGCCGCGGTCAGCCTGGTCCTGGGTATCGCGGTGTACGTGATCTTCGGCGGCCTCGAACTCGTCCGGCGGGGCCGTCGCATCGACGCCGCCGCGGTCGGTGTCGGGCCCGGTGCTGCGGCCGACCCCGGCTCCGGTTCCCTGCGTGAGCAGGACGGCGCCATCGGGACCCCCGTGTCGACGGCTGGCGCGGGCGTGGTCGGGCGAGGAAGCCTGCGGGTCGATCAGTGGGTCACGCTGCTGGTCATCCTCGGTGTGGCCGTCGGCGCGTTGGTATTCGACATCGAGATCGGGTTCCTCGCCCTGACCGCCGCCGGGATCCTGCACCTCGTCTTCCCAACCAGATTCGTCGGCTCCGAGAAGCACATCGTGTGGTCGGTCGTTCTGCTGATCTGCGGTGTCGTCACGTTCGTCGCGCTGCTTCAACGCAACGGCACAGTCGATTTCGTCGGACACGCCGTCGCGGGGCTTGGCACCCCACTGCTCGCCGCGTTCCTGCTGTGCCTGGCCGCCGCGGTGACGTCCGCCTTCGGTTCGAGCGCCGGCCTGCTCGGGGTGCTCATCCCGCTGTCGGTGCCGCTGCTGGCCACCGGTGAGATCGGGGTCACCGGCATGATCGTGGCCCTGGCCATCTCCGCCACCGTCGTGGACGCCACGCCGTTCTCCTCGGTGGGCGCTCTCATCCTGTCCAATGCGCCGGAGGAAGAACGCCAGACGGTGTTCCGGGCGATGTTCGGTTGGGGGATGGCGATGGTGGTGATCGCACCCCCCGTCACCTGGTTGGTCTTCATACTTCCCACCAGTTGACACCGAGCCTGAAACATCTTGTTCGACAACGCCTTAAGCAGACCGCAGGAGGGACCACATGACGTTCAAGGTGACGGCCGACTTCAAAGCCTGCCAAGGATATGGCAACTGTGTCACCGGCGCGATGGATGTCTTCGACATCGACGACGACGGCACCGTCGTACTCGTCAAGGCCGAGATTCCGGACGCCGACCGCGGGCGAGTCGAGGAGGCCGCACGTAGCTGTCCGGTCAACGCACTGTCCGTATCCGAGGGCCGAGATGGCTGAGCTGGCTGAGCCGGCAGGGACCGCCGTGGGCGCGACGACCGTCGTCGTGGGCTCATCGATCGCGGGAGTGCGTGCGGCACAGGCCCTCCGCGCCGAGGGGTTCTCCGGCCGACTAGTCCTGGTGGGCGAGGAGAGCGAGCTGCCGTATGACAAGCCTCCCCTGTCGAAGCACTTCCTGCACGACGCCGACGGTCGGGCAGACAACTGCCTGCTCACAGCGGAGAAGGCCAGTGACTTGCGGATCGAACTCCGGCTTGGAGTCCCGGCGACCGGACTCGACGTCGCGGCGAAACGACTGCATCTCGCCGACGGCGCCACCATTGACTGGGACAGTGTGGTGCTGGCGACCGGCGCGTCGGCACGCCCCTCGCCCTGGCCCGTGCGGTCAGGGGTGCACGTCCTGCGGACCCTGGCCGACGCCCGGGCATTGCGTTGGGACTTGAGCCGGGATCGCGCGGTGCTGATCGTGGGCGGAGGCTTCATCGGTGCCGAGGTGGCGGCCGCAGCACGCGCACTGGGACGCGAGGTCACCGTCATCGATCCGCTGCCGGCCCCGATCGGTCGGGTAGTGGGCCCGGAGTTGGGAGCGGCGTTCAACGATCTCCACCAACGACACGGAGTCACAACGGTATTCGGAGTAGGAGTCAAGTCCATCGCTGGTCAGGCGGGTGATCTCGACGTGACGTTGGCCGACGACCGCGTGCTGAGGGCCGGTACCGTCGTCGTCGGGATCGGGGCGCTGCCGAATGACGGATGGTTGGCGGATTCGGCACTGGAGGTGGCCGACGGCGTCCTGTGCGACGAGTACTGCCGCGCGGTCAACACCGAGGACGTCTACGTCGTCGGTGACGTAGCGCGGCAGTTTCGCAGGAGCACTGGCGAGTACGTCCGGGTCGAACACTGGACGAACGCCGTGGACTCGGCGGCGACGGCCGCTCACAACATTGCCCACCCCGGCCGGCTCCGCGCCCACACGGCGGTCGACTACGTCTGGAGCGACCAGTACGACTGGAGGATCCAAATAGTCGGACACCCGGCACGGGCAACCGCACACGAACTGGTCGGGACGTTCACCGGCGACTCAGCACGGGGTGCGGCGCTCTACTACGACGAACCCGGCCGTCTACTGGCCGCCGTAACCGTGAACTGGCCACGAGCACTCGCGACGTGCCGCAAGACCGTGGCCGACGAGGGCAGTCTCGCCGAGGCCAGAGAGCGACTGGCTGCTGCGAACGCCGGGTAGCCACCAAGCCGCCGTCCCACGCCCACCGGGTATCATCCAATGGAATTAATGCCATACCATTGATGAAGACTAGGCGGCAGGGGGTGGGGTGAGGAGATACCTGGCCGCCACCTTCAGCGCCCTCGCCATTCGCGACTACCGCCGCTACGCGTTCGGGCAGTCGGTCTCGGTCAGCGGTACCTGGATGCAGAAGCTTGCGCAGGCCTGGCTCGTCCTCGAACTGACCGACTCAGCGGTACTGCTGGGCGTTGCGGTTGCCGTGCAGCAGCTTCCCACGCTGCTGTTCACCACGCTAGCCGGGGCGCTCGCCGATCGTTTTCCGAAGCGAAGGATCCTGCTGTGGACCGCGGTCGGCGGCATGGTCCCCGCAGTGGCACTGGGCATTCTGGCCTACCTCGACGTCGTGACCATCTGGATCGTGCTGGCGGCGGCCTTTGCGCAGGGACTCGCCGACGCCGTCGACAAGCCTGCCCGCCTTACCTTCGTCAACGACATCGCCACCCCCGCGACCCTCACCAATGCGGTGACGCTCAACGGCATCATCCAGAACTCGGGCAAGGTCGCCGGACCGGCCATCGCAGGCATGCTGATCGCCGGTGTCGGCATCTCGGCAGCGTTCTTCATCAACGCCGCCTCGTACCTCCCGGTGATCATCGCGCTGTTGCTGATTCGGCCGCACGCGCCGATCCACCGCGGCGCCTTCACCACCAAGGGTCACCTCGTCGACACGTTGCGCTACGTGTCGGCACGGCCGCAACTCGCGGCGGCCCTCGTCCTGATGACGGTGAGCGGCATCATCGCATTCAACTGGAACGTGTTGGTGCCGACGCTGACTCGGGACAGTTTCGGCGGGGATGCCCGCGCCGTCGGCTTCGCCTTCACCAGCATGGGGGTGGGCGCCGTGCTCGGCGGCCTTGCGCTCGCAGGCGTGCTGCGCGGCACTTCGCTGTGGCTCGTCATGAACGGGTGCGTGATGGGTCTGGCGCTCGCGCTGACCGGCGCCGCCCCCAACCTCGCGGTCGCCTACGTCCTTCTCTTCGTCGTCGGGGCGTGCAGCGTGACGTTCCGCGTCACGGCCACCACGCTGCTGCAGTTGTACTCCGACCCGGGAGTGCGCGGCCGGGTCATCTCGCTGCTCGTCCTCGCCACCAACGGCACCACTCCCCTTGGCGGGCCGCTGATCGGGTGGATCTGTGGCGCGGCGAGTCCGCGAGTCAGTTGCGCCGTGGGTGGTCTCGGCACCATCGCGACCGCCCTGGGGTGTTGGCTGTACCTGAAGCGCACAGGCTCCCTCGGCGCGGCCGCGGAGCGCGCGGCCGAGGGTGTGCTTCCTGGGTCCAATCGGCCCGGTTCCGGCTGATTCGCCTGCATCGCCGGCGTCGACAGCCGAGGACACCAACACCGTCGCCCGGCGCCACTGAAACCGGTGCCGTCGGCCCCCAGCTGGTACTGTGTATACACAATCGTCTCCCCTGCCGTCCAGCACGTCGCGGCGCACGACCGAAGGAAGCATCCGATGCCGGTTCGCGTTGATGCGGCGCTCGACCATCTCGTGATTCCCACGCTCGACAACCCCCGCGAGACCAGCTCGCAACTGCACACGCATTTGCGCCGTCTCATCAACGACGGCGCGATCGCCCCGGGTACCGAGCTCAATCAAGCCGACCTTGCGCGTCGCTTCAACGTCAGCCGCATCCCCATGCGCGAGGCGTTCCGAATGTTGCAGCAGGAAGGGCTCATCGACGTCCAACTCAACCAGCGCGCGGTCGTGCGGGCACTGGACGCCAACGAGGTCGATCAGCTCTACGGCGTCCGGATCACCCTGGAGGCCCTTGGGGCGCGGATCACCGCGGGTCGCCTGTTGGACACGGAGGCGGCGGAGGCGCGGGAGTGCCTACGTCGAATGCGCAAGACCAAGCGCGCCACCGACATGAGCGAGTGGGTCACCGCACACCGACGCTTCCACACCCTGTGCACGGCACGGGCCGGAGTCCCGCTGGCGGGGATCATCCTGTCCTACTCCGAGCGCACCGAGCGGTACGTGCGCTTTGGGCAGCAGGCCCACGCCGACACCTTCGCCGTGGCCGAGGCCGAACACGAGCAGATCCTCACCGCGGTCGTGAACGGTGAGGTGGACGCGGCGGGCTCGTTGATGGCCCGCCATCTCGCACACACTGCGGCAACGGTATTGGGCGATCTGGACCCCAACTTCGAGGCGGTTACGATGAGCGAGTCACTGCAGATGTGCGCTGGCGGGCCGCTGTAACCCCGGCAGGCCCTCAGGCGAAGACCAGCCCGCCATCGACGACCACCGTCTGTCCGGTGATGAACCCGCTGGCCGGGGAGCACAGGAAGGTGATGGCTCCGGTGAGGTCGGCAGGCGTCATCGCGCGCGGAATGGCGCGTTGCCGTTCGAGCGTCGGAAAGTACGACGTGTCGTTCAGCGCCGCGGAGGATTCGTTGTCGACGAGCCCGGGTGCGACGGCGTTGACGGTGATCCCGTCGCGGCCCACCTCCTTGGCGATGGACCTCGTCACTGCGATGACGGCACCCTTGGACGCGGTGTAGTGCGCGAAGAAGGGCACGCCGGCATGCACGGTAGCCGAAGCGATGTTGACCACGCGGCCGTAACCCTGCGCCTTCATCGTCGGGTATACCGCGGAGGTGGCCAACCACACGCCCTTGGCGTTGACGGCCATCACCCGGTCCCAGTCGTCGACCGAGATGTCGGCGAAATGCTGCTTGGCGCCCAGGCCTTCATAGATCGCGGCATTGTTCACCAGGGCGTCGATCCGGCCGTACCTGTCCACTGCCGCTGTGGCCATGGCCCACACCGAGGTCGGGTCGACCACGTCGGTGCGGTGGAAGACCGCGTCCTTCCCACCGTCGCTCAGGGTGGCGGCCAGCGCCCTGCCGTCCTCGGCGAGCACGTCGGCCACCACGACCTTGGCGCCCCGGCCGGCGAGATGGGTCGCCAGCGACGCCCCGATGCCTCGGGCGCCGCCGGTGACGATGACGACGCGGCCGGCTACCGAGTCCTGTTCCACACCATCGGGATTCGGCATCGCGTTCACCGCGCCGCGTCCGGGAGGGAGAAACCGGCCACCTGGCGGTAGCGCTGTGAGATCGCGTCGAGCTCCGCAGTGCTGATGACGTCGTCGACGTCGTCGAAGGGTTTGTCGCCGGTGCGTTCCCAGACCTCCTTGAGGATGGCGTCGGGTGGGGTGGCGCGGTTGGTCAGCACGACGGCCGACGTCTTGGGCCGTCGGTCGGCTTCGTATGTCAGCAGCGCCGCCGCGGTGTCCTCCTCCGACTGCAGCGCGACGCGCAGAGCCCGTGCGTCGAGGATCGCCTGCCCAGCTCCGTTGGAGCCTCTCGGCACCATCGGATGGGCGGCGTCGCCGAGGAGCGTTGTCCGTCCCGCGGTCCACGACTCCAGTGGATCCTGGTCAACCATGGGATATTCCAGCACCGTGTCGGCGCCGCGCAGCAGGGCAGGCACGTCCAACCAGTCGAACGTCCAGTCGGCGAAGGCGGGAGCGAAGTCGGCGGGGTCACCCGGTTTTCCCCAGTCGCGGTCACCGGAATACGGTCGCTCGATCTCAGCGACCCAGTTGATCAGCTGAGTGCCGTCGGCGTTGTCGCGGATCGGATAGATGACGAGCTTGCCGTCGCGCAACCACCCGGCGCGCACCATGCTCGCCCCGGACAGGAACGGTTGGCCGACCGTGGTCCCACGCCACATCAGGACTCCGGAATAACGCGGGGCGCCCTCGTTGGGATGTAACTGCTTGCGGATGACCGAATGCACGCCGTCGCAGCCGATTACGGCTTTTCCGGTCACCGACTCCCGAGGCTGGCCGGTCGACGACGACCGGAACTGCGCGGTGACGCTCGAACCGTCCTGGTCGATCCCGAGGCACTGGTGATCCCCGACGATGGCATCGGCGCCGAGCCGTTCCCTGACGATGTCGGCCAGCGCCAGCT
Organism: Mycobacterium sp.; assembly: GCF_040509115.1. Taxonomy (GTDB): domain Bacteria; phylum Actinomycetota; class Actinomycetes; order Mycobacteriales; family Mycobacteriaceae; genus Mycobacterium. The sequence goes on along the minus strand of NZ_JBEVLO010000505.1, from coordinate 3,746 downwards.
GCAGGTGTCCGCGGTGGATCGACAGCTGCGGCGTGGGATAACCGGCGTAGCGCCCAGCCGGTTCGGTGTAGACGTGCTGGCCGAACCGGTTGTAGAACACCGCCTCCCGCGTCTGGACCGCGATGGCCTCCAGCCGATCCAGCACGTCGAGTTCGGCCAGGACCGCGGTGGCATGCGGAAGGACGTTGATGCCGACGCCCAGTGGCCTCAGCTGGGGCGCTGCCTCGTAGACACGGCAGGGAATGCCGGCGGCGTGCAATTCGAGGGCGAGCGTCAGGCCGCCGATTCCAGCGCCAACGATGGTGATGGGTGCGGTGGTCGTCATGGCTGCGCCTTCTTCGGGTGGGTTGGGTTGGTGTGCATGTCGATTCGATCCGCGAGGATCTGCACTTCGGTGGCCTCGTCGATTGCGATCTCGCCGTGGCCGCGGCCGATGCCGCTCTGCTTGAAACCACCGAACGGCATCGAGGGATCCGACGCGCCGACGCGGTGGATGTTTACGAAGACCGACCCGGCCTGGATGCGCCGCCCGACGTCGAAGGCGTGCTCGACGTCGTCGGACCAGACCGACGCCGCAAGGCCGTATTCGCTGTCGTTGGCCAGCGCGACGGCCTCGTCCTCGGTGTCGAACGCGAGGATGGGCACGACCGGACCGAATTGCTCCTGCTGCACCAGAGGTGACTCCTGGCGCAGACCGGTCACGACGGTCGGCCGGAGGAAGTACCCGTCCTCCGGGTCGGAGCCGCGGAACTCCCCGACCTCGGCGACGTTGGCACCCTCGCGCCGGCTCGCCTCGATCAGGTCGGTGACGGTGCGGTGTTGCTGTCCGTTGTTCAACGGCCCCATCCGGACCGCGGGGTCCAGGCCGTCGCCGACCACCAGCGCGTCGGTCGCCGCGGTGAAGGCCTCGGTGAATTCCCCGAACAGGTTGCGGTGCACGTAGAGTCGCTTGGGCGCGTAACACACCTGGCCGGTGCTGGTGAAGGCGCCCCGCACCAGTTCGTCGATCAATCGACCGTTCACGGTGGCCGTGTCGAGGACGATCGCCGGATCGTTGCCGCCCAACTCCAGGCTGAGGTTCTTGAGGTTCACGCTGGCGTCGCGCATGATGGCGCGGCCGGTGGCGGTGCTCCCCGTGAAGCTGACCTTGCGCACCCGCGGGTGGGTCGTCAGCGCCGCGCCGACCTCTTGGCCGGAGCCGGCAAGGACGTTCAGCACACCCGGTTCGACCGCGGCGGCCAGCCTGCGCAGCACCAGCGCCAGCGCCAACGGCGAGTTGTCGGGCAGCTTGACGACGACGGTGTTCCCGGCCACCAGCGCCGGTGCGATCATCAGCGTCGCGAGCAGAACGGGATAGTTCCACGGCACGATGACGGCGACCACTCCCATGGCGGCCCGGCGTTCGACGATGCGTCCCCGGTGGTCCTCGGTGATCGACTCCCGGGACGCATAGTCGGCCAATCCGGCGTAATAGCGCAGCGTTCGAGCCGTGTTCGCGATCTCGGCGGTCGCGTCGGCGAGGATCTTGCCGTGCTCGCGGGTGAGCAGCGTGGCCAGACCCGCGAGGTCGGCGTCGATCCCGTCGGCCGTCACCGTCAGGGCGGCGGCCCGATCCCGAGCGTGCCGTGCCGCCCAGCCGGGGAACGCGGCTTCGGCCGCGGCCACCGCCGCGTCGACAGACGAGCGATCGCCGGTGGCGTAGCCGCCGACGGTCTCGGAGAGCCGGGCCGGGTTGCGCACCTCGGTGATCGGCCCGTCGACGTCGCGCCCGTCGATCAGCAGCGGGACGGTGGCCGTGTCGGCCAGGTTGGCGGCGGTCATGACACGTCGATCGTCACGACCGGCGTCTCGCCGGCGACTGCGGTTGCGGGGGCCCGGGTAATGCGGGATACGCAGCAACACATCCGACGGTTGACCTCGCGTTGGCGGGCGCTGTAGAAGACGTCGCGGTGATCGACGACGCCGTCTATCCCCAGGAGCTTGACCTCGCACAGGCCGCACTCCCCCTTGCGGCAGTCCGACATCATGTCGACGCCCGCGCCCTCGAGGGCCTGCAGCATCGACTGATGCGTTCCCACGCGGGTCTCCACCTGCAGTCGCGGGATCCGCACGATGAACTCCTCCGGGTCGAACCAGCCACTGTTGCCGAACGTCTCGTAGCGCAGGTTCGCGGTGGGTAGTTCGGCGTCGGCCCAGCACCGGCGAACGGCGTCCATCAGTCGGATCGGGCCGCACACGTACAGCTCGGTGTCGTGGTCGACGGTCGCCACCAGCTTGGCGGCGTCGAGCGACGTGCCCTCGGCGTCGACGTGGATCACCAGTCTCTCGCCGTGCAGCTCCTGCAGCTCGGACAGGTAGGCCATCGCCTGCCGCGAGCGTCCGGCGTAGACGAAGGTGTAGTCGGCACCGAGGTGGTGCAGCACCCGCGCCATCTCGGTCACCGCCGTGATTCCGATGCCGCCGGCCAGCAGGAGGTAACCGGGGGCACCGACGCGCAGTGGGAAGTTCTGCAGGGGCTGGGTCAGCTCGATGGACTCACCCACCGTAAGCGAGTGCATGAACACCGAGCCGCCACGCGAATTCGGTGCCCGCAGGACGCTGATGACCAGTTGCCTTCCCTCGTCGGAGGAGCCGACGATCGAGTACGACCGGGTGTCTCGGCGCCCGTCCACGTGCACGGCGACGTCGACGTGCGAACCGGGCTGAGCGGAAACGGGATTCGTCACCTCGACGACGATGCGGCGGATGTCGGTGGCGACGGCGCGTGTCTCGACGACGGTGCCGAGTTGCCAGACCTCTCTGTTGGTGGCAGCCATTGGTCGACCGCCGTCAGCTCTGCGCGTGGAGGCGTCCTTCGGCCTCCAGTTGACGGGTGAGCAGCCGACGGATCCACATGCCACCGGCGTCGATGTTGAGGTTGTAGAACTCGTAGTCCGGGTTGGCGTCGATCGCCTTCTGCTGGGCCTGCAGCATCGCGGTGTCCTCGGTGAAGACGTGCCGGATGCCGTCGCGGATCTGCGTCGTCAGAAGCTGGCTGTCCATCAGGTAGTTGCGCATCCACGCCCAGTGGTAGCGGCACGTGGTGTCGGTCTCGGGGGTGATGGTGTTCATCACGTAGCCGTTGATGCCATGACTGCGATCTCCTTGCGGTGCGCCGGTGCCGGTCTTGGCGACGCCGACGTCGATGCAGATGGTCGAGGGATACCGATAGTGAATGATCTGCCAGCGGTCGACGTTGCCCTCGAAGCCGGGAAACTTGTTGCGCATCTGGGCTGCCATGAACGGGACGGGCGGGATGTCGATCATCCACCTGCTGAGGGTGACGCTGTTCCCGTCGTGCACCACGTCGAACTCCGAGGTGCTGATGTTCTCCCCACCGATGCTGCTGGTGTGCAGGAACTCCTCGTGGGTGAGGTCCATCAGGTTGTCGAGCACCAGCTGGAAATTGCATTGCAGCGCAATGGTTTCCCCGTCACCGGCCCACTCGTCCATCTGATGCATGTCGGGCACCTCGTCGACCTTGGCGAGGTAGGGATCCCCGAGCCACACCCAGACGAAGCGGTGCCGGTCGACCACGGGGTACGACGGCACGGTGGCGCTCGGGTTGAGGACCTCCTGCGCGGGCATCGCCGCGCAGCGGCCTGCCGAGTCGTACACGATGCCGTGATACGGGCAGCGGATGCCGTCGCGGCCGACGAGTTTGCCCATCGACAGCGGGGCGAGCCGATGCCAGCAGGCATCGGCGA
>NZ_JBEVLO010000504.1:0-12215 GCF_040509115.1 Mycobacterium sp. | reverse complement strand
CGTGATCGGTCTGACGCTCTCGGAGAACCAGAAGCGACACATCGAGCAGCACTGGATCGCCAACTCGACGAGCGACCGCAAGATGGAGGTTCGCCTGCAGCCGTGGGAGGACTTCGACGGCAAGGTGGACCGGGTGGTGTCGATCGGCGCGTTCGAGCACTTCGGCTTCAACAAGTACGACGACTACTTCAAGAAGACCTTCGACTGGATGCCCGAGGACGGCGTGCAGATGCTGCACACGATCACCATCCCGGAGGACGAGGAGATCAAGGCCAAGAAGCTGCCGCTGACCATGTCGCGGGTGCGCTTCATCAAGTTCATCATGGACGAGATCTACCCGGGCGGTCGTTTGCCGCTGGCGTCGATGGTGACCGAGCACGCCATCAAGGCGGGGTACCAGGTGACCCGCGAACAGCACCTTCAGCCGCACTACGTCAAGACGCTCGATACCTGGGCAGCAAATCTCGTCGCCCACAAGGACGAGGCCATCGAGATCACGTCCGAGCAAATCTACGAGCGGTTCCTCAAATACCTCGAGGGCTGCGCCGATCTGTTCCGCGAGGGCTACACCGACGTCGTCCAATTCACCTGTGAGAAGGCATGACTCGAGCAGGTGTAGTAACTTTCCTTGCACCTACTAACTAAAATCGGACTGGGTTCCCTTAGAGGGAGGGGTGTCGCACATGGCTGACAAGGTTTCCGGACCTGCGGGCAGCTCGGACACGATGGAGCCGCACTTCGAAGAGGTGCAGGCGCACTACGACCTGTCAGACGACTTCTTCGGCACGTTCCAGGACCCGTCGCGGACCTACAGCTGTGCGTACTTCGAACGCGACGACATGACGCTCGAAGAAGCGCAGATGGCCAAGATCGACCTGGCGCTGGGCAAGCTCGACCTGAAGCCCGGCATGACGCTGCTAGACATCGGCTGCGGCTGGGGTTCGGTGCTGAAGCGGGCCATCGAGCGCTACGACGTCAACGCCATCGGCCTGACCTTGAGCCGCAACCAGGCGAAGTACGGCCAGGAGCTGCTGGACGGGCTGGACACCACGCGCTCGCGGCGCGTGCTGCTGCGTGGGTGGGAGCAGTTCTCCGAGCCGGTCGACCGGATCATCAGCTTGGAGGCCATCGAGGCGTTCCCGCAGGAGCGGTATGCGCCGTTCTTCAAGAGCTGCAGCAGCTTTCTGCCCGAGGACGGACGGATGGTGCTGCAGGCGATCCTCGGGCACCCGCTGAAGAAGTGGCCGGAGATGGGCATCCCCGTGACGATGACCGACCTGCGGTTCATGCGATTCATCGCCAAGGAGATCTTCCCCGGCGGATCGGTGCCCGGCGAGGAGCAGATCGTCGAGCTGGCCAATGAAGCCGGCTTCACGGTGTCGGACAAGCAGCTCTTGGACGAGCACTACGTGCGGACGCTCGACCTGTGGGCGACGGCGTTGGAGGCGCACCACGACGAGGCCGTGGCCGCGACGTCCGAAGAGGTCTACGAACGGTACATGAAGTACCTGGTCGGGTGCAGCGACTTCTTCCAGCGCAAGATCAGCGAATTGGGGCAGTTCACGCTCGTCAAGAGGTGAGCGCGGCGGGTTTCAGGCGGCGCGGACGCGAAGTTTCGAATTCGCCTTCACCACACGCCTTTTGACCGTGCGCCTGCGCTGCAGCATCCTCCCCCGCGGCCTGCGCGAGCCGATGTCCGATACGTCGTCGCGCGCGAGGGCGCCGTCGGGCAGCGCGAGCCGGTGAATCATGCGCAGCGTCGAACCGTATTGGTGGGCCAGTGAGCCGGTGAGGTACGGCAGGCCGTACTTCTCGAACAGCGGCCGTACCCGTTCGGCAATCTCGGCATAGCGGTTGCTCGGCAGGTCAGGGAACAGGTGATGTTCGATCTGGTAGCACAGGTTGCCGCTCGCGAAGGCCAGGGCGGGACCTGCGTCGAAGTTGGCGGCGCCCAACATCTGACGCAGATACCACTCGGCCTTGGTCTCGGTCTTCAGCACGTCAGCGGAGAACTTCTGGGTGCCGTCCGGGAAGTGGCCGCAGAAGATCACCACGTAGGCCCACAGGTTGCGCAGCAGGTTGGCGACCGCATTGGCTCCCAGCGTTCTGCGCCACCGTCGCAAGCTCAGCGCAGGCCACGCGACGTAGTCCTTGAGCCCCTGACGGGTTACCTTGCCCAGCAATGTCTTTGCCTGCGCAACCTTCTCGTCTCGGGTCCGGTCGAGGTCGACTCCGTGCAGGGCGATGCCCCACTCGAACGTCAGCGCCAGCAGCAGATTCTGAACGGGCTGCAGCAGATACTGCGGTTTCCACGGTTGGTCGCGGGTCACCCGCATGACGCCGAACCCGAGATCGTCGTCCACGCCCAACACGTTGCTGAACACGTGATGGCGCACGTTGTGCGTGGACTTCCATTGGGATGACAGGGCGACCATGTCCCACTCCCACGTGGTGGAGTGAATCTCGGGATCGTTCATCCAATCCCATTGGCCGTGCGACACGTTGTGGCCGATCTCCATGTTCTCGACGCTCTTGGCGAAGCCGAGCGCCGCGGTCCCCACTAGCCAGCCGAGCTTCGATCGGGTTCCGGCGATGACGAGGCGGGCGGCCACGTCGAGGGTGCGTTGAAACAGGATCGTCCGTCGGATGTAGGCGGCGTCGGGCGCCCCCAGCGAGTTCTCGACGTCGCGACGGATGGCGTCGAGTTCGCCGCCGAGCTGTTCGATGTCGTCGGAGGTCAGATGGGTATATCTAGCGATGTCGGTGATGGCCACGCGTAAGTCCTTGTCGATCCAGCGGAGCGAGCGGGGATCTGGACTCGGGAACCGGAGTGTGGTGATGGGTCGAGCTCGAGCTACCGCTCGGCGACCCATTGGGTGTCGGATGAATACCCGTCTCGGGCCTACCCAAACGTTGGGCGGCCGGGTCAGGTTGGTGGCGAGGGTTGGTCGGTGAGAGCGTCCAGAAGGTCCGGGAGCGGGACGGTCGCGATGCCGATTTCGCTGTCGCCGATGCCGTAGGGAACCACCACGGTGTCGGCGTGGACGAGCGCGCCGCACGAGTAGACGACGTTGGGCACGTAACCGTTCTGTTCGTCGAGCGAGGGGCTCAGCAGTGGTCGACGCAGCCGGCCGAGCACCCGCGTTGGGTCGTCGAGGTCGAGCAGGACCGCCCCGATGCTGTAGGTGCGCATGGGTCCGACGCCGTGGGTGAGCACCAGCCAACCGGCATCGGTTTCGATTGGCGGACCACAGTTTCCGAGTTGCAGCGTCTCCCACGACTCGGTGGGCTTCTGGCACGGCGCGGACGTCGGCCACACCGTCAGATGATCGGTGAGGGCGACGGAGTTGGTCTCGCGGTCCGATCGCGACATGGCGGCGTACCTGCCGTTGATCTTTCTGGGGAACAGCCCGAGGCCCTTGTTGGCGGCAGCGTGTCCGACCAGCGGCACCGAGGTGAACGTCTGAAAGTCGGTGGTCGCGAGCAGCTGCTGGCTGATGTGGGTTCCGCTATAGGCGGTATAGGTGGCGTAGTAGGTGACCGCGCCGTCGTCGTCCACGAAGCGGACGAAGCGGGCGTCCTCCATGCCCGCCTGCTCGGCCTCCATGGCTGGCCACAGCACACGCTCGGACAGCGTGACCTCGGCGGTGAACTCGACGGCGTAGTAGCGCGCGGCGATGCCGCGGATCACGGCGATGGTTTCCGCGGCAAGTCCACGCGTACGCAGATTGGCCCTCAGCCTGTCGAGTCGTTCGTCCAATTCGGCTCTGGTGAAGACCTCGCCGAGCGCGCGCAGAACGTAGTCCGCGGCTTCGCCTGCGAGACGCTGCGCGACGAGTTCGGCACGAAAGGCATTCGCGTCCATCAGGGTCCGTTCGATCCGTCCCGTGGAGGCGAATGGACTGGGTTCGTCGATCGTGGCGTGGCCAGTCGAGTCGACGACGCCCGTGCGGAACCCGATCGTCGAACGGTGGCCCTCGCCGATGCCGCGAACGCTCATCACGAATCGCAGGCTTCCGACGGGCACGTCGGCTTGATCGGGGTGGGCGACGACGCTCGGGTTGCACAGCGCGGCGCCCTCGATGGCGTACTCGTTGGTGAACGTGGCGCCCAGCAGGAGCATTCGCGATTCCGTGAACTCACGGGTGCCGTCGAGGCGGTCGCTGAGCTCACTGGCATGGCGCCGGAACGTGCTGCGCAGGTCACGGTGGCGACCTTCGAAACGCACGAACACGTCGTGCAAGGTCGTGCGAACGTCGTCGTCGCTGAGGGCGAGGATGCGCGAAAGCACGACGGCCGCCCGGGACTCCTGGAGCTCGAAGCCCTCGTGGCCGGGGACGAAGAGGCGCGTGACCACGCGACTGGAGTCGGCCGTCACCCGCTGTGGGCTCCGCGTGACGAGATCGCTGCGGGCCGACGTCACTGCGGCACAGGCGAGAAGCGCCGCGCCAGTTGCAATGTGGAGATCACGGCCAGGGTCGACTCCGCCCCCTGGTTCAAGTTGACGCGGTCGGAGTGCAGTCCGTCGAAACCGCCGCCGGTTGCGGGGTCCCACATCATCAGTCCGAGGTCGTTGGCGCCACCGAACCAGGCAGCGGCCGACGCAATGCCCTCACGCCACAGCGGCCGCGGATCGACGGCCGCGGCACGTGCGCATGCCTCGGCAAGGGCGGCCACCTCGATGGGCTGCTGGTCGAAGGCAGGTCGGGTGTCTCCCGGCCCGCGGCCCCCGACGGGACTGACCGAGAGATGTCCGTCGGTCGTCTCGTAGGCCAGCAGCCACTCAAGGGCATTCAGGCCGCGCTCGCGCAACGCCTGGTCGTCCAAGGCCCCACCCGTCGCGATCATCGCCTCGGCGAGCACCGCGTTGGCGTAGCTGAGCCGCGTCTCGGGCCAGGGCCATTCGGCGCCGGGCGCGGGTTCGGCGAGGCCTGCCGAGTAGTCGGCGAGAAGCCGCAGCGCCGCGACGTGGCCGGGCTCGAAGGTGAGGATGTCGGCCGCACCGATCGCGGCATATGCCATCGCCCGTGGGTGGGGCGATCTGGCCTTCGCGGCACGTTCGAACTGGATGACCGCCAACCTGCGCACCAGGCTGACGCCACTGCTGGCTGCGGCGGTGCCGAGGCCCCAGATCATCCGACCCCAGTGGTCGTCGGTGGTCGGTTGATCGGTCCAGCGCCCCGCACTGTTCATGCGGTTGCGGCAGGCGCCGTCGAAGGACTGTGCTTCGTTCAGGAACTGCAGGGCCTTGCCTGCGAGTCCCTTGAGTGGACCGGACGCATCGGGCTCCCGGGTGGCGACGACGAGCACCCTCGCCATGTCATCCGTGCAGTAGCCGTGCTCGCGACGGGGTTCAGCGAGAAAGGCGTGCTCGAAGGTGGCGCGGTGATCCGTCATTCGCAGCAGGTGCGCGAACACCGGTTCCGGCCCGAAGTCGGTCACGCCGCCGCGATTCGGGCCGCGACGAGCCGCTGCGCCAGGTTCACGTACGCACCAGCCACCACGGGCCAGGCCAGGTTCTGGGCCAGCCCGCGCGCCTGCGACTCCATGGAGCCTGCGGCGCCAGGGTCGGTCAGCAGCTGACGAAGGGCGTCGACCAGCGCGTGGGGGTCGTCGTGACCGACCACGGTGCCCGCACCGCTGGCGAGCAACTCCACGGCATGGGGGAACGCGGTGGCGACGATGGGCCGCCCGCTGGCCACGGAGTCGACCAGCACACCGGAGGTGACCTGGTCCTTCGAGTCGTAGGGCAGGACCACGACGGAGGCGGTTTGGATGAGTGCGGTCAGCGAGGCGGTATCGCGGTAGGCGGCGTCGAAGGTCACCGAGTCGGCGACACCGAGGCGCTCCGCCTGCGCGATCAGGCCCTCGCGGTACGCGTCGCCGTTGGCGGCGAGCACCTTGGGGTGGGTGCGGCCTGCGACGAGGTACTGCGGCCGGCTGGGCAGATCCTTCAGCAATGCCATGGCGTCGATGACGCGCTCGATGCCCTTGCCGGGGCCGATCAATCCCCACGTCAGCATGGTGGGCCGACCGGTGGGCTTCGCGGCGACGGCGTCGGGCAGCGCGGCGCCGTGCGGAATGGTCGAGATCTTCTGAGGGTCGACGGTGAAGCCCGCACACAGGCGTTCGCGGGCGGCATCGGACATCACCACTACCTGATCGGCGAGTGCCACGACGTCTTCGAGAACCGAACGTTGGTGTGGCGTAGGCGCTTTGACCACCGTGTGGGCGATGACGATCGACGGGACGGTGAGGCCCTTCATGATGTCGACGACTTCGTCGCCGTCGGAGCCACCGTAGATGCCGTACTCGTGCTGGATGACGGCGACGTCGCTGCGGTTGAGCAACTCGGGGCATGCCGTCACCGAGGGCTCTGACCCGTTGACCAGCTCACCGACGACGTCGGCGTTGTCGGTCGGGGTTCCGTCGGCGATGCGCACGTAGCCGACCTTGGCGCCCCTGCGGGCCAGGCCGTCGCCGAGGGCGGCGCTGAACGTGGCCAAGCCGCACGGAGTAGGCGGGTGCGTGCTGAGGATGCCGAAGCTCGGCATGTACGAAAATCCTTGCATCCCAAAGGGAGCATTCAAATGGTTGACAAGCGTTGGTGCATTCAAAACTATCCCCGGACTGGGCAATTGGGGCCGGTGTAACCGGCGGTGAAGACTCGGGAGATCAGCGCGCAGATACGCGAAGCCGATCGATTCCGGACTTGCTGGGCGAACCAGCTTTCCTCAGTCTACACCAGGGGGGCCGATCCCGAGGGACTCACGAATTACCCGCGGGCTTACCATCGAAGGCATGGAGTATCGCAGCCTCGGCCGAACCGGAATCCAAGTCAGCCCACTCTGTTTGGGCGCCATGATGTTTGGCGCCTGGGGCGAGCCCGACCACGACACGTCGATCAACGTGATTCATGCCGCCCTCGACGGAGGGATCAACTTCATCGATACCGCCGACGTGTACTCGCAGGGCGAGTCGGAGCTCATCGTCGGCAAGGCCCTGGCGAAGGGCAAGCGTGACGACGTGGTGCTCGCCACGAAGTTCCACGGGCAGATGGGCGTCGCGGCCGACTCGCCGATGGGCACGCCGGGCAACCCCCTGCAGCGCGGCAACTCGCGACGCTGGATCGTTCGCGAGGTCGAGAACAGCCTGCGCCGCTTGGACACCGATTGGATCGACCTGTACCAGGTGCACCGTCCCGAGCGAGAGACCGACGTCGAAGAGACGCTGTCCGCGCTGACCGATCTGCAGCGTCAGGGCAAGATCCGCGCGTTCGGCTCGTCGACCTTCCCGGCCCACGACATGGTGCAGGCGCAGTGGGTCAGCGAGCGGCGGGGGTTGGGCCGTTTCGTCACCGAACAACCGCCCTACTCCGTGCTGGTGCGCGGCATCGAGGCCGACGTGCTGCCGGTCGCGCAGGAATACGGGATGGGCGTCCTGCCGTGGAGCCCGCTGGCCGGTGGGTGGCTCGCCGGTGGGTACCGGAAGGGCAAGGATCTGCCGGAGTCCTCGCGTCGCAATCGGCTGCCTGCACGGTTCGACCTCGACAACCCGGCCAATCAGCGCAAGCTCGACGCCGCGGACGCGCTCGGCCAGCTGGCCGACGAGGCAGGGATGTCGCTCGTCCACCTGGCGCTGGCGTTCGTGCTGCAGCATCCCGCCGTCACCGCGCCGATCATCGGTCCGCGGACGATGGAGCACCTCGAATCGCAGATCGGGGCCGCTGACGTCACGCTGTCGACCGACGTGCTGGACAAGATCGACGAGATCGTGCCGCCGGGCGTGACGCTCTCGAGCGCCGACGAGGGTTACCAGCCGCCGTCGCTGACGGATCCGTTCCTGCGTCGGCGCCGGACGATCTAGCCGACGCGAGAACCGCAAAGCGTCCCCGACCAGTCCGGTTCGACCAGTCACGGCCTGGGGCTCGTGATGCAAGTGCGGCGAGCGTGTCTCCTGGCGCTGGCGCACGCCGCCGCCGAGCACGGGCCTGTCACGCCGTGACGCTGGCGCCGTCCCGGTACGCCTCGAGGAGCCGCAGCCAGACCTCGCTGATGGTGGGAAAGCACGGAACCGCGTGCCAGAGGCGGGCGATCGGGACCTGCCCCGCGACCGCGATGGTCGCCGAATGGAGCATCTCCCCCACGCCGGGACCCACGAAGCTCACGCCGAGCACGGTGTCCGTCTCCTCGTCGACCACCATCCGGGTGTGCCCCGCGTAACCGTCCGCGTAGAAGTTGGCGCCCGGCACCGACTGGCCCATGTCGACGTCGACGGTCCGCACGCGGTGACCGCGCTGCTGGGCCTGTTCGCTGGTGAGCCCTACCGAACCCGCCTCCGGATCGGTGAAGAAGGCCTGCGGCACGGCCAACTCGTTCGCGGTGGCGACATGCGCGCCCCACGGGGCGTCGTCCAACGGTCGCCCGCGGCTGCGGGCTCCGATCACCGCGCCTGCGATGCGCGCCTGATACTTGCCCTGATGGGTCAGCAGGGCCCGGTGGTTGACGTCCCCGAGGGCATACAGCCAGTCACCGTCGACCCCGTGCGCCAGGCCCGTGTCGTCGACGTCGAGCCACGACCCGGGTGTGAGCCCGACGGTGTCGAGCCCGATGTCCGCGGTGTTCGGCGTCCGACCGGTGGCGAACAGGATCTCGTCGACCTCCAGGTGGTCACCGTCGTCGAGGCTGACACGGATCGGACCGCGTCCGCCGGGCCGGGACAACTCGGTGACCAGCACCTGGGTGCGGACGTCTACGCCGCCCTCGATCAGTCCCCGCCGGACGTGCTCTCCGACGAACGGCTCCATTCTGGGTAGCACGCGGGCGGTGCGCGACAGCAACGTCACCGACGACCCCAGACCCCGCCAGGCCGTGGCCATTTCGACGCCCACCCCTCCTCCGCCGACCACCGCCAGTCGATCGGGGACGGCGCTGCTGTCGGTTGCCCTGCGGTTGGTCCACGGCTTGGCCTCCGCGACACCGGGAAGGTCGGGCACCGCGGCCGTACTGCCAGTGCAGACGATCACCGCGTGGCGGGCCTTCAGCACCAGGCGTTGTCCCGAGGTGGTCACCACCACCCGACGGGGTCCGTCGAGGCGGGCGTCTCCACGCAGCAGCTCGACGCCCGTCCCGAGAACCGCCTCGGCCACCGGGGCGTCGTCCCAGTTCGTCACGTATCGGTCCCGGCGGGCGAACGCGCCCTTCGCGTCGATCACGCCGACGACGGCTTCGCGGGCACCGTCGACCCTTCGGGCGTCGGCTACGGCGAGCACTGGGCGCAGCAGTGCCTTACTGGGCACGCACCCCCAGTAATTGCACTCGCCGCCGACGAGTTCACGCTCGACGAGAGCCACCGACAACCCCTCCGCGTGGGCGCGGTCGGCGGCGTTGATCCCCACCGGTCCGGCGCCCATCACGACGACGTCGTAAACGCGCCCCTCATCTTCTTCTAACGTCATGGTCGCTCTCCCAATGCTTTTCGAGTGTCGGGTTCAGACGGTGGTGTGCCGGAGGATCTCGTCGGCGTCGAGCCCGCGGTCGACGCCGTGGGCGATGACGGACTGTCCTGGCTCCAGGTGCAGTCGAGTCCCGTCGAGGTAGACCTCGACCTTGTCCGGCTCGAACGAGACGTAGTTGCGCACGCGCTCCACTTCGGCCCACGCGTCCGGGTAGGACCATGCCGCACTGGGGTGGTCGCCAATGCGGTAGTAACTGGCCAGGCCCTTATATGGACAGAAGGTCCGCCTGTCGGACGGTCGCAACGCGGTGTCGTCGACGTCGTCGCGCGGCACGTACCAGCGTGGCGCGAACCCCGATTCGTAGAGAGCCGTCGGCCGCACGGTGTCCGCCACGACCCGCTTACCGTCGCGGACGAGCAGATGCCTTGAGGTGCTGCGGATGTCGATTCGGTGATAGAAGTCCGCGGCATGGCCGACGATGCGTTCGTCTTCTTCGTAGAAGGCGTCCATCGCCCGCCACGCGAAGGCGACGCGGCCGGCCAACACGGCCGCGTGGTCGGGCAGCGACGCGTACTGCCAGGCGGCCCGCGTCACGTCGCGGGTGGGCGACCGTGCGCTGAACCACCTCACTGGGCCGAGGTCGGCATGTTCGGTGACACGACCCTCCTCCGCAAGCACCCCCGGGCTGACGTCACGGTGCGGAAAGTAGGCGACGGGATAGCGGCCCGGTTCGTGCAGCAGCACCACGTCCTCACTGTCGGCGATCCACGCGTCTCCCAGCCGGACCCGCATGCGACGGCGGAGCGGTTCGACGAACAACAGCCGCGGCAACGGCTCTGGGGTCAGGAAGTGACCCGCGGATTGCAGCCCCAATGGCCCCTGCTGCCATGCCAATCCCACGATGCGTCCCTCCCCGCATCGTACGGCGGCTCGGGCAATCGATCGGCCCACGATGCATAGTGGGTGTCCAATCCCATTATTCTGGGCTGCGCATCCCAGATTGTCCAGAGCGTGTTACCTGTGAATTCACTGGCGATACCGTTGTCGGGCCGACTTTTTCGGGGTCGAGGATCACTTCGCGGCGAAGGCCGCGACGTAGTCGAGCGCGGCATCGACCGCGACCCGGAAGGGTTCGGGGGTCCCCGTGACGTGCGTCAGCAGGGTGCCGCCCTGGTGGGCCGCCACCAGGGCCACGGCGAGATGTCGAGGGTCGGCCTCGGCAATGAGCTCACCCCGTCGACGCATCGCCGACAGGCCGTCCTGAAATATCAGCAGCCACCGCTCGTACCCGTCGGCGAGATCGTCGAGCACCGCGTCATCGGCCTCGAGCAGCTCGCCGGTAAGTGACCCGTAGACGCATCCGCCCCGCAGATAGTTCTCGCCGGCTTCCGACCAACACAGGTCGGCCCACGCGCGCAGCGACTCGAAGCTGTCCATGAGGCCGAAGGCCTTTTGAGTGTGGAAGGCAACCACGAAGTCGGTGCGTGCCGCGATGACCTGACGCGTGAGATCCTGCTTGTCGCTGAAGTAATGGGAGATCTGCGATCCGCTGACCCCCACGGCGCGGCGCACGTCGTCGAGACTGGTGCCGTTGATGCCGCGTTCGAAGATGAGCTCGGCGGCGCCCTCGATGATGCGGGCCCTGGTGGCCATTCCCTTGGCGGTGAAGCGCGGGGTCGACGTCTCGCCTGCACTGCGGGGGTGACGACGGGTGCGCGATCTGCGTGCGCGGCGCGGGGCGCGTTCCTCCGGATCCTTGGCGAACGTCCGCACGTAGTTGACGACGAACCGGGTGACGTGGGCCAGGGGCCACTCCTCGCGGTAGGCGAAGGAAAGCATGCCTGCGCCCTGATGCAGGCCGACGACCACGAGGGCCAGTTGCCGCGGCTGCGCCGAGCGCACCAGGAGTCCGCGGCTCTTCATCCGTGCGAACGAGTCCTCGAGCAGATTCGCCCACCGCAGGTACCCTTCGGCGAAGGTTTGCCTGGTGGCGTCGTCGGACTTCGCCAATTGGCCGGCGAGCGCGTGGTAGGTGGCCGTGCCGCGGTAGCCGGTCTTGCGCAGGTAGCGCAGGTTGAGATCGGCCCACCGCTCCCAGTCCTCGAAGGTGTCGAGGCCCCCCAACCTGGGCTGGCGGTGGAACTGCAGCACGATGTCGATCTGCCGCTTCACGACGGCGCGGATGAGATCCTGCCTGTCGACGAAGTAGTGGTTGAGTTGAGATCCGCTGACCGAGGCGGATTGGCGCACCTTGTCCAAGTTGAAGGCAGGCAGCCCCTCGGCGAGCAACACGTCTGCCGCCGCCCGCAGGATCCGCTCGCGGGTGGCGAGTCCCTTGGCGGTGAAACTCCGGGTATCCGACGCATCTGCGGTGGCCATCGTGTGTAAGAAGATACCCGCGTGTCGCCCGACCAACGATGCGACCAGCGCGGATGGCGGGCTAGGGCATCCGTGGGTGGGTGGCGTCACGATGGACGTCGCCAGAAACTCGCCGACGGCCACGACCTTCCCAGGAAGCCCCCACTGGGGACCACTTCGTGAACTGGGTTTCCTGGCCCACTAGGCCTGCGCGGCCCCGCCCGAAGCGGCCCCCGAGGGGATCGCAGGGGCCCGCGGCGAGGTGTCGGGGACGCGTACCCGGCCTAGGCAGCTCCGCCGACCGCGGACACCCGCTCCTTGGGAACGTCGGGGCGCAGGTAGCCTGCCAGGCACAGGCAGATCAACGCCATCGCGACCGCGGGCCACCGCGTGGCGATCA
>NZ_JBEVLO010000503.1:0-3627 GCF_040509115.1 Mycobacterium sp. | reverse complement strand
CCCATGCTGAACTTCGGTGACTTCGCCCGCTACGGCAAGAGCTACCAGGCCGTGAAGAAGGGCAACTTCCTGGGCCTCCCGGTCAACTTCCTGGTGTTCTCGCTGTTGGTCGTCGTCACGGCCGCCGCGACGGTGCCGGTGTTCGGCGAACTGCTCACCGACCCGGTCGCGACGGTCGCTCGCATCGACAGCGTCACCGCAATCGTGCTGGGCGCCTTGACGTTTACGATCGCCACCATCGGCATCAACATCGTCGCCAACTTCATCAGCCCCGCGTTCGACTTCTCCAACGTCAGCCCGCAGAAGATCAGCTGGCGGATGGGCGGCATGATCGCGGCCGTCGGCTCGGTGCTGCTGACCCCGTGGAACCTCTACAGCAATCCCGAGGTCATCCACTACACGCTGGAGACCCTCGGCGCGTTCATCGGACCGCTGTTCGGCGTCCTGATCGCCGACTTCTACCTGGTGCGCAAGCAGAAGATCGTCGTCGACGACCTCTTCACGATGTCGAAGACCTCGAACTACTGGTACAAGGGTGGCTACAACCCGGTCGCCGTCATCGCGACGGTGATCGCCGCCATCCTGGCCATGGCGCCGGTGCTACTCGGCGGCATGGTCTACGGGATGACCGGCGCATCGCAGTACAGCTGGTTCATCGGATGCGGTGTCGCGTTTGCCCTCTACTACGTGCTGGCGCTCAATGGACCGTGGAAGATGTCCGCGCTGCGGGTGCCCGAGGGAGCCACGCTGGTCGACAACGGCTGAGCGGGGAGCCCGCACCCCGACACACCGGACGGCCCGACGTTCCACGAGTGGAATGTCGGGCCGTACCCTTTGGCGATGAGCCTTCGGATAGCCGCCCTCGGACTGTTGGCGGAACAGCCCGGCAGCGGCTACGACCTGCTGAAACGATTTGAAAAGTCGATGGCCAACGTGTGGCCCGCCACCCAGAGCCAGCTGTACGGAGAGTTGAACAAGCTAGCGGCGGACGGGCTCATCGAAGTCAGCGACATCGGCCCGCGCGGCCGCAAGGAGTATCGGGTCACTGACGCCGGACGGGCCGAGCTGGTGCGCTGGATCGACAGTCCGCAGGACGATCCGCCGTGGCGTCGGCCCGATCTTCTGCGGGTGTTCCTGCTCGGCAATGCCTCGTCCGACGCCGCCAGAAAATACGTCACCGCCTTCGCCGAGCATGCCGAATCGGATCTGAAAAGGTATGAGCACGTTCGCGATTCGGTTGATTGGCAGGACAGCGACTCCGAGTTCTACAACCGTGCGGCGCTCGAGTACGGCCTCCAGTACGCCGCCATGGAGGTGCGGTGGGCGCGACAGTTCCTGAAGGCCATCGACGAGCGCGGGAAGGCCTGAGTCGGCGAACGCCACGCAGTAATGGTTGCATCGCGATAGTTTCCGATATATCGTCAACGTATCGGAGACGCATTCGGCGTTTCCAGACTTCGAGGAGACACAGACCATGAACACCCCATTCACACCCCCCAACGGCCCGTTCGAGGGCCAACCCCCATTCGGCTTCGGGTTCGGACCCGTCGATCGGCGCGCCTTCCACGAACAGCGACGCCAGGCCCGGCGCGCCTTCCGCGACGAGTTCCGCGAAGCAGTGCGCGACCAGGACGGCGGCCACGACGGCCCGTTCGACGGCGGTTTCCGCGGCGGCTTCGGACCCGGCTTCGGCCGTGGATTCGGCGGCCCCGGTTTCGGACCGGGCTTCGGCGGACCGGGCTTCGGCCGCGGCGGCGCAGGCTTCGGCCGCGGAGGAGGCGGCCCCCGTGGTCGCGGACGTGGCCGCGGCAGGCGTGGCGACGTGCGCGCCGCCATTCTCACGCTGCTCGCCGAGCGTCCGATGCACGGCTACGAGATGATCCAGGAGATCGCCGAGCGCAGCCAGGATCTGTGGAAGCCCAGCCCCGGCTCGGTCTACCCCACCCTGCAGCTACTCGTCGACGAGGATCTGATCGTCGGCACCGAGAGCGACGGCAGCAAGAAGCTGTTCGAGCTGACCGACGCCGGCCGCGCCGTCGCCGAGAAGATCGAGACCCCGCCGTGGGACGAGATCACCGAAGGGGCCGATCCCGGCCACGCGAGCCTACGGAGCGCCGTCGGCCAGCTGATGGGAGCGGTCGCGCAGTCCGCGCACGCCGCCACCCCCGATCAGCAGCAACGCATCGTCGACATCGTCAACAATGCACGCCGCGAGATCTACGGCATCCTCGGCGAATCCGAGTAAACGATCCAAGGGAAAGGGACGCATTCGGATTGAATGCGTCCCTTTCTTGGTTGGCTGTACCCATGAGCACATTCAAGCTGGGCAAGTTCACCGTCAACCGAGTCGGCTTCGGCGCCATGCAGCTCCCCGGGCCGGGCGTCTTTGGCCCCCCGCGTGACCACGACCAGGCGATCGCCGTCCTGAAGCGAGCCGTCGAACTCGGGGTCAACCACATCGACACCGCCCAGTTCTACGGCCCCGACGTCGCCAACGAGCTCATCCGCGAGGCACTGCACCCCTACTCCGATCAGCTGGCGCTGGTCTCCAAGGTCGGCGCCCGCCGCGACGACGAGGGCAACTGGACGTCGGCCCAGGAGCCCGACGATCTTCGCGCCGACATCGAGGCGAACCTCCGTGAACTCGGCGTCGACCAGCTGGCCGCGGTCAACCTCCGCATCCACTCCGGTGATCCGAGCTCCGTCGGCCCCGTGAACCGCGAACTCTTCGACCGCCAGCTGACCGCGATGATCGCCGCCCGCGACGAGGGCCTGATCGGCGGCATCGGACTGTCGAGCATCTCGCTCGAGCACCTGCAGATCGCGCTCGACCGCACCGACGTCGTCACCGTGCAGAACGCCTACAACCTGGTCGACCGGTCGGCGCAGCCGGTGCTGGACGAGTGCACCGAGCGGGGCATCTCATTCGTGCCGTTCTTCCCGCTCGGGTCCGCGTTCAACGAGGAGAATCCGGTGCTGGGCAACCCCGCGGTCAAGAAGGCTGCCGAAGACCTCGGCAAGACCCCGGCGCAGATCGCGCTCGCGTGGACCCTGTCGGTCGCGCCCAACGTGCTGCTCATCCCGGGCACGTCCTCGGTCGCGCACCTCGAAGAGAACCTCGCGGTCGACGACATCGAGCTGCCCGCCGACTTCACCCCATGACCCATGGATCGCCGCAGCGGCGATGATGGAGAGATGACCACTTCGCCACGGGACATCGACCGCATGCCCCGTGGCGGCCCGGCGGCGTCCTGTCTGGACCGGCTGTTGCAGACCGACCGGCTGGAGTACCTCGACCGCGACTCCGTCGGGGATGCCGACGCCGAGGCGCGCAAGCGCAGCGTCGTGCACGCCCTCGAGCGCACCGGCACCTGGTTCGGCCATCACGAGAGGTTCGCGTACCTCGCGCTCGAAGAGGTGGCCGACGTCCCCGATCCCCGCATCCTCGAGCTGGGTGCGGGCCATGGCGGACTGTCCGCCAAACTGCTGGAGATGCATCCGACTGCACACGTCACGGTGACCGACCTGGCGCCGGAATCGGTGGCGTCGATCGCGGCGGGGCCACTCGGCGCCGCCGACCGCGCGACCGTGCGCACGATGGACGCCACCGCCATCGACGCCGCCGAC
>NZ_JBEVLO010000502.1:0-43961 GCF_040509115.1 Mycobacterium sp. | reverse complement strand
GGGGGGGGGGCGGGGGGGGCGGGCAGGCCCCCGGCGGCCCCGAGGGCGAGCAAGCCGAATGCCGCGGCCGCGATGCGATTTGGGTCAATCATGGCCAAACATCTCGCTTTCGGTAGAAGCCCTTGGCACGACGGGGTGGACCGTCAAACCGACTTGGTCAGGCCGTAGTACGCGACGACGTCGTCGGTATCGGTCGTCGAACTGGTCAGTGTTGCGTAGGACCGTAGGAACGACTGACCGACGCAGCCGTCGACCTTGATGTGCGTGTCCTTGAGCGTGACCCGGACGGGCGCGGCCTTGAACGACTTCTTGTCGACGGTCACGGTCGACACCGTGCCCGGCTTCGGGTGGATCTCGATGGTGCCCGACAACGGAACCTGGGCGCTGCCCAGAGCGGTCAGACCGGTGTTGCCGCCCAACGTGATACCGGCCTGGCCGATCAGGCGGACCTGACCGAGCTCGATGCCGCAGCCGATCTGATAGCCCGCCTCCAGCGTGCCGCCGGACAGCGTGGTCTTGCCGGAGCCGGTGACCGTGCCGGTGAACGTGCCGCCGACCAGGTATTCACGCGAGGCGAGCGAGGTCGTCAGCGGCGCTACCGGAAGCTGGGACTCGTTGGATGCGGCGACGGTGAGAGTCCACCCATCGGGGCTGGTAACGATGCCTGGCTCGGCCGATCCGACGATGCCGTTGTCCGGCGGCGGGGGCACTTGATCGCCGGGTTCCGCCGACGCAAGCGACGCGGTGCCGATCGACACCAGCAGGAACGCCGTGGCCAGCAGGGAAAAACGACTCAACATTGCAAAGCCTTTCGAGTTTGATGGGGTTTGCTGGCTGCTAGACGGCCTTGGTGACACCGAGGTACGTGATGACGTCATCGGTGTTGTCGGTGGACGCGGTGAGCGTCGCGTAGGAACGGATGAACGACTGTCCCGCGCACTGATCGGTCTTGACCCGAACGCCGGTGAGGGTCACGCGGGTGGTCGTGCCCTTGAAGGACTTCTTGTCCAACGCAACGGTTGTCACGGTGCCCGGCTTGAGATACACCTTGCCTTGAAGGCTGATGCCTGCGCTCAAGGTGGGCAACCCCGTCGGGAAGGCAAGGCCGGGCGTGATGCTCGCGCCGGGATTGATCTCCACTTCGTCGGAGATGATGCCGCAGCCGATCTGCTCGCCTGCCTCCATCGTGCCGCCGGTCAGCTTGGTCTTGCCGCCGCCGGTGATGGTCCCGGTGAACGTGCCCGAGATGAGGTACTCACGCGAGGAGACGGCCGTGGTCAACGGCGCTACGGGAAGCTGAGTTTCGTTGCTACCGACGACCGACAGCGTCCATCCGTCCGGGGTGGTCAACACGCCAGGGGCGGCCGAGGGAACGGCGCCGGTGTCCACGGGCGGGGGAACCGGGGCACCTACCGGCTGAATGGCCGGGTCTGGCGGCGGCACTGGTTCGGCGAGCGCCGCGGGCGCCGGCCCAAGCGGGATCGCAATGCAAACGGCTGCCAGCGTCGCAAGACGGTTCAACATGTAGTGGCGCCTCTCGTAACTCGAAGTCCTTCGGATGTGTCGCGACGGAGCATCCACGGACAGGGTTGCCGAACGTTGAACGGGGCGGTAACGGCCGGGGGCCCGTTTCCATCGGATGCGCGCTTCTTTCGATGCTGAAATCGCTTGGTGCACTGCACTATTCAACTGGCTGCAACTTCACAGCTAGCCGCCATCAGATGGATTGGCGTCGGATGTCGGGCGTTGGCCGGGTGTTCACCATCCGGATGCCCGGTTAATCGACGGTGGTGAACGCGAGACCGACTAGCTTGGAGGAACTCTTGAGGGCACTTCGTCTTGCCGAACGCGCCGTCGCCTCGACCCTAATGGCCGTAGCCATCGGATCAGCCTTCACCCCAATGGCTTTCGCCGACGACGATCCACCGCCCGCACCAGGGGTCCAGGTCGATGCGGTGCCGATGTCCGACGACGCGCAGCCCGCAGCGGTCGGCGCCTGTGCTGCGTTCGCACAGGCACTGGATGGCTCCGCAACGTACTACGGCGAGTTCGCCGACGCATTCGAGGGAACCAGCTACTCGGACCCGGGTGTACAGAGCACCAACGAAGTCGGCCGGACCGCCCTGCGACAGGCCGCGGGGGTTGCGATGGACGCCGCCAACACCCCCGGACTCGACCCGGCGATCGCGAACCCGATGCGTTCGTGGTCACTCGACGCGACCAAGCTCCTGGTCAAGATGGGGCTGCGGATTCCTGGCGAGAGCCTGAACACGACGGCCAACGAGATGAACGACGATGCCACCCTCGCGCAGCAGGCGTGTGCCGCAAACGGTACGCACGCCTGACGAACGGTGAGACCAACTACCGCGGCTCTACTCGCGCTCAGCCTCACCCTGGCGGGGTGCTCGAACAGCGGCACGGAGCCGCCGTCGACACCCGAACTGGTCTCCGCGGCCGCGCTCGACAAGGCGCTGCTGAGCCAGGACGAGATCGACACCATCATGGGGACCACCGGGATGACGGCGCATCGGCGCGTCGAGGCGATGGCCGACCACCGCAACCTGCTGCCGAATCTCAATTGCCTTGGCATCTGGCAGGTCAATGAGGCCGGCGTCTACGGGCAGGACGGCTGGAGCGCGCTGCGGCAGGAACTGCTGCGCTCACCCGACGCGGACGACTGGCAGAACCTGGTGGTCCAGTCGGCCGTCAACTATCCCTCGCAGGAGGCCGCCCGCATCTTCTTCAATGAGTCGGCGGACCGCTGGTCGAAGTGCACCAACCACAACGTGAACATCACCCTCAATGGTCAACGGCTGCCGAAGTGGCGCAGCGGCGACCTGACCACGACCGCCGACCGGCTTGCCATCCCGTTCACCAGGGAGAACCCGGCCGGCTCGGACTCCTGTCAGCGTGTCCTGTCGGTCAGTGACAACGTGATCGTCGACGTCCAGGCCTGCAAGAGGGACGGTTCCCGGGTGCGTCAGGCGTCCGCCATCGCCGATCGCATCGAGGCCAACCTCGCGCAGTGAGTTCAGCTCGCCGGATACTCGCGCCTGAGCAGATCGCCGAGAGCATAGGCGGGGACCCCAAGATGCGCTGAGAGTCGATCGGCGTACTCGCGCGCGATCGCCGGGCCGTCGACTTGCTCGTCGAAGTCGCCGGTGAGATCCACCGCTATGCGGCAGCCGAACGTGTCGGTCAGCAGCGAGTCGTCGACCTCGACGCGCAAAACGCCCGCCGGCATTGGCAATTGGCCAATTGCCTGATGGACGTCCACGGCCCGCGCCGACATGTCGACGTAGACCGATACGAAGGCTGCCATGCGTACATGATCCCTTGCCGGGGCCTGGTTTGCAGAATCAAGCGGCGCGGGGTCGGTTGCCCCGACCGGTCGGGCCGGCCGATGCCGCTCGTCGGCCCCCCGAGCAAGATGCTCGTGAACCCCTGATTGGCGCCCGCATCACGCGTCCGCGACGTTACGCTGGGGATCCGCTGTGGGTCGCCCGGTTTCCGCGTCAACCGCCCAGGTGCATTTCGTAGGACGGTTGGATAAGGTTTCTCTAAGCATCCGCCGCGCCGTCGGGGCAGGTCCAGCAGCGGGCCGAGCACTCATTGACGTGAAGTGAGGGTTCATGCACACATCCGGCACATCACAGGCTGCCACCCGGACGACCGGTGACGGGCTGCCGAACGTCGTCGTGACGGGTATCGCCCTGACCACGTCGGTCGGGGCCAATGCCGACGACACCTGGAAAGCCCTGCTCGACGGGCAGAGCGGCAT
Organism: Mycobacterium sp.; assembly: GCF_040509115.1. Classification (GTDB taxonomy): domain Bacteria; phylum Actinomycetota; class Actinomycetes; order Mycobacteriales; family Mycobacteriaceae; genus Mycobacterium. The sequence continues at coordinate 40,180 of NZ_JBEVLO010000502.1, read as the reverse complement.
CCGGACGCTCGACGATCCATTCGTCGAGCAGTACCAGCTGCCGGTTCGCATCGGGGGGCATCTCCTCGAGGACTTCGATCGAGACCTCACCCCCGAGGAAGCCGAGAAGCTCGGCTACGTCCAGCGGATGGCAACGGTGCTGGGCAGACGGGTGTGGGAGAACGCAGGCAGCCCCGAGGTGGACACCACCCGGCTCGCGGTGTCCATCGGCACCGGCGTCGGCGCCATCGAGGCACTGGCCTTCGCCTTCGACGACCTGCGCGCCAAGGGACCCAAGGCCGTACCCCCGCTCACCGTGCAGAAGTACACCCCCAATGGGCCCGCAGCCGCCGTCGCCCTGGAACGTCGGGCGAAGGCAGGCGTGGTGGCTCCCGTCTCGGCGTGCGCGTCCGGCTCGGAGGGCATCGCCCATGCATGGCGCCAGATCGTTCTCGGCGAGGCCGACATCGCCATCTGCGGCGGCGTCGAGAATCGGATCGAGGCGGTGCCGATCGCGGCGTTCGCCCAGATGCGCATCGTGATGTCGACCAACAACGCCGACCCCGCCGGTGCGTGTCGTCCGTTCGACCGCGACCGCGACGGCTTCGTGTTCGGCGAGGGCGGCGCCCTGATGGTCATCGAAACCGAGGAGCACGCGAAGGCTCGCGGCGCCAACATCCTGGCCCGGCTGATGGGCGCCAGCATCACCTCCGACGGGTATCACATCGTGGCTCCCGATCCCGATGGCGCACGGGCGGGCTACGCGATGACCCGCGCGATCGAGCTGGCCGGTTTGGCGCCGGGCGACATCGACCACGTCAACGCTCACGCCACGGCCACCAAGGTCGGCGACGTGGCCGAGGCGAAGGCCATCAACCGTGCGATGGGGAACGCGGCTGCGGTGTACGCACCGAAGTCCGCTCTTGGGCACTCCGTCGGTGCCGCAGGCGCGGTGGAGTCGATCCTGACGATCCTCACGCTGCGCGACGGTGTGATCCCGCCGACGCTCAACCTGGAGAACCTGGACCCCGAGATCGACCTCGACGTCGTGCACGGCGAGCCCCGTCAGGGCAATTACGAGTACGCGATCAGCAACTCGTTCGGCTTCGGCGGCCACAACGTCGCGCTGGCCTTCGGCAAGTACTGACGGAGCTCAGCCCTGACCGGCGGCGTCCTGGCTGGCCGGGCTCTTCTTCTGCCATGGCCACCGCCCGGTGATTTCGAGTTCCAGTGAGAAGCTCAGGAAGGTCCGGATCGCGACGATGCCTGCAAGCACCGCCACGCTCTGCGCGTCGGGGGTGATGGCCACCGTGCGAATGATGTCGGCGGCGACCAGGAATTCGAGCCCGAGAAGGATCGACCGGCCCAGCTGTTCGCGGAAGGTCCGGTAGGTGCCGCTCGAGCGCTCCCCCGTCGCTCTCGCCCCGAACTTCCCGAACAGCCGGCCGACGGCGATGCCTGCGGCCACCACCGCGCCGATCGCGATGATCGCGACTCCGACGCCGTCGATCACCTTGCCCACGATCTCGACGACCTCGATGAAGCTCACCGACAGGAGGTTAGCGTGCCCGTCGAGGCTGCCTGCCTACCGCGAGCTGCCGAAGATTGCTCCGCCGTCACTCCGCTACGTAGTACAGCCGCTTGTTGACGAACTCGTCCATGCCGAGCGGACCGAGCTCGCGGCCGAAGCCACTGCGCTTGACGCCGCCAAACGGCACCTCTTGTCCCTCGTTCGCCGGAGAGTTGACGTTCGACATGCCCGACTCGAGCTGCTGGGCGATCTTCTCCGCGCGCTTGGTATCGGTGCTGAACACCGCACCGCCCAGCCCGTAGTCGGAGTCGTTGGCCAGTTCGAGCGCCTCGTCGTCGGTCTCGACGGCGTAGACCACGGCGACCGGCCCGAACAGCTCTTCGCGGTAGGCCCGCATCTCCGGGGTGATACCGGTCAGGACCGCTGGCGAGTAGTATGCCGCCGGACCATCGCCGAGCACGCCACCTGCGTGCAGCGTCGCGCCCTTGGAGACGGCGTCCTGCACCTGTTCGTGCAACGTCTCTGCCGCCCGGCGCGACGATAGCGGCGCGAAGGTGCCCTCGGCTGCTTCGGCAGGATCACCGGCCTTGAGGTCCTTTGCGCGCTCGACCAGACGGTCGACGAAACCCTCGAAGATGTCCTTGGTGACGATCATTCGCTTGTTGGAGTTGCACGCCTGACCGGTGTTGCCAATCCTGGTGTCCCAGGCCAGATCTGCTGATGCCTTGACGTCGTCGGTGTCCAGCACCACGTACGCGTCGGATCCGCCGAGTTCCAGAACGCACTTCTTGAGGTTCTTGCCTGCGATCGCCGCCACCACCGACCCAGCCCGCTCCGAACCGGTCAGCGAGACACCGACGATGCGGCGGTCCCCGATGATCTCCTCGATCTGCCCGTAGGACGCAAAGATGTTCTGGTACACCCCGCTCGGGATGCCTGCCTCGTCCATGATCTCCTGGACGGCGATTGCCGACTTCGGCACGGATTCGGCGTGCTTGAGAATGATCGTGTTGCCCAGCACCAGGTTTGGGGCCGCGAAGCGGGCGATCTGGTAGAAGGGGTAGTTCCACGGCATGATGCCCAGCAGCGGCCCGATGGGAAGTCGCTGCACGTACGCCTTGCCGCTGGCGAAGGTCTTGATCTCCTGATCGGCGGCCAAGCCGGGCCCTTCGGTGGCGAAGTAGTCGAAGATGTCGCCGCAGAAGTCGGCCTCCCCCTCGGACTCGGGCAGCGGCTTGCCCATCTCCTCGGTGGCGATGGCACCGAGCCGGGCAGCATTCTCCTTGAACAATTCCCCGACCCTGGCGACGATCTTGGCCCGCTCGGTGATCGGCAGGGCTCGCCAGGAGCGGTACGCCTCCGCCGAAGCGGCCAGCGTCGCCTCGACCTCGGCGTCGGTCGCGAAGTCGAACGACTGCCCGGGTTCGCCGGTGGCGGGATTGACTACCTGGTACCCGGGTTGGGTCGAAACGGTCGCGGTCATGATGGGACCTCCCTTAGACGTGAGTCCCTCCAATCTAGTCACCCGCGGATGACCGTGGCCGTGGTTCCGCCGGGTCATTGCCCGACGAGGGCCTCGGCGATCGCCGTGCCGAGGGTCTCGGTGTTGGCGGCGCCACCCATGTCCGGGGTGAGCGCATCTCCGCCCCGTGCCAGCACCTTCTCGATCGCCGCCATGACGGCCGCGGCGGCGTCGAGCTCGCCGAGGTGCTCGAGCATCATGCTGCCCGTCCAGATCTGACCGATGGGGTTGGCAAGTCCCCGTCCGGCGATGTCGGGCGCCGAGCCGTGCACCGGCTCGAAGAGGCTAGGAAAGCGCCTGTCCGGGTTGATGTTTCCGCTGGGCGCGATGCCGATGGTCCCGGTACAGGCTGGGCCGAGGTCGGACAGGATGTCGCCGAACAGATTGCTGGCCACCACGACGTCGAACCAGTCGGGATGCATCACGAAGTTCGCGGTCAGGATGTCGATGTGGAACTTGTCCACCGTCACGTCGGGGTAACCCGCGGCCATGGCCTCGACCCGTTCGTCCCAGTAGGGCATCGAGATGGAGATGCCGTTGCTCTTCGTCGCCGAGGTCAGGTGCCTCTTGGGCCGCGACTGGGCCAGCTCGAAGGCGTACTTCAGGATCCGGTCGACGCCCACCCTGGTCATCACGGTCTCCTGCAGCACGACTTCCCGATCGGTGCCCTCGAACATCTTCCCGCCGACGCTGGAGTACTCGCCTTCGGTGTTCTCCCGCACGACGTAGAAGTCGACGTCTCCGGGTTCCCGTCCGGCCAGCGGACTCGTCACCCCTGGCATCAGGCGCACGGGACGCAGATTCACGTACTGGTCGAAGTGACGCCGGAACTGCAGCAGGCTGCCCCACAGCGAGACGTGGTCGGGGACCACCTCCGGCCAGCCGACGGCCCCGAAGAAGATCGCGTCGAAGCCGACCAGTTCGTCGAACCAGTTGTCGGGCAGCATCTTTCCGTGCTTGCTGTAGTACTCGGCGCTGGAGTGATCGAAGTGCTCGAAGACGAGGTCCAGGTCGAAGGCGGCCGCGGCGGCCTCCAGCACGCGCAACCCCTCTGGAACCACCTCGGTGCCGATGCCATCTCCTGGGATGACGGCGATGCGGTGTGTCTGCGACATGGGAGGGTCCTCTCAACTGGGTTGGTACTCGATCCTCGTCCACCCGACCGCCGAGGACGAGGGCAGCGACCATCGTCGCAAGTCGCGTCGATGCGTTTCCCGTGAGGTCAGCTACGGCCGATGGCCCGTCGTGCGTTCGCGTACTCGCGGGCTTCGGTCATCAACGCCGCGGCGGGTGTGGTGAGGTGGGTGCGCCTGCTCACGGCGGCGACGTGCAGGAAGGACTCCGGGGTGATGCGCTGCACGCGCGCACCGTAGCGGCGGGCAGACTGCGTCCACGCCGCGGGCATGACGGCCCGCCCGAGACCGTTGAGCACCATCGGCAGAATGGACGTGCGGTGGGCGATCTCGGCGACGATGGTCACTTCGATGCCCTCGGCGAGGACGTCGTCGACCAGGGCCCGCATCAACGACCCGCGCTGCGACACGATGAGACGGCACCCGTTGAGTTCGTCGCGGGTGATGGTCTTCCCGACGGGACCGTCGTCGTCTGGGCCCGAGATCAGCACCAGCGCTTGGCTTTCCAAGGCGATGACGGTCAGGTCAGGGGCACGCGTCGGCTCCGCCGAACCCAGGATGCCGATCTCACTGGTTCCGCTGCGGACATTCGTCAGGATCTCCTCCGGCGTGAAGCCCGCCTCGGCGTTGACCGTTACGTCGGGATGGCTCTTCGCGAACGACGTCAGAATGGTCGTCAGCGGCTCCATTCCCGGTGACGGCATGGTGACCAGGTCCACCCGACCACCGCGAAGGCCCTTGAGTTCGTTCATCGCCGCCGCGGCTTCGTCGAGGTCGCGCATCACCACCCGCGCCGGGCCCACCAGCGCACGGCCGGCGTCGCTGAGCACGGTGCCACGGTGCACGCGATGAAACAGCGGCATGCCGAGCTCCTTCTCGAACCCGGCGATGGCCTGAGACAAGGACGGTTGCGCGACCATCAGTTCGTCGGCGGCCCGCTTGAAGCCGCCGTGGTCGACCACCGCCAGGAAGAACCTCAGTTGTCTGGCGTCCATCAGCGGACCTCCTGATCAGCATGGATAGGGTCAGCCTATCCCCCGGATCGCAATCAAGTCTTAGACACCCGTAGTCCATGTGACCTCCAATGGACTCAGCGCGTCGTGTGACGCACACCACCACGAAGATCAGGGAGACCACCATGGCACAGCAGACATTCACGATCGCGGCGATCCCCGCCGATGGCGTCGGCAAGGAGGTCGTCGCCGCGGGCCGCAAGGTGCTCGACACCCTCGCCGCGCAGTCCGGCGACCGATTCGCCTTCGACTGGACTGAGTTCGGTTGGGGATGCGAGTACTACGAGAAGACCGGCAAGATGATGGCCGACGACGGCCTCGAGACGTTGGAGGGCTTCGACGCCATCTACTTCGGCGCCGTCGGTTGGCGCAACGTTCCCGACCACATCAGCCTCTGGGGGCTGCGCCTGAACATCACCCAGAACTTCGACCAGTGGGCGAACGTGCGACCGGTGAAGTTCCTGCCCGGCGTGGTATCCCCGCTGCGCAAGGCCGACGACACCGACCTCGACTGGGTGGTCGTCCGGGAGAACAGTGAAGGCGAATACGCCGGCCTGGGAGGCCGCAACCTCAGTGGCCGCGGTCCAGGAAACGAAGTCGCCCTGCAGACCGCACTGTTCACCGACAAGGGCTGCGAGCGGATCATGCGTTTCGCCTTCGACCTGGCCCGCACCCGCGCCGTGAAGAAGGTCTCCAGCGTGACCAAGTCCAACGCTCAGCAGTACGGGATGGTGCTGTGGGACGAGGTGTTCACCCGCGTCGCCGCCGACTACCCAGACGTGGAGACCGAGAGCGTGCTGGTCGACGCCATGAGCGCGAAGTTCGTCCTCCACCCCGAGGACCTCTCGGTGGTGGTCGCGTCGAACCTCAACGCCGACATCCTCTCCGACCTCGGCTCGGCCCTGGCAGGCAGCCTGGGCGTCGCCGCGAGCGCCAACCTCAACCCCGAACGGCGCTTCCCGAGCATGTTCGAGCCCGTGCACGGGTCGGCCCCCGACATCGCGGGCGAGGGCATCAGCAACCCCATCGGCGCCATCGCGTCGGCCGCGCTGATGCTGGACCACTTCGGGCTGCACGACGAAGCCCGCCGCGTCGAGGCCGCGATCGAAACCGTCACCGGCAGTGGCGTCCTCACGCGCGACATCGGTGGCACCTCCAGCACCGACGAAATGACCGACGCCATCGTCGCCGCTTTGACCCCGGCACTCACTCCCGCCTGATACCGGCCAACACAATCCAGACAGAGGTGACGTCATGACCACACACGACACGGCCGGGGAAGCCCGGCCACGCCCGCCGAAGAAGCGCTGGTATCAACAGCTGTACTTCTGGGTGTTGACCGCCATCGTCCTCGGCATCCTGCTCGGCTGGCTGGCGCCTGCCGCCGGGGTGGCGATGGAACCCATCGGCACCACCTTCGTCACCGCGATGAAGATGCTGATCGGCCCGATCGTCTTCCTGACCATCGTCGGCGGGATCGCCAGCGTCGCCGACCTGAAGAAGGTGGGCATGACCGGGATCAAGGCATTGACCTACTTCCAGGTCGGCACCATCATCGCGATGATCACCGGACTGGTGGCCATCAACCTCTTCCGCCTCGGCGACGGAGTCAACGCCGATCCCAACAAGATTCAGGTCAGCGAGTCGGCCGAGAAGTTGATTCAAACCGGCGAGGAGAAGCAGTGGTGGGAGTTCATCACCCACCTGGTCCCCGACAGCGTGGCGGGACCCTTCGTCGAGGGTGACATCCTGCAGATCATCTTCCTGGCCGTCATCTTCGGCGTGGCCCTGAACGCGGTCGGTCAGCTCGGCGGCCCCGTGCTGGACTTGATCAACAGGTTCACCAAGATCACGTTCAAGATCCTCGGCTACATCATGAAGCTCGCCCCACTCGGCGCGTTCGGGGCCATGGCGTTCGCGATCGGCAAGTACGGGGTGTCGACTCTGACCAGTCTCGGCAGCCTGATCCTGCTGTTCTACGTGACCTCGGCGCTGTTCGTGTTCATCGGGCTCGGCTCGGTGATGGCGTTCCTACGGCTGAACATCGTGCACATGCTGAAGTACCTGCGCGAAGAGCTGCTCCTGATCCTGGGCACCTCCACCGCCGAACCGGCACTGCCAGGGCTGATGCGCAAGCTCGAGTACGCAGGGGTTCCGAAGACCACGGTCGGTCTGGTCGTTCCGACCGGTTACAGCTTCAACCTCGACGGCGCCGCGATCTATCTGTCCCTGGCGGCGCTGTACATCGCCCAGGCCACCAACACCCCGTTGACCATCGGACAGCAACTCGGCCTGCTCGCGGTCATGTTGCTGACGTCCAAGGGGGCGGCTGGAGTGGCTGGCGGCGGCTTCATCGCGTTGACCGCGACTCTGTCCACCATCGGTCACATCCCAGCCATCGGCATCATGCTGATCTTCGGCATCGACAAGTTCATGTCCGAGTGCCGGGCCATGGTCAACTTCATCGGCAATGCCGTCGCCACCCTGTTCGTCGCCAAGTGGAACCACGAACTGGACGTGGACCGGGTCCGAAAGGTGTTCGCCGGCAAGGAGGTTCCTCCGTTGGATCCCGACCCTACCGACGGCGCTGATGGCGACTCCGATGGCGTGGCACCGTCATCCGACCCGGTGAATGCGAAACCGGTTCTGGACAAGGCCCTCGTCGGCGCAGCCGCACCCGCACCGCGGAGCTGACATGCGCGCACTCATCGCACCCGACAAGTTCAAGGGCAGCCTCCGCGCTGCCGAGGTGGCAGACCAGCTCGCCATGGGCCTCGCCGAGTCGGGCGTGGAGTCGATCACCCTTCCGTTGGCGGACGGTGGCGACGGCAGCGTCGCCGCCGCCGTCGCGGCGGGATTCACCCCGCAGTCGTGCACCGTGGCAGACGCCCTCGGTCGGCCACACCCCGCGACCATCGCCATCAAGGACGCCACCGCCGTGGTCGAGGTCGCCAACACCTGCGGACTGGCTACCCTCCCTCAGGGCGTGCTCGCGCCGATGAACGCCTCCACTCTCGGCTTCGGACAAGCGATTCGGCACGCACTTCGTCTCGGCGCCCGCTCGCTGGTCCTCGGACTCGGCGGTAGCGCAAGCACCGACGGCGGGATCGGCATGCTGGCCGCACTCGGTTACGGGTTCTCCGACGCCGCCGGCGATGCCGTGGCGCCGTCGGCCCGGAACCTGAACCACATCAACAGAATTCACACCTGCGACGCGGTCTCGCTGAAGGACCTGGACGTAGTCCTTGCCAGCGACGTCACCCATCCGTTGACCGGTCCGAGCGGCGCCGCGGCGGTGTTCGGCCCGCAGAAGGGTGCCAGCATCGCCGACATCGACTGTCTGGAAACTGGTCTGGACGCGCTCGTCGAGGCCGCGGAGCGTTCCGGATGGAATGACGCCCGTGCGCTGGCCGCGACGCCGGGTGCAGGGGCTGCCGGCGGCTGCGGCTTCGCCGCACTGCTGCTGGGCGCCACGATGGTATCCGGCGCCGACTACTTCCTCGATCTGCTCGGCTTCGACGAGTACCGTCGTGACGCAGACCTCGTCATCACCGGGGAGGGCAGGCTCGACGTTCAGTCGCTGGGGGGCAAGCTTCCCGTCGCCGTCGCGCGCCGCGCCGCACCGACACCGGTCGTCGCCGTGGTCGGACGCAACGACCTCGGCTCGCAGACCGGTCCATTCTCCGAGATCTACGCTCTGGCAGATCTTTCCGACGTCGATACCTCACAGGACGCCGAGGCGGCGGCCACGCTGGTCCAGTCGATAGGGGCCACGATCGGGCGCCGACTCTCGCCATGACCCCGGCGGTCACGCCGATCGTGTGACGACGAAGTCGCGGAACGCGGCTGCCGCGGGCGGCAGGGGACGATCGGCCGCCCAGACCAAGCCGATTCGCCGCTGCGCCTGCGGGCGGAGTGGAATCTCCACGGCCCCCGCTGACGGCGCCGGTTCGGCGGGCGGCAGCACGGCGACGCCGAGCCCGGCGGCAACCAGTCCGCGGACCGTATCGGCCTCCTCGCCCTCGAACGCGAGGATGGGCGCGAAGCCGGCGTCGCGGGCGAGGTCGTCGACGATGTGACGCAACCCGTAGCCATGCTTCATCACGACGAACTGCTCGCTGGCGAGCTCGTCCATCCGCACGTAGGCCCGGTCGGCGAGCCGATGGTCGGTGGGCACGGCGATCACCAGGTGCTGTGTCTCCAGGCTGACTTCGTCGAACTCCGGCAAGCCAGGCAGCGGCGCGGTGAAGGCCAGGTCGGCGCGGCCGGCGCGCACGTGGTCGAGCAGCGTGTCGTGCGCACCCTGCAGCAACGTGAAGCGGACGTGTGGGTGCTTGCGACGAAATGCTCGCAACTGGTCGGGAACCCGACGTTCACCGAGGGTGTACAGAAAGGCCAACCCGACCCGGCCACGCTCGGGGTCGGCCTCCTCCCTGGCCTGCCGCACTCCGGCCGTCAGCTCCGCCAACGCCCTCGCCGCGGCGTCGGCGAGGAGATGACCGGCGCGGGTGAGGCGCACTCCGCGTCCATCGGGCACCGCGATCGGCGTGCCCAAGTCGGCCGACAGAGCCGCCAACCACCGGCTCGCGGTGGGTTGTGGAACACCTACCTCTGCCGCCGCCCTGGTCAGATTTCCCTCGGCGGCCAGGGCACGCAGAAGTGCCGCCTTGGGCGCGATCGAGAACAGGACTGTCTCGTCGGACACATCCGCCACGGTCGTCCCCTCCCCGGTTTCGCCAGGTGTACGCGTATCAATCCACTGGTGGATTAATTGTCGCCCAACATCGGATTGGACGCATCAATACGCCGGTCCTAACGTCGAACCGTGACCTCGCTTGCCGCCGCACCGACCACGCGTCACCAACGCGGCACCACCGCGTATCGGCGCATCACCGTGGCGTTGTTCTGCGCGGGGCTATCCACTTTCACGGCGCTCTACGCCGTCCAAGCCGTCCTCCCCTCGCTGAGCGACGCCTTCGCGCTCTCACCCACCCAGGCCAGCCTCGCGGTATCGGTGGCGACGGGCGCACTGGCGCTGGGCGTGCTGCCGCTGACCGCCGTCTCGGAGATCGTCGGCCGCACCACGGTCATGGCCGTGTCACTGTTCACCTCCGCGGGCCTGTCGACCCTGATCGCACTGAGCCCCAACTTCACCGTGCTGCTGGTGCTGCGCGCCGCGGAGGGGCTGGCCCTCGCGGGGATTCAGGCCGTCGCCATGTCGTATCTGGCCGAGGAGCTTCACCGCGATTCCCTGGGCTCGGCGATGGGACTCTACGTTGCGGGAACCGGCCTCGGCGGGATGGCCGGGCGGCTGTTGGGCGCGCTGGTCGACGACGTCGCCGGTTGGCGTTGGGCGCTCGGCGCAACGGCTCTCGTCACCTTCCTGTGCGCGATCGCCTTCCGCGCCACCATCGTGCCGTCCGCGCACTTCCGCGCCAGGGCCCCCCGTGTCCGGGAACTCGTCGGCTCCATCTGCCGGGCGCTGACCGACCGTGGGCTGCTGGGGCTGTTCGCCGCCGGGTTCCTGCTGATGAGTTGCTTCGTGACGATCTACAACTTTCTCGGATTCCGGTTGCTGGGGCCGGCATTCGGCCTCTCGGGTGCGGTCGTCGGCCTGATCTTCGGGGTGTATCTCGCCGGTGTCGGGTCCTCGGCATTCATCGGACGCATGGTCGACCGGTACGGCCGGCCGCCGATGTTGATGCTGACGACGGCCGTCACGCTCGCCGGACTGCTCCTGCTCGCGATGGGCAACCTCGTCGCGGTCATCGCGGGGCTGGTGGTCACGACGGGCGGATTCTTCGCGGCGCACTCGGTGGCCAGCAGCTGGGTCAGCGTGCGATCGGCCAACCTGGGGGTGCAGGGCTCGGCGGTGTACGTCCTGTTCTACTACCTCGGTTCCAGTGTCGGCGGCACCGTGGGCGGGCTTGCCTTCTCGGCCGACGGCTGGCGCGGTGTCACCTACTACACCTGTGCCCTGGTGGCCGCCGCGCTCGTCATCGCGGTCCTGCTACGCAATCTGCGGCCCGCCCCGGCCGTTGCCCAGGCCGCAGCACCCTAGTCCGGCATCGCCGCAACACCCTAGTCCGGCATCGCCGCAACGATCTGCTCCTGCGTGAACGGCATGCTGCGCACCCGCACTCCGATGGCGTCGTAGATCGCGTTGGCGATCGCGGCAGCAGTCGGGCCCTGAGCGGTCTCGCCGACGCCGAGTGACGGATTCCCGTTGCCGGGCAACGTCTCCACGTCGACCTCGGGAACTTCGGAGAAGCCAAGGATCGGGTAGGTCTCCCACGTGTCACTGGTGACCGTCGACCGGTCGAACCGCACCCGCTCCTTGAGCGCCCAACTGGTCGCCTGAATTGCACCGCCCTCGACCTGATTCTCCACGCCGTCGGGGCTGATGATCAGGCCTGCGTCCACCGCGATCGTCAGGCGGCGCACCCGAATCTCGGTGGTGGCCTCCACTTCCGCGACCACCGCGCAGTACGCACTGCTGTTCTTGTAACGGGCGTAGCCGACACCGTGGCCAATCGAGTCGCCACCAATCTCGCTTGACCAGGCGGAGTTTCGCGCGACTGCTTCGAGGACCGCACGCCCGCGGGGATCACTCAGGTGCGCCAGCCGGAACTCGACGGGATCGCGGCCGGCGACCGCGGCGAGTTCGTCCATGAACGACTCGATCGCGAACACGTTGACGAAGGCACCCAGTGAACGCATGGCAGAGGTCCGCAGCGGCATCACCGACAACAGGTGATTGACCACGCGGACGGAAGGAAAGTCATAGCCGGGCACGGCGTTTCGGGCAGCGCCTCCGCCATTTTCCAGGGGCGGCTCGCCCGCCGCCGCGATCGGCTCACCGCCGTCGGCGTGACTCGCCGCAAGCAGGGCGACCGCGGACGCGAAACCGGGACGGGTGACGTGGCCGTTGCCCCAGACGTCGTGGTGCCACGCCGCGATCGCGCCGTTGGCGTCGACCTCGGCACCGATGCGCACCGCGGCGGCAGGCCCGAACGGCGCCCAACCCAGTTCGTCCTGCCGCGACCACACCACTTGCACCGGACGCCCCGGCACGGCAAGCGCCAGAAGGGCGGCGTCCATCGCAACGTCGTCGGCGCCGTTGTGCCCGTAGCACCCCGAGCCTTCCACGTGCCGGACGGAGATGTGCGCTTCGGCCAGGTGCAGCGCTCGACCGAGCTCGCGGCGCAGCAGATAGATGCCCTGGCTGTGGGTCCACACCTGCAATCGCACCTCGCCGTCCGACGTGGCCAATGCCGTTGCGGTCGAGGGTCCCATCGCGCCGTGCGCCAGATAGGGTCGGTGGTAGGTCGCCTCGTGAAAAGCAGTGGTCCCGTTCGGATTCCGCTCACCGACATGGTCGACGATCACGGTGCTGGTGGCGGGGGCGGAACGCAGGAAGCCCGCCAGGTCATCCTCGTCGGGCAGCGTCGACTCCTCGCGCCACGTCGCACCGGCGCGGAGTCGATCAGCTGCGGCGACGGCCACTTCCTCCCGTTCGGCGACCACGGCGAGGAAGTCACCGTTGCGCACCACCTTGAGCACCCCGACCAACGCCAGCGTGGGTCCGTCGTCGACCTCCAGTAGCGTGGCACCGCGCGACGGCGGCCGGACGACCCGACCGAAGACCTGTCCGGGTAGGGCCAGGTCGTGGGCGAAACGCGCTCGCGGAGCGAGCTTGTCGGGCAGGTCGACCCTCGGCACGTTCGTGCCGACGACGCGATATGCGGCAATGGGCTTCGGACTGATGCTGCCGGTGACGGGCCGGTCGAGTTCGACGTCGACGGCCTGCTCCCAGTAGCTCGTCGCCCGCCCGTCCGGCGCCGTGATGGCGCCGTCGGTGACGACGAGGCTGGCGACGGGCACCTTCCAGCGGTCAGCCGCCGCGTCGAGATGCGCCGTCCTGGCCTCGGCGGCGGCCATCCGCACCGCGGCACCCGAGTGCTGGACGGAAAGGCTGCCGGCCGTGTACCCCTCGTTGGGGCTTGACCCCGTCGCCGCTGCGATCATGCGCACCCGCGCGACGTCCACGTCGAGCTCCTCGGCAGCGATCTGCACCAGGGCCGTCAGGATGCCCTGCCCGAGTTCGACCTTCCCCGACCGCAACTCGACGACTCCCGAGGGAAGGATCCGCACCCAGTCGCCGACGCGGGGATTGGCGAGGATCGACGGGGGCAGGTGGGCCGCGGTTTCGGGCGTCTTCGCGGTTTCGGTAGTCACGACTCACCGTCCCGACGGCGCCGCATCTCGGCCGCCGCGGCCTGCACGGCGCGCACGATCCGATTGTGCGCACCGCAACGGCACAGGTTCCGGTCGAGCGCCTGTCGCACCTCGTCGGCGGTGGGGTCCGCGTTCCGTTCCAGAAGCGCCGCCGCGATGACGACGATGCCGGAGATGCAGTAGCCACACTGCGCCGCCTGCCCGTCGACGATCGCCCGCGCCACCGGATGCGGCCCGTCGGAGGAGCTCAGCCCCTCGACGGTGGTCACCTCACGGGCACCGACGGCCGAGAGCGGGGTGTCGCAGGAATAGCTCGGATGTCCGTCGATCAGAACGAAGCACGACCCACAGAGTCCCAGGCCACAACCGAATCGGGTGCCCTTCAGACCTAGGTGGTTGCGCAGCACGTACAGCAGCGCCGTGTCCGGTTCGGTGGTGACCTCTTGGTCGTGACCGTTGACGCGGACCGTGGTCATGGTTGCCTCCACACGGCTCCATCGTCCTCCCGTCTGGGGCGGTCAGCCACCAGCGGTGGTCAGGCGCGGAGGATGGAGGCGACGGGAGCGAGTTCACCCGACGAGTGACCGAGCGCATCGCCCCGAGTCGGCGACCACGCGTCCGGTACCGCCGTCAGCGAGGCCACCGCCTTCGCGGTGGCGACGAAGTCCCTGGCCACCCGCGAGTCGACGTCGGTGCGCCAAGCGACGGCCAGGACCGAGGGGGGAATGTCGGGCACCGGGACGAACGACAGTCCGGGACGCCCGTAGTAGCGCTGCGTCGAGGCTTGGGAGAACGCGACGCCGCGCTCGGACAGGATGGCCTCGAAGCATTCGTCGACCGTGGCCACTTCGGCGCCGAGCCGAACCGGCTCCCCCTGGCGGGAGTCGGTGGCCAGCCAGAAGTTGCGCCACGTCTCCGGTGCCCGACGGGCCACGAACGGCTGGTCGAGCACCTGTTCGACGCTCATCTGCTTCTCACCGGCCAGCGGTGAACTCGACGACACCACCAGCAGCCGCGACTCGACGAACAACATCTCCAGGCCCAACCAGTCCTGCACCAGGACCGGCGGCCGCACGAACGCGACGTCGACCGACCCGTCGGCGAGCCCGACGTAGGGGTCGGTGAAGTCGTGGGACCGCATCTCGACCTCGACGTCGGGATGCAGGTCGTGGAAGGCGTTGAGGATCTGCGGGGTGAGTTCGGCTGCGGCGTTGGCCTGAAATCCGACGACGAGACGCAGGTGGGGCTCGCCGCGGCCGACGCGCTTGGTGAGACCTGCGATTCTCTCGGCGTCCGTCAGCAGTTTGCGCGCCCCGTCGAGCAGCACCTCGCCGGCGGGCGTGAGGTCGACGTGACGGCTGCTGCGCACGAACAGTGGGGTGCCGAGGGTGTGTTCGAGCTTGCGGATCTGCACGCTCAATGAGGGCTGCGCGATGTGCAGCCGAGACGCGGCGTGGCCGAAGTGAAGCTCCTCCGCGACGGCCACGAAGTAGCTCAGCAGCCGGAGGTCGAGCTGAGGTAGCACCCAATGAGGGTATCTGACCAGCGCAAACGACACCATTAGTTGTTGCCTATCGGTGGGTTGTCGACAGGTATTGGACGTCTCGGCCTCTGCGGACGTGTGATTGGCGTCATACCAGCTCCGTCCAGCACCACCCACCGAGAGGAAAGTTCCATGACGCTCAGCACCTCCGCCCCACCCGTCGCCGAATGGGTCGCCGCGTTCACCGACGCCAACAACGACGATGCGGAGATCTCGGCCCACGGCAAGTACTTCACCTGCTCGTACCTGCTCGACATGGAGACGCACACCTTCGTCGTGCAGGTCGATCGGGGAAAGATCGTCGACATCGCCGTCGACCCCGGGCCGCTGGACGTGTCGTACCAGTTCGCCATCAAGGCGAGTGCGGACACCTGGCGCAACTTCGGGGTGCCGGTGCCCGCCCCGATGTACCACGGCATCTGGGCCGCCAGCTTCCAGCGCGACATGAAGCTCGAAGGCGACGTGCTGGTGCTCATGCAGAACCTGCGCTGCGTCACCCGCCAGATCGAACTGCTGCGCGCCGTCAGCGTGCCCGTCTAACCGTCGCCCGAACCGTTGCCAGCCAAGACATTCCGAACCGAAGGACAATCATGAGCAAGATCTCCCCCGTCACCGGACATTACGTCGACGTCGACGTCGACGGCCTGCTGTACAAGGTCTTCTACCTCGAGAACGGCACCGGGCAGCCCCTGGTCTGCCAGCACACCGCAGGCTGCCACAACCACCAGTGGCGTGGCCTGCTCGAGGACGAGGAGATCACCAAGGACTACCGCGTCATCGCCTACGACCTGCCCCGGCACGGCAAGTCCGATCCGCCGGAGAACACCGCGTGGTGGACCGAGGAGTACCAGCTGTCGGCCGACCACTACGCGAACTTCATCGTCGCGCTCGTCGATGCCCTGGAGCTGGAGAACCCGATCTTCATGGGCTCGTCCTTCGGCGGCAACATCGCGCTGCAGCTCGCGCTTCGCCACCCCGACCGGTTCGCGGGGGTCATCCCCGTCGAGGGCGCGGACTACTCCCCCGGCTTCTACCTGGACTGGTGGCAGCATCCGCACGCCAACGCCGCCCAGGTCTGCGCCAGCGGAGTATGGGATCTGATGGCACCCCAGTCACCCGACGCCGACCGATGGAAGACGTGGTTCTACTACAGCCAGGGGTCCGAGGCCTTCAAGGGTGACCTGTACTTCTACTCCGTCGACCACGATCTCCGCGACAAGCTGTCGGAGATCGACGGCGACCGTTGCCCGGTGGTCATGCTGACCGGCGATTACGACTACCTCACCACCCCCGAGGACAGCGCCCGCACTGCCAGCCAGATCCGCAACGCCGCCTTCATCGAGATGAAGGACATCGGCCACTTCCCGATGAGCGAGAACCACCCGGTGTTCCGGACCTACCTCATCGAGGCGCTGGCCACCCTCCAGCGCAAGGCGCGCGCGCTCACGTCGACGAGCTGAGCGCCCTTCGTCCAGGTCGCGCCGGTCATCCGAACGGATGGCCGGCGCGCTGGTCGCTCCGGTCGCAAGACGATGACCGTCGATCCAGCGATGCGATAGCGTCGATTCATGAGTGAGGGATCCGGACGCATTGCGTTCGTGCAGGCCAGGTGGCACCGCAACATCGTCGACCGCGCTAGGGACGGCTTCACCGAGAAGATGCTGGCGCTGGGCTACCCGCGCGACGACCTCGAGTTCTTCGAGGTGCCCGGTGCCTTTGAAATCCCGCTCAGCGCAAAGCGTCTCGCGACGTCGGGCGGCTACGACGCGATAGTGGCGTGCGCCCTCGTCGTCGACGGCGGCATCTACCGGCACGAGTTCGTCGCCTCGGCGGTGATCGACGGGCTCATGCGGGTCCAACTCGACACCGACGTGCCCGTCTTCTCGGTGGTGCTGACGCCGCACCACTTCCACGAGCACGACGAGCATCTCACCTACTTCGGCGAACACTTCGTGAAGAAGGGTGCCGAGGCCGCGGTCGCGTGCGCCAGCGTGCTCGGTCAGGGCAGGGCCGTCCCGAGCGCCTGACCGTCGGGCACCGCCGAGGGGACCCGACGACCGGCCTGCACCGCGTGGCGGTGCCATCCAGTGGCACCCAACGATGGCGCGCCGCCAGCCTGCGCTGGAACATCGAGCTGGAGTCGCGGACGGCCCCGAACTCTCTCATCGGCGCAATGGAGAAGGTGTATGACGCGCGGCGTTCTTCCCACCGGTTCGACCCACCTGCTGGCCATCGTGGGGCACCCGGTCGATCAAGTACTCGCACCCTCGCTGTGGACGGATCTCTTCCGCAGCAACGGTTTGGACGCCATCTGCCTCGCCTTGCACGTCCTGCCATCGGGATTGAGGGAGTTTCTCCGTGGGCTACGCGAGGTCGGCAACCTCGACGGACTGATCGTCACGGTGCCCCACAAGGTCGCGGCACTCTCGCTGGTCGACCACGTCACCGACCGCGCCCGACGCATCGGCGCAGTCAACTCGATCCGCAAGGACGACGACGGTGGCTGGTTGGGAGACATGTTGGACGGCAATGGTTTCGTTCGCGCATTCGAGGATGGAATTCGCCCGGTCCGAGGCCAGCGGACGCTGGTCGTGGGCTCCGGAGGAGCCGGCGCGGCGATCGCGTTCGCGCTGGCGGACGGCGGCGCAACCGAGGTCGACGTCGCCGACGTCGACTCCTCCCGCGCAGGGGCCCTTGCCGAACGATTGGTCGCCGCCGGTACAGCTTCGCGGGCGGTTCCTCCGGTAGCGCGGGGCTACGATCTGGTCGTCAATGCCAGTCCCGCGGGCATGCGTCCCTCCGACCCACTTCCCATTGACCTGGACGGCGTCACCCGCGAAGTCGCAGTGGCCGACGTCGTGACCAAGCCCGCCGTGACTCGGCTGATCGAAGAGGCATCGGCGCGGGGTTGCCAGGTTCAGCAGGGCCTACGGATGACGATGGGACAAATACCGTTGCAGGCCAGTTTCTTTGGCTACGCTCCCGACGAGTGGACCGTCGGAGTGTCGAACGACGGCGCGGGTCGGCCGTCGTGATGTCGAACGAGCCCGCCCCTCTGATCCACGACAGCATGTACTTCTCCGACCTGAAGATGCACTACGTCCGGGCCGGCAGTGGGGATCCACTCGTACTGCTGCACGGGTGGCCGCAAACCTGGTACGCGTGGCGGAAGGTCATTCCGTTGCTGGCCAACGAGTTCGACGTGATCGCACCGGACCTGCGAGGATTCGGTGACACGTCGAAGCCGGCCGGTGGCTACGACAAGAAGTCGGTGGCCCACGACGTCCGCCGTCTCGTCGAGGCACTCGACCTGTCCTCCGTACACGTGGTCGGACACGACGTCGGTGCGGCCGTGGCGTACGCACATGCCGCCCAATGGCCCGACGACGTCCGGTCCATGACCTTCATCGAAGGCAGCCTCCCGGCCTTCGGTCAGGAGGAACTCATGGACGTAGCCAACGGCGGCAGTTGGCATTTCGGGTTCAACATGGCAGGCGACATCTCCGAGGAATTGGTCCGCGGGCGTGAGCGTCTTCTGATCGACTACTGGATGCGCCGCACCACCGTTGGCGTCGTCGATCCGACGTCGATCGAGGCGGACGCCCTCGACCAGTACGAGCATTCGTTGGCGCAGCCCGGTGGGCTTCGGGGTTCCTTCGCCCACTATCGGGCCCTCCCGCAGGACAGAACCGACAATGTGAAGCTCGGTCAAACCAAGCTGTCGATGCCCGTGTTGGCGGTCGAGGGTGAGCGAGGGCAAGCCGGTCACAGCATCGCCACCATGAAGAAGGTTGCCTCGAACGTCAGCGACGCGGTCGTGCCGCGGGCGGGCCACTACCCAGCCGAGGAGAACCCCGCCGAACTCGCGGCGATCCTGCGAAGGTTCCTCCACGGCGTGTGAGGGCACCGGCCGAGCTCGTACCCGGAGTCGGCGTCAGGTCGCGTGCGTGAAGCTGCGGTCCCCGGTCACCCAGCCCGCCGCCGCGAGCGTTCCGAGCGTGGAGCACATGATCTCCTCGGCCACCACTGGCAACGGAAGTAGTTCCAGCGCATCGGAGATGGGCTCGATCGACACCGGGGGCAGGGTTTCGGCCACCTTGGCGACGCCGCGGAGAAAGCCGACGATGTCCAGCGTGCCTCGACCCGGATAGGTACGGAGGTGACGGGCCTCCCGGGCGAGCGGCACACCCGGACGAACCGCAACGTCGGACAGTTGCACACCGGCCACCCAATCCATTTGGCGCGCCGTCAGTTCCGAGGGGTCACCACCGGACCGGAAGAAGTGCACGACGTCGAGAACCACCTTCGCATTCGGGGTGCCGGTGCGTTCGGCCAGATCCACTGCCTGCGACAAGGTTTGGACTCGGCTGTACGGCATGAACTCGAAGGCGACCGGTACGTCGCCGAGACTGCCGCAGACCGCTGCGAACTGGTCCAAGATGCGCGGTAGCTCCCCCTCGAAGGCTGCCACGTGCACCCGATCGGGCCGAAGCGCATCGCAGAGATCCTCGACCAGGGCGTTGGCGTGACGGACCGGACCGTCGTCGCCGAGCCGGATGAGTTCGAGTTCGGCCACGCGCAGGCCTGCCTCCGCGACGCGGGTGCCGATCTCGTCGAGGCCGATGCCGCGCTCGAGCGCCGAGATGCACTGACCGACGGTGAGACCGATGCCGGTGAATCCGCTCGCCGCCGCGGCGGCGAGGATCTCCGGGAACGGGCGATCCCGGAAGCAAATGGCGCCCATCGCCAGGTGAGCGGTCTGTCGTGCGGGGCTGTCGTCCATGACGGAAACGGTAGAGCGCCGGTGCGGGCAAGTCGACGAACGACTGCTATCCAGTGGCACTTCGGAGGGTAGTTTTGACGAGACGGGATGTGCGAGGTGAGCGATGTCGGGGAACGTGGGGACGCCGGGCGCCAGCGTGTCGAGCCGGCTGCTCTCGGTGCTCGCTTGTTTCGACGTCGCCACCCCCGAGTTGACGATGACCGAGATCGCGGCCAAGGCGGATCTGCCGCTGAGCACCACTCGTCGCCTCCTTCTCGAGTTGACGGAATGGGGTGGGCTGGAACGACTCGTCGACAATCGCTACCGCGTCGGCGTCCGCTTGTGGACGATCGGCTCCCTGGCTCCGCAGCAGCGTGGACTCAGGGAGGCGGCGCTGCCCCTGATGCACGATCTCTACACCGCCACCGCGGAGAACGTTCAACTCGTGGTTCTCGATGGCCATGAAGCCTTGTGCATCGAGAAGATCGCGGCCGTCGCCGCCGTGGCCAACCGCACCGCAGTCGGGGGACGGCTGCCGCTACATGCGACGGCAGTTGGCAAGTGTCTCTTGGCGAATTCACCTCGCGAGCTGTACGTCGAAGTGGCCAACCGCGGTTTGACGCGGCAGACGAAGTACACGATCACCGAGCCGGGTCGGCTTGCCAACACTCTCCGGGAGGTGCGCCGCACCGGAGTGGCCTACTCGCAGGAGGAGATGACGCTCGGGGTGGTCTCCGCGGCGGCGCCGATCATCGCCAACGGCGGCGTCCTGATGGGCGCACTCGGGATCGTCGCCCACTCGACGAAGCAGCTGAAGCGCCTCGGGCCAGCCGTACAGACTGCGGCGCTGAGTATTTCGCGGATGTGCGTCCCGGATTGAACCGAGGTGGTCACGCCGGGCTCGGCTCCAGCAGGCGAAGGGTCGCCTCACGCAGAATCCGAGCCGCCTCGTCGAACGGCAGCCGCGCCAAGTCGAGGTTGGGTGTCTCGATCGACAGGGGGATGTCGGAGGGGAGCGTGGCGATCAGACGGTGGAGGTCGAGGTCGCCCTCGCCCGGGATCAGCCGCGCCGATCGTGCCTCGTGGCGCAATGCATCGACCGTCGTTGGAGACGCGAGCGGGCCGTCGCAGATCTGCGCATAGGGCAACTTCGCCTCGGCAATGCCGGCAAGTACGTCCCACTCCGCTCCGGCGCGAAAGAACTGCAGGAAGTCGACGAGGATCCGCAGGTTGTCGCGGTCGACGGCGGCCGTCACGTCAACGACGTCGGCGAGGCTGGTGATGGCCGAGTAGGTGATGAACTCGACGGGCATCAGCAGCCCACGGTCCGCCGCCGCATCCGCCAGGCGACCAAGGGTGTCGACGAGGCGGGGGCGGTGAAAGTCGTAGCCCACCGTCAACACGTACTGCGACCCCAGGTCGGCAGCGGCATCCAGGGCAGGCGCCAGTGTCGCGACGTCGGTGTTCTCCCGGATCCACACCGCCTCGACGTCGAGGAGTCGTACGCCACTGTCGACGAGGTAGTCGGCGAAACGTCGTCGCATCGCGTGATCGTTGACCAGATCGAAGACCGACTGATCCGGGTCGGGCGCGACGATCCGGACGCCGCACATGTCGAATCCACCCGCCGCGGCCGCGTCGACCAGCTCGAACGGGGTCGCATTCAGCATCGTCAGATGATGAAGCGAAAGTGGTCCTGCCGCAGTATGTTCCCGCATGGGTCAGGCAACACCTCTCGTGTGACGGCGAATGGGCTCCGTGAAACGCGAACCTCCTCGGTCGACTGTAGAAGCCGTTGACGTGGATGACTCCAAACATTCGCCACTGAGCGGCAGCGGTGGTAGTTGCCACCAAGCGGCAGCGGGATAGTTGCCACTGAGCGGCAGTGGTAGCGGTTGCCACTGAGTGGCAGCGGTTACTGGTCGCGAGCCCGCCTCCGCTCCAAGCTTCATCACACATGAAGTGGTGCGAGCCACCCTGGCACGCGCGTTGGACGGAGGTCACTGTGCGGAACGTGGGCGACGACAAGACTGCCATCCGCGAGTTGGTGGAGAACTGGGCGGTATGGCGCGACTCCGGGGACTGGGAGCGCTTCGCCACCGTGTGGCATCCCACGGACGGGTGGATGAGCGCGACGTGGTTTCAAGGTCCCGCAACCGACTTCATCGAGACCAGTCGCCAGGGCTTCGAGTCGGGGGTGTCGATCCTGCACTTCCTCGGTGGCCATTCGGCCGACGTCGACGAGGACCGTGCCATCGCGCAGACGAAGATGACCATCAGTCAACGCGCCACCGTCGACGGCGTCGCCGTCGACGTCACCTGCACGGGACGGTTCTACGACTTCCTCGCCTTCGACGGAAACTGGACCATCGTCCGCCGCCAGCCGATCTACGAGAAGGACCGACTCGACGTCATCGATCCGTCTGACCGGCTGACCCTCGATCCGACGTTGCTCGGCGAATTTCCCAGCGGCTACCGGTATCTCGGCTACGTGCAGACCAAGGCGGGCTTCACCGTCAAGAACGGCCTTCCCGGTTTGACCGGCCCTGCCGTACAACGCCTATACGACGAAGGCGCGAAGTGGTTGGCGGGCGCCGATACCCCGGGCGATCCGCTATGACCAAGGTGCACAGCGCTTCCAGTGGCTTCAGTGCTCCCGGTGCTCCCGGTGCTTACGGTGGATTCACCGAGCTGAATTCCGCACCGATCGTCGTGGACAGCCTTCGAGACACCCCCGACGAGCGGCTGAAGACGGTACTGTCCAGTCTCGTCGAGTATCTGCACGGTTTCGTGAAGGACGTCGAACCCACTTACGCCGAGTGGCAACGGGCGATCGACTTCCTCACGGCGGTGGGCCACCAATGTGACGACACCCGACAGGAATTCGTTCTCCTGAGCGACGTGCTCGGCGTCTCCATGCTCGTCGACGCGGTCAACAACCGACGATCGGCCACGGCCACCGAGACCACCGTGCTGGGTCCCTTCCACATGGTCGAGTCGCCGCCGCGTCGACTCGGCTCCGACATCTCCCTCGATCACAACGGTCTGCCCTGCGTCTTCGCCGGCCAGGTCCTCTCGGCGGATGGAACGCCGCTGCCCGGCGCGCAGGTCGACGTCTGGCAGGCGAACGGAGCCGGGTACTACGACGTCCAACAACCCGACGTCCAACCCGAGCGCAACCTGCGCGGCCTGTTCACCGCCGACGACGACGGGCGGTTCTGGTTGCGCACCGTGGTGCCCCGCTACTACCCGATCCCCGACGACGGACCGGTGGGTGCCCTGCTCGCGGCGACGAAACGGCACCCCAATCGCCCCGCACACATCCACGTCATCGCCACGGCAGCCGACCACGCCCCACTCACGACACACGTATTCGTCGAAGGCAGCCCGTACCTCGACTCGGACACGGTGTTCGGCGTCAAGGAGTCGCTGATCCGACCCGTGACCGTCGTCGACGACGCCGCCCTTGCCGCACACTACGAGGCGCCGAACCCGTTCCGCCTGCTGCAGTTCGACGTCGTCCTCGATCGTCATGACCGGCAGGCCCGACCATGAGCTACGACTTCGTCCACCAGGGCCTCGGCGGCCGGGTGATCTTCGCGCCTGGTGCCCGTGCCCGGCTGGCAACCGAAACCGACCGCTTGGGCCTGCGTCGACTACTCGTCGTGTGTACCCCCGGAAACGCGGAGCTCGCCGCCGACGTGGCTAGGCCGCTTGGTGCCGCGCTGGTGGACGTCTACGCGCACGCCACCATGCACGTACCCGCGCGGGTCGCGGCCGATGCCGTGAGCCGGGCCGAGGCGCTTCACGCCGACGGATGCATTGCGATCGGCGGGGGTTCGGCGATCGGGTTGGGCAAGGCCGTCGCCAAGGACACGGGCATTCCGCTCATCGCCGTCCCGACCACCTACGCCGGCTCGGAGATGACTCCCATCTGGGGCATCACCGACGGTGGCCGCAAGCGCACCGGCCGTGACGTCACGGTCCTTCCCGCGACGGTCATCTACGACCCGGAGCTCACGCTCAGCCTGCCGACGAGCCGATCGGTGACCAGTGCCATCAACGCGTTGGCGCACGCCGCCGAATCGATGTACGCCCCCGACCGCTCACCGATCACCGACCTCATCGCGGCGGAGTCCGCACGCGCGATCGTCGCCGCCCTTCCTCTCGTCGCCACCGCTCCTCGTGACGTCCCCGCACGCACCGAACTGCTGTACGGGTCGTGGCTCGCCGGCATGGCACTCGGTGCGACGACGATGTCGCTGCACCACCAGCTGTGCCACGTCCTCGGCGGCACGTTCAACCTGCCGCACGCCGAAACCCACGCGGCAGTGCTGCCACACGTGCTGCGACTCAACCTCGCTGCCGCACCCGACGCGGAGAAGCAACTGCGGAGCGCGTTCGGCGCCGACGATCCGGCCGCCCACCTGTTTCACCTCACGCAGGATCTGGGCGCACAGATGTCCCTCGCCGCGCTCGGGATGCCACCGGACGGGGTGGCGACCGTGATCGATCAGGCGACGTCGGCCCCGTACGCGAACCCCACCCCGGTCACTGCCGCCGCCTTGCAGATTCTACTGGCTGACGCCACGGCCGGATCGCCGCCGCGGCCGATCCGCCAGCACTCTCATCTGAACTGACCGGCCGCCACCCGGCGGACCGCGTTTCAACTCAACCTGAATCTCGGAGCCGTGATTCAAGCTGTCCAAAGGAGGACATCGTGAACCCAGGAGAACCGGTCGATCTGCAGAGTGTGATCGACCGTCATCGAGTAGGACGTCTGCAACGGCGGGTCCTTGGACTCTGCTTCGGCGTGCTGGTGCTCGACGGGCTCGACGTCGCCCTCGTCGCCTTCATCGCTCCGTCTCTGATCACGGACTGGGGGCTTACCAAGGCACAGCTGGGCCCGATCGTCACCAGCGGTTTGTTCGGTCTGGCCATCGGCTCATTGGTGGCCGGACCGCTGGCGGACCGCTTCGGACGACGCAAGGTCATCATCGGGGCGCTGATCACCTTCGGGGTGATGAGCGCGGCGACAGCGCTGGCCACCGGCGTCCTGTCGTTTTCCATCCTGCGCCTTCTGACGGGTCTCGGGCTCGGCGCCGCGATGCCGAATGCGGCGACGTTGGTCAGCGAGTTCGCGCCCACGCGGCGGCGAAGCGCGATGATGGCGATCACCTACTGCGGCATGACGTTCGGCAGCGCAGTGGCCGGTTACTTGACCAGCGTGATGGTGCAGATCGCCAGCTGGCACTGGGCTCTGGTGGTGGGTGGCGTCCTGCCGCTCGCGTACGCCGCCGTGGTGACCGTCGCACTGCCGGAGTCGCCGAAGTTCCTCGCGCGCAACGACAATCGTCAACGCGAGCTGAACTCGTTGATGACCTCCATGGTGCCCGAGCACTTTCCTGCCGAGACCCGGTTCTGCCTCGACGAACCCAGCGCCGGCACCAAGCTCACCGTGGCCGCGTTGATGGTCCGGCGATTCCGCATCGGCACGGTGACGATCTGGGTCGGGTTCGTGGCGGCCTTCTTCATCGTGTACTTGATGAACAGCTGGCTGCCGATCCTCATGACCGACGTCGGGTTCTCCCTGGCTGCTGCGGCAACCATTGGCCTGCTGCTTCAGCTGGGCGGTACCGTCGGCAACATCGCCATCGGCTGGTTGATGGACCGCTTCGGCTTGCACCGGGTGGTGGCCACCGGGATGGGTTGCGCGGCAATCATGCTCGTACTGATCGCAATCGCGCCGCAGGAAGTGGTCGTCATCGGCTGCCTCGTCTTCGTGCTCGGGATGTTCACCAACTCGGTGGCCACCGGATTCCCGATCCTGTCGGCATCGTTCTATCCCACCGCAATCCGCGCCACCGGGACGAGTTGGGCCACCGGCGTGGCCCGGTTCGGCGCCATCGCGGGCGCAGGGGCGGGCACGGCACTCGTCGCACTCGGGATGAACTACCGCCAGGTGTTCCTGGCCCTGTTGATCCCCGCAGCGGTGTCGATCGCCGCGGTCGTCGTCAAGGCGATGCGGGCGCCGAGCGCGGAACGCGCATCCGAGCCCCACCCCGACGCGGTCGCACCGAAGGCCTCGTAGCCAAACGCGATGTCTGCCAGCAGGCCCGGGGCCGTCAGCCGAGCCGCCGAGTGCGCCACCGCGACAGATCCGCGTCCAGCACAGCAGGATCGCGTTCGGGAAACACCTCTCCGGTCATCTCCAGGCGCCGGATGCGGTCGAGTTGAAATCCGCGGATGCCTTCACGCAGCCGACACCAGCCCACGAACAACCATGCATCACCCCCGCGCAGCAGACCCATCGCCTCCACATCGCGGGTGGTCTGGGTCTCGCCGTGCTCGGAGATGTAGGTCAACCGCATTACCCGGCGCGCGGCGATCGCCTCGGGAATCAGCGAGGTCGCCGCCTCGGACGGCGACGGGGAGTCGATGACGAACATCGACGCCAACGCCTCATCGACCGGCGCAAGCTGATCCTCGCGGCTGATCGCGAGGACCTTCGCTCGCGCCCGACGCGCCGCCGCACCATACGGTGAGGTCTCCAGCAGACCAAGCCCAGCGAGCACCGCGAGCGATTCCGGCACCGTGAGATTCAGCGGTGGCAGGGAGTGTTCCCGAAGGATCGAATACCCGCCCGACACCCCGTGGTCGGCATAGATCGGGACCCCCGCGAGCTGCAACGACTGGACGTCCCGCTCGATCGTGCGCTTCGACACCGCGAACTCCTCCGAGAGCCGAGCGGCCGACAACGGCCGGCGTGCTGCCCGCAGCACATCGACCAGGGCGTACAACCGCTCGGCTCTCTTCATGGACTTGAGTGTCCCCCGCTCTCAGGTGAGGTGCGCGCGGGTCCCGGTCGTCGACCACACCTCCCGAATCAGCCCATCGTCGGTGAAGTCGAAGACGTCGATCCCGCCCGCAGCAAGCTCCCCGTCCTGCACGTTCCACAGCATCCGCCCGTGCGCGCCGTCCACGGCCCGCGAGATCTCGGTGAACACCACATCCGGATGCAGCTCGCGATACCGAGCCAGGAATCGGGTGAAACTGTCCGCGCCCAGCACGTCGTCGCCCGGGTTCGACCCGTCCGCCTCGGAAATCAGGAAGTGAATCCGGAAGTCCTCACTGCAGATCCGACGCGCGATCTCACCGTTGGTGTTCCACATCTCCAACCACACTGCGAGTGCCGCGTCCGCAGCAGCCGAGTCCGTCTCCATCACGTTCGCGTTTTCGTTCATGACATCAGCCTCGGACACGGTCGCGACAACGGTATGTCGGTGTTCGTGTGCCACATCGAGGGCACCGCGCAGCGCTGGGAGAGTTCCCCGCCGACGGGCGCGTTGCCGGGGGTCGGCGACCGGCGCCGCCAGGACGGACTGCTGCTGAGTGGCAGTAGGTCAGACGGCGGTCAGCCCACCGTCGACCAGGATCTCGACCCCGGTGACATACGTCGATTCGTCGCTGGCGAGGAACAGCACCACGTCCGCGACCTCCTGAACCTCGCCGGGCCGCTTCATGGGGACACCGTCTATCTGCTTGGCGCGCCACACCGGGTCCGCCGATCCGCGGGACGTCTGCATCGGCGGCAGCATGCCCGGGGCGACCGCGTTGACCCGAATCCCGTCGGCGGCGTAATGAACTGCGCCTGTCACGGTCATCGACTTGACGGCGGCCTTGGACGCCCCGTAGCCGAGGTGGATTCCGTACTGGCCGATGTTCGCGGAGATCGACGACATGTTGACGATCGATCCGCGACCCGCGGCCTTCATGGCCGCGGCGCCGTGCTTGATACCCAGGAACACGCTGCGGGCGTTGACGGCCATCAGCTGGTCGTAGAAGTCGGTGCTGGCGAGATCCGGATTGAACGTGCCGCTGATGCCCGCGTTGTTGACCAGTACGTCGAGGCGGCCGTGGTGTGCCAGGACGTCGTCGACGGCGAAGCGCCAGGAACCTTCATCCGTGACGTCGAGATGCAGGTAGCGCGCCGTGCCGCCGGCCTCGTTGATCTCTTCGGCGGCGCGGCAACCGGATTCGTCGTCGATGTCTGCGAGGATCACGACCGCCCCTTCCCGACTGAACGTGCGAGCGGTGGCGCGGCCCATGCCATTCGCCGCACCGCTGATCAACGCTGTCTTACCGGCCAACCGCATGATCGGACTCCCTTTCCTGATTGCCCTACGGTAGGGCCGGTGGGCCACGAGTCACGTACATCGACCTCCACTCAGTGGCAACATGGCGTTGCGCAGCGTGCACGGTCGACCGCAACCTGGGACTAGGGGCCACCAATGCGAGGGAAGATGCCTGCTGAGACCATGCAATTCATCCGGCTCGACGAGGTCGAGCTCGCCTATCAAATCGCGGGCGACGGGCCCGAACTCGTCGTGCTGGTGCACGGCTGGCCTCAAACGAGCGCCTGCTGGCGGCACGTCATGGGGCCACTGAGCGAACGACACACGGTCGTCGCACCCGACCTGCGCGGCTACGGGGCGTCCGGGCTCGCCGACACCGGCTACGACAAACGTGCGACCGCATCGGATCTGTCCGCTCTCATCGCCCATCTCGGTCACGAATCGGCAATCGTCATCGGCCACGATCGTGGCGCCAGGGTCGCGCACCGTTGGGCGTTGGACCGACCGTCCGAGGTATCGGCGCTGGTGCTTCTCGACATCCTGCCGACCAGGGTCGTCATGGAATCCTTCGACCGTGACTCGGCAAGTGCGATGTGGCACTGGTTCTTTCATCGCAACACCGCGCTGGCCACCGAGCTGATCTCCGGCAACGTGGAGACCTACCTACGCCACTTCTTCGCCGCAGTACTCGACAGCGGCGCCGTCGACGAACAGACGTTCGCCACCTACGTGGAGGCCTACAGCGAGCCTGCCCACCTGCGGGCCTCGATGGAGGACTACGGCAGCGGTTTCACCGTCGACCTGGAGCGCGATCAGCGCGATCATGCCAGGGGCCTTCGCCTCTCCGCCCCGCTTCTGGTGCTGTGGGGGGCCGACGGTGGCCTCGCGAAGGATGACGTCGTGCGGATCTGGGGTGAACACCACGACGACCCAACCATGGTCACGGGGCATGCGGTGCCGGGCGGGCACTACGTCCCCGAAGAGGCACCCGCGGAGTCCCTACGCGCCGTCGCCTCGTTCCTGAGTGGCACGGCTGCGTCCGGCGCGAGCACTAGGTCGCGTCAGTGACGATGGCTTCAGTGACGATCGCTTCAGAGACGATGGCTTCAGTGACGATGGCTTCAGTTGGCTTCAGTGACGAAGTGATGCCTCGCCTGTGGCACTTGCCGACTCGGCATCCCGCGGCGAACGCCGCGGCAGCGACAAGGTGAAGGTGCTCCCCGCGCCGGGCCCGTCGCTGTCGGCCTTGATGGTACCGCCGTGGCCCTCGACGAGTGCCTTCGCAATCGCCAGCCCGATGCCTGCGCCGCCATGCCCACGGTCACGAGCCCCATCGACGCGGTAGAAGCGGTCGAACAACCTGGTCAGATGTTCGGGAGGGATGCCGTCCCCGGTGTCCGACACTGCGACGATCACGTCCTCGTCGGTGGCACGCGCGCTGATGACGACGGAGCCACCGGCAGGTGTGTGCCGGAGCGCGTTCTCGAGCAGGTTGGTCAGTACCTGCCCGAGACGTACCGGATCTGCCCACAGCACAGGAAGATTGGACGGCAGTGCCCAGTCCAGCGTCACGTCCTTGGCCCGGTATCGGGGTTCCAGCGCGGTCGTGGCAGCGGCCACCAGCTGCCGGATCGCGACCCAGCGTGCATCGATGGTTCCCGTGCGGTGCTCGGCATCGGACAATGCGTTGACGTCGACGCTGAATCGCGTCAGTCGGTGGGATTGATCGCGCAGCACGCCGATGGCCTCGGCGTCAAGCGTCTTCACTCCGTCCTCCAGCGCCTCCAAGTACGCCTCGAGGACGGCGACCGGGGTTCTGATCTCGTGTGCAAGGTCGGCGAGCATCTGGCGGCGACTGTGCTCGACCTGCCCGAGCCGTTCCGCCATCCTGTTGAACGCCGTGGCGATCTCATCGAACTCCCTGCCCAAACCCGTTGAGGACACCCGGAAGTCGTAATGCCCGTCGGCGATGACGGTGGTGGCATGGGCAAGCTCGGTGGCCGAGTGGTACACCCGCCTGCTGAGGTACCAGCTCAACAGCAGCGCGGCGACGACGGAGACCAGCAGGGCGGTGCCGACCGACGCGGCGGTGGCCTTCTCGAAGGCACGTTGATAGGGATGGTCTCCCCCGCTGCCCGGACGCACCGCCGCGTCCATGAGTCGCCGGAACATGGGCGGACCGACGAGCGCGGCGACGAGCGTTGCCGTCGCGAAGCTCGCCACGATCACCACCGAGTTGACGGCGAGCAGCCGTGTTCTGATGCCGTAGCGAGACATGTTGTCCTCAGCGGTCTTTCGCGCCACCATCATCCCCTGCCCATCCGGTACCCCACGCCTCGGACGGTGGTGACATACCGCGGTTGGGCCGGATCGTCGCCGAGTTTGCGGCGCAGGTGGCCGACGTGCACGTCGACGATGTTGTCGCTGCCAACCCAGGTGTCGCCCCACACGATTTCGATCAGCTGCCGCCTCCCGAGCACCTTGCCCGGTCGTGCCGTGAGGGCATCGAGAAGGTCGAATTCAGTTCGTGTCAGCATGATCTCGGAGTCGTCGATGCGCACCTCCCGGCTGTCGACGTCGATGCACAACGCGCCGATCCTCCGGGTTTGGCCGCGCTCGTCGCGCGCGGCCTCGTGCCGCGGCGTACGGCGCGGTCGGCGCAACATCGCTTGGATCCTGGCGACCAGCTCACGGGGGCTGAACGGCTTGGTGATGTAGTCGTCCGCCCCGACGCTGAGACCCACGACGGTGTCCACCTCCGTGTCCCGGGCGGTGAGCATGATCACGTAGGCGTCGGAGAAAATTCGCAGCCTGCGGCAGACTTCGAAGCCGTCGATGCCGGGCAGGCCCACATCGAGAACGACCACGTCGGGATCGACGCTGCTCGCGAGCACCAGCGCCTGAGGACCGTCGTAGGCGGCGTGCACCTCGAAGCCCTCGCGCTTGAGATAACTGCCAACGACCTCGGTCAGTGGGACCTCGTCGTCGACCACCAGGGCCCGAAGACTCGGCGCGCTGGTCAGGTCTTTCATGCCTCCATGATGCACGGCCCAGATCCGTGTGCCCGGATCGTTAACGAATCTTCAGAAAGCCACCAATCAATCATCGTCCTGGACCGCGAGGGTTGGGACATCCCAGCAGCGACTGGGCCACGACGAGGAGAACCGTCATGAAGATCACCGCCGCGAAGCGCGTCGCCGCGGGACTGGCCACGGCGTTGGCAGGTGCCGCGATCGCTCTCGCGCCGACGGCCGGCGCCGACACCAATCCGCTGGTGCCGTTCGGCCCCAATCCGCAGGTGAAGATGTCTGTCGGGCTGCAGACGTCGAACCATGATGAGATCGACACCACGGCCGGTCAAATTGACCTGCCCTTCTGAGCCCACCTGCCGAACCGTCGACGAACGGAGCCACATGTCCAACCCGCAAATCAACCGGCGAGACGCCCTCGTGGGCCTGGCCGCCGTCACTGGCGTCGTGGCGGTCGGTGCGGGTGGCTTGGCCGAAGCGTCGGGTTGGTTTGGTGCACCGAAGCTGACGTCGTCGCGGTTCACCGACGGATTCGAGCAGGTTTACGGACGGCACAACGGCTTTCGCCGCAATCACGCCAAGGGACTCGCCGCAACCGGGAGCTTCACCCCCAGCGGAGCTGGAGTCGAGGTGTCGAAGGCGTCGGTCTTCGACGGCAGCACCGTCCCGGTGACCGCGCGCTTCTCGCTGTCCGGCGGCGTACCCGACGCTGCTGACAAACCGGCCACCGTCCGCGGATTGGGACTCCTGTTCGAGCTGCCCGACGGCCAGCAGTGGCGGACCGCGATGGTCAATCTGCCGGTCTTTCCCGACAACACGCCCGAGGGCTTCTACCAACGCATCCTGGCGTCCAAGCCGGACCCTGCGACGGGACAACCCGATCCGGCGGCCATGTCCGCCTTCCTCGCTCGTCATCCGGAAACCGCGGCGGCGATGAAGGTCATCAAGGGCTCGCCGCCAAGTCCCGGCTTCGCCGACAGCACCTTCCGCAGCATCAACGCCTTCATCGCGACGAACCAGGGCGGAACCTCGGTACCCATCCGCTGGGCCGCCGTTCCCGTCGATCCGTTGGGCGCCGCCGCTGGGCCGGGCGGCGACGACGCGTTGTTCGACGCCCTCATCGAGCGGGTGGATCGCGGCCCGGTGAGTTGGCGCTTGGTGCTGACGGTCGCGGGGCCGGGTGACCCCACTGACGACGCCACGCTCGCGTGGCCTCCCGAACGCCGCACGATCGAGGCGGGAACGCTGACCATCGACCGCGTGCTCACCGAGGCCGCGGGCAACGCGCGCGACGTCAACTTCGATCCGCTGGTGCTACCTGTCGGGCTCGCCCCGTCGGACGACCCGCTGCCGCGGGCCCGATCGGCGGTCTACGCCAGGTCGTTCGAGCGCCGCTCCCGAGAACCCAAGTCCCCCAGCGAAGTCAATGTCGAGCGGGTGAACCGTGACCAGTGAGGCCCCCACGACGACGCCCAAGTTCACCCTGGTGTCGCGGCTGCTGCACTGGTCGATGGCGGCGATGGTGATCGGTCAATTCTTCCTCGGTGTCGCGATGATCGCCGCACTGAGCTACTACCCGCTGCTTCTGGCGATTCACCGGGTGTTGGGCATCGCCATCCTGATCTTCGCGGTCGTGCGGCTGGTGAACCGGCTGAGGCATCACCCGCCTGCGTTCCTGGCGACGATGAGCCCACTCGAACGGAAGGTGTCCACGTGGTCGGAGCGCCTGATGTACGCGTTGCTGGTGGCGCAGCCCCTGGTCGGCTGGGCGATGCTGTCGGCAGCGGACTCACCAGTCACGCTGGTCGGCCCCGTTCACCTGCCCGGCATCGCACCGCACGGTATCGCGCTGTACGCCGTGCTGCGCACCGCGCACACCGTGCTGGCCTATCTGCTGTTCGCGACGTTCACCGCGCACATCTGCGCCGTGGTCTTTCACACCGTCGGGCTGCGCGACGGGCTGCTGAGGCGGATGACCATCTGGCCGAAGCGGGTTGGCCGGTGAGGTCAGGTAGCCGACTACGCATGTCCGGCGCAGGCGAACGCGCGAACCTAGGGGTATGGCATCTCCACGTCGCCTGGCTGCGACATTCGTCACCGCGCTCGCCGCGCTGTGCGCAGGCGGAGGTATTGCAGTCGCGGAGCCTGAGCCGACCACCCCTGCAACGCCATCGGTCCGTACCGGTCCGACCATCCTCAGGGGGCTCGACAACGAGACGGTGTCGCTGACCCTCACCCCGGAGGAGGGCCCACCCGGCACGGAGGTGTCGATGAGGGCGACGGGCTACTGGGCCTGCCTGCAGACCGAGGGCACCTCTTCCACGGAGTCATCGGTGTCTCCCTGGGCGTTGCGGCTGACCTGGGCTGGCAATCCAATAGCGGCCTCGCAGAACACGTTACAGGGACTCGATGTCGTCGCGTCCTACGTCGTACCCGACGACGCGACCGGCGATCAGGTCGTGGAGGCTTCGTGCGAGGGCTTCCAGCCAAGTACCGCGACCTTCTCCGTGGAGCAAACGGTGTCACCGACTCTGGAAGTCAACCCCACGACGGCCGACCGCGGATCGCGAATAGAGGCCACTGGAGCGGACTTCAACTGCGAGTCCGGTGCAGTGGAGCTGTCCTGGGAGGGTGGCGGTCCGCCGATCGACGAGGCGCCGTCACCGTCGTTCACCGCGTCGATCGCGATTCCCGACGACATGTCGCCCGGCCCGCACGTCCTGGTGGCACAGTGCCAGGGCGACACGGCGGCACCCCTCCGCCAGCCCATCGAGGTGACAGAGCCTGCCGTCACCAGTTCTCCGGTCGTGTCGTCACCGATCGTCACCACCCCGCCCGTCACCACCTCTCCCGCCGTCGGCCCTCCCTCCACGTCCAGTGTCCAACCGACCGGCGGCAACCCCGTCCCGACCACCGAGGTCATCACCACTCGCCGGCCCGAACCGGTGCGCGTCGATCTCACGGGTTGGTTACTCGTACTCGTTCTTCTCGTCATAGCGGGTCTGATCGCGCGTCACGCGTACCGCCGCCGTGACTCGCATCCGGAACCGGCCGCTGACCTTCGTGTCGTCGCACACGCTGACGGATCGGGCCGCGTCACCGTCGACGAGGTGCCAGGGTACGGCGAGACGACGCACGCCATTCGGCTCGAAACCCGTTATGACCCCGGCATTCCACTCATTCAGGAGGTGCTCGATGACCACACCCACGCTCAGTGAGGCGGCAACCGTACGGGAGCTACTCTTCGGCGCTGCCGGTGGCGACCCAGTCGACCAGCTCGAGACATCGCTACGGCAATCCGGTGCGCTGCGGAATCTGCCCGGCATGCCCGACGTGCTCCAGCGCGAGGTCGCGAAGGCGACGAATGAACTGCTCTCCACGGGTCTGGTGGATGCGGTCGCCGCAGGGTGGAAGCGCTATGAGGCGCTACGGGCTGCGGCGCGCCGCACCCTTGCCCTCCCGACGTCGAAGGAGACCGTGGTGCTGGCGACCCATCGAATCGACTTCAGCCAGCATCCGACGATCGAGTTGTACGTCGACGGCAGATCGGTTGCCGACATCGCGTTGGCCATCGGCGTCACCTTCGACGTCGAGGGCGTCGCCGCTGTCGTGCGACAGGGCCGCCTGGTCGCGATCGAGTCCGGAACCTGCACCGTCACAGGTGATCTGACCATTCACGGGGTATCGGCCGCCCATCGGGAGCGTTGCCTCGATCTGCCAGGGGCGGTCAGCTTGCGCCGCGGAATTGCACTGCTTTCGGCCGACGACAGCGCCGCAACGGTGAGTCGGCCGGTCGGCGGCGCCGCGGAGCCACCCGGCGCCGACTGGTATCCCGACCCCACCCGGCGCTACCAGTACCGCTGGTGGAACGGGACACGATGGACGTCCAGGGTCGCGACGAACCGCCGCGAGACATCCGATCCGGTTGCGAGTGAACGTCTTCCGCGCCCGATCCGGCAGCGCGCCGACGCGGCGTCGCGATGAACCCGGCGTCGCCATGAACGCGGCGCCGGGTGGTCGGTGGTCGGCACATCGCTGACGTCCACTGCCCGTAGGTGATCGTTGTCGAGGGAACTCACGAGGTCCCGGTCCGTCAGCTTCAGCGAGCTGACGTCCGGCGAGATAGGAACGGACGTAATGTCGTTGATCGTTGACGTGCGCTGGTAGGCCCGCCGGCATTCTGGGCCGCGTATGCGGCGATCAACGTGATCGCGCCCGCGACGATCACCATCACCGATACGGGCCAGTAGTCACCGCCGTTAGCTGAGACCAGGTAGGTGGCAAGGATCGGGGCGGGCGCGCCGGCAAGTAGCGATCCCATCTGGTAGCCGACGGACACGCCGGTATAGCGAATGTCAGCGTCGAAGAGCTCTGCGAACCAGGCCGATAGCGGCGCGAACACCATTGAGTGAGCGCCGGCGAGCGCAAGGACACAGGCGAGGATCACTGCATATGGATTGCCGGTGCCGACGAGCCAGAAGAAGGGGAACGCCATCAACAGCATCAGGACGGTACCGATGACGACGACGCGACGGCGCCCGATGCGGTCTGATAGCGCGCCGAAGTACGGCATCGTGAACAGTTCGGTGGCTGAGGCCACCAGTACGCCGGTGAGTGCCACGCCGTAGGGAAGGCCCAGCTGCTTGGTCATGTACGCCAGGCCGAAGGTGGCGAAGACGTAGTAGAGGACGTTGTCGGCGAAGCGGATCCCTGCGATCACCGCGATGTCCTTCGGGTGCTTCCGTAGGACCTCGAGAAGAGGACTCTTGACCTGAGCCTTGGCCACCATGATCTGCTTGAAGGCGGGCGGCTCGCTGATCTTTGCTCGAATGTAGAGGCCGATGATGACCAGGATCGAGCTGGCGAGGAAGGGGACGCGCCAGCCCCAGCTGATGAAGGCGTCTTGGGGTAGGAGATTCGCGAGAGCGAACGCGGCGGACGCGAGAAGGAGGCCCGCGGGAATTCCCATCTGGGGCCAACTTCCGTAGAAGCCGCGGCGCGCGGGTGGTGCATGCTCAACCGCGAGTAGTGCTGCGCCGCCCCACTCTCCACCGACGCCCAGACCTTGGAGCAGGCGGAGAGCGACCAGTGCGATGGGGGCCCAAGCGCCGATCGCACCATACGTCGGAAGGAGTCCAACGGCAGTGGTCGCGACTCCCATCAGCAGGAGTGTTGCCACTAGGGTCTTCTTGCGCCCGATCCGGTCACCCAGGTGCCCGGCAATGATCCCGCCCAGGGGACGTGCGAAGAATCCGACACCGAAGGTGGCGAAGGCCAGCAAGGTGCCCGACAAGGGGTCCGCACCGGGGAAGAAGAGCCCGCCGAAGATCAGCGCCGCCGCGGTTCCGAACAGAAAGAAGTCGTAGTACTCGATCGCCGACCCGATGAAGCTTGCGGTGGCGATTCTCGCCATGCCCGAGCGGGTATCCGCGCGGACCTCGTTGCCTGTCGTCATTGCCGATGATTCCTTTCTCGGATCCGCATCCACACCGCACCCGTGGGTAGCGGAGCTTCGGAGATGTTTCAGACTCAGCGAAGAACCGCTAAGCTCTGTTTCAAATGTGGAAACTGACGTCCACATATGATGATTGACCCACACGTACAGTGTGATGTCAAGCACGAATCACGCCCGGCCCGTCCGGGGACAAGAGCAGGAGGACCCGTGGCACGCTCGGCAGCGGTTTCGAACGGCAGTCACGCAGACAGCACGCAGACGGACGGCACACGCGCCGTTTACGCGGCGTTTCAGATCCTGGACCAGATCACCGCGGCGCCCGAGCCGCCGCGGATGACCGACATCGTCGACGCCGTCGGGCTCCCCAAGTCGAGCGTGTTCCGCTTGTTGCGAGCACTCGAGGCGACCAACGCCGTCCGTCGCGGCGAACGGGACAAGCGCTACCGACTGGGGTCGAAGTTCGACGACTACGCGAAGGTCTCGCAGACACCTCTGCTGATCAGTCGGTTCCACTCCGAGGCGGCACCCCTCCTGCGCCCGCTCAACGAGACCGCGCAGTTGGGCGTGTTGACCGGGCGGGAGGTCACCTTTGTGGCGTGCATCGATTCCACCCAGCCGGTACGTCTGGTCAGCTACGTGGGACGGACGCTGCCTGCCCACGCCAGTGCGACCGGCAAGGCGATGCTCGCCTTCGCCGGGGACCAGGCCCTGCAAACAGTCATCGATGGCGGACTGCCTCGACTGACCGCGAACACGATCACGGATCCGGACGCACTCAGGGACCAGCTGGAGGAGATCCGCCGGCGGGGCTATGCCACCGAGGCGGAGGAATCGACGTCCAATCTGTCCTGCCTGGCCGCGCCGGTGTGGGGCGGTGGCAACGAGGTCGTCGCTGCCATCACGGTGTGCATTCCGCGATCCACGCTTCCCGCTGATCGCCTACCCGAGATCCGCGATGCGGTCATCGAGGCTGCGCGGCGTCTGTCCACCGCTCGCTGACGAACGTCCACGCGGCAGCAACCCCCGCCACGGCCGCACCAGCTCTCCCGGGCCCAGTCCGCCGTTAGGTCAATATTTGACACATCGCAGGTCCTAATGTGAAACTCGTCTTATTCATATATGGACCTTCTGTTCCTTATTTGGAGTAGAGCGATCTGAGTGGGAGAGCCATGAGCACAGCAATTTCGGTGGACGGATCAGCGACGGTGGCAGGCATCCGTGTCATGACGGGTCTGCACATTGGCGGTCGGTGGCGAGACAGTGAAGACACCTCGCGGTTCGACGTCGACGACCCGTCCTCCGGCGAATCCATCGCCGCCATTGCGGACGCCACCATCAGCGATGCGCTCGCGGCGCTCGACAGTGCGCACAGCGCGCAGGCCACGTGGGGGCGGACCTCGGCACGTCACCGCGCGGAGATCCTGCGGAGTGCGTTCGACGCCGTCACCCGCCGTCGCGAGGAGTTCGCGGCGGTCATTACCGCCGAGATGGGCCGGCCATACGCCCAGTCGCTGGGCGAAGTCGATTACGGCGCGGAGTTCCTGCGCTGGTTCGCCGAGCAGGCCGCGCACGTCAACGGTGAGTTCGCCCCGTCGCCGAAGGGGGACTTCACCATCGCAACGACGCGTGTCCCCGTCGGTCCGAGCTTGCTCATCACTCCGTGGAACTTCCCACTTGCCATGGGAACACGCAAGATTGGTGCCGCGCTGGCCGCGGGTTGCACCACCATCGTCAAGCCCGCGCCGCAGACCCCGCTGACGATGGCGCTCCTGATCGACACGCTCGCCGAGGCAGGTGTCCCCGACGGCGTCGTCAACTTCATCCCCACGACCCGCGCGGCAGAGCAGTCCGAAGCCCTGATGCGTGACGCTCGGCTACGGAAGGTGAGCTTCACCGGGTCCACACCTGTGGGGTCCCGACTTCTGGAACAAGCTGCAAAGAACGTCATGCGCGCGTCGATGGAACTCGGCGGAAACGGCCCCTTCCTGGTCCTCGAGCACGCCGATGTCCCGTCCGCCGTCGACGGCGCGATGATCGCGAAGTTCCGCAACGGCGGACAGTC
This sequence comes from Mycobacterium sp., assembly GCF_040509115.1. Lineage (GTDB taxonomy): Bacteria > Actinomycetota > Actinomycetes > Mycobacteriales > Mycobacteriaceae > Mycobacterium. The sequence continues at coordinate 1,778 of NZ_JBEVLO010000502.1, read as the reverse complement.
ATGCGTGGCGGCCAACCGATTCATCGTGCACGAGGCCGTGGCCGAGGAGTTCATCGAAACGCTCGTCCAGCGGACCAGGGCGCTCGTGGTCGCCGACGGGATGGATCCCACCGCCGACATCGGGCCGCTGATCGACGACCGCCAACGGCAGCGTGTCCAGCGCCTCGTCGAAGACGCAGTCGCAGCGGGTGCCCAACTCCGCGCCGGAGGGCGTGCGGTGCCCGGGGCCGGTTACTTCTACGAACCGACGGTTCTCACCGGAGTTCCTGGGACGGCAGCGATCATGCGCGAAGAGATCTTCGGCCCGGTAGCGACGGTCTCGATCGTCGCGTCCGACGACGACGCCATCGACCTGGCCAACGACACGCCGTTTGGCCTGGCCGCCTACGTCTACACCCGGGACCTAGCCCGCGCCATGGACGCAACCTCTCGCATCGAGGCAGGCATGGTCGGTGTCAACCGTGGCCTGGTGTCGGAGGCGGGCGCCCCGTTCGGGGGCATGAAGGCCTCCGGGCTCGGGCGCGAAGGCGGCCACGTCGGCATCGACGAATACCTCGAAATCAAATACCTCGCCATCGACGGCAACATCCTGACCTGATCGCCCAGTTGACAATTCACGCAGAACCTACGAGGAAGTGGCGCAGGAATGAAGGGTATGACGACGGTGCTGACGGCGCCGGAAGTTGTCGAGCAGCGCGAGTACGACCTCCCCGAACCCGGCCCCGGTGAGATGTTGTTGGGGATGATCCGGGCCAACGTCTGCGGCACCGAGGTGCACGTTGTCGCAGGTCACCATCCACTCATCGGACCCGGCTGCGTACTCGGACACGAAGGCGTTGGTCGCGTCGAACGGCTCGGTGTAGACGTCACGACCGATTCGGCCGGTAGCCCACTGCATGAAGGGGACCGCGTCGTCGTCACCTACTTCCAGGCGTGCCGTCGCTGCCCGGAGTGCGACAAGGGCAGGGAAAGCCTCTGTCGCAACGCATATGTCGGCTGGTCGTCGAACGCTGACAAGGCACCACACTTCCACGGCACGTTCGGCACCCATTACAGCGTGGGCGCCCATCAAAGCGTCTACAAAGTGCCGCAAGGGATTTCAAGCAAGGCCGCCTCGTCGGCGAATTGTGCTCTCTCCCAGGCGTATGCAGGGTGTGAAATCGGTGAGATTCGTCGCGGCCAGACGGTCATGGTGCTCGGTGCTGGGGGCCTCGGTGTGTGCGCCTCGGCAGTGGCGAGCCAGATGGGTGCCGAGGTGTTCGTTGCGGAAATGGACCCGAGGCGCCTGGCGAAAGCTCAGTTGTTCGGCGCCCGCCACGCCATCGACCTGTCCACCGCCGACGGCGACGAGGCGCGCATTGCTCTGATCAAGGACGCCACCGGCGGCGGCCCGGACGTCGTGATCGACGTGACCGGGGTACCAACGGCGTTCGCCGAGGCAGGCAGGTCCCTTGCCCCGGGCGGCATCCTGGTGTCGATCGGAAACATCACTCCGGGCCGCACGGCCCCGTTCGACCCGGGATTCTTCACACGCTCTGGTGCACAGATCCGGGCATCCATGCGTTACCCGGCCCGGGTCCTGGGTAAGGCGGTGAGCTTCATCGAATCAACGCCGCAGTTCCCGTGGGAAGATCTCGTCGACGCTGACTTCGGTCTCAACGACGTCCAAGAGGCCTTGCAGGCAGCGCGGGACCGCGCCGTGACCCGTGCGGGGCTGATCATCGAGCAGCAGTGACGGATGGCACGGCCTGATCTCCGTCAGCGCACTCGAGACGGGC
>NZ_JBEVLO010000501.1:0-3228 GCF_040509115.1 Mycobacterium sp. | reverse complement strand
CCGCTGCATCGGTCGACCTACACCGACGAGTTGCTGAACGCCTACGAAGTCGCACAAGGCTTGTCGGGAATGCGTGAATCCGACTGGGTAGATTATCACAATACGGTGGTAGTTCCAAGCCAAAGTACTGCTTGTCCACTAGGTCGTGATGCCCTCATAGTTCGTCGCCGCAGACGCCAGGAAGTGCTTTCTCCTCCAACTTAAGTTTCCGTTCCGGCGCAGTCAGAGCCTGTTTGAGAATGGTTGCGGCGGCTCGGGTCGGCATGATTCTCATGTTCGTTGTCAACGAGTTGGATCGTGAGTATTCGCCGCGTGCAGCGTTGTCCGGCCAGTCGGGGTTGCCCAGGGGAGGACGCGGCGGCGCAAGACGACGGTTGATCAGACTCTGATGCGCGGGTTGGTTACCGCAGGACCGGTGTTCGTCTTGGGCCTTCCTCTGTCTCAAAGTCGCGGGTTGGTGCCGCCGAATCAGATCGAGGGTTGCCCTGACCTGCCGCCGCGCCCACCCCTGGGCAACGAAGTATCTTCGCTCTTCCTTTCCCGGTTGCCGCTTTCTTGCTTGGGCGGAAACAGATCTATGCGGGCGTGATGACGGGCTGCGCCATACGGGCAATGGCCCGGACGAATGCCGCCATCTCGCGGGCGATCGCGACCACGATGACGTTCTGCGGTTTGCCGGTTTTCTGTAGGCGCCGGTAGCGGGTGCACAGGCGGACCTGTGCTTTCCAGGCGGCGGCTCTGATCGTCTCGGGCAGACCCTCGTTGCGCCGGGTGATGTCCTCGCCCATGCGGGCGGGGAGCCGGTAGGTCCATGCCCCTTCCACCAGGACGCGGCGGGCCCGGGTGTTGCCCGCCTTGGTGATGTTGCCGCGGGCGACTTTGCGTCCCGACGAGTGTTCCTTGGGCACCAGGCCGAGCCATGCCATCAGCTGCCGCGGCGAGGCAAACCGGCCGAAATCGCCGATCTCGGCCACCAGGGTCACGGCCGACATCAGCGCCACGCCCCGCATCGACTGGATGGCGGTGACCACGCCGGCCAGCGACCAGGCCGGCAGCAGCTTGCGGATGGCGTCCTCATGGCGGGCCTGCCGGGCACAGGCCATCTCCGTGCGTTGGATCAGCTCCTCGAACACGATCTGTTCGGCGGGATGGGAGAAGCCCTGCCGGGCCAGCCAGGCCCGATGCGCTCGGGTCCAGTGCTGACGCGTCGGCATGGCACGGTCGTGGCGCAGCAGAAAGGACAGCACCAACTGGCGTGAGCGCCGGACCTCCTGCATCGCGGTCTGACGGCCGCGGATCAGCTCGCGCATCGCCTCGTGGTCGGCATCGGGCACCCACACGCCTTGCAGCTCTCCGGCGCGGAACAGCGAGGCCAGCATCGTCGCGTCCCGCCGGTCCGTCTTGATGTGCCCGCCTGGCTTGGTCGGGATCAGCGAGGGTGCGATCACCAGGCAGGGGTGGCCCAGCGCCAGGATCTGCCGATACAGCCCATACCCACACGGACCGGCCTCATAGCAGAAGCTCAGCACCGGGTGCTTGGCCGCGAGTTTCGTCACCAGCTTGCGCACCGCCTCGGCCTGGTTCGGGATCGTGCCCCAGAACCGCACCTCCCCGCGCAAGCCGCCGTCCGCAATGGCCACGGCCAGCGTGTCCTTGCTGTTGTCGAACGCCACGTATGTCGTCGTATGCTCCACCACGGTTCGTCCCCCATGCTTGAGGCTCTGGACCGCCAACCGGTCCAACCCTCGACCCAGCATGACAAGGGACGAGCCACCAAGGGCCACGAACATGCGGTCTCAAGCTTGGGATGTGGACCCGAGAGAGCCGTGGCCGAATGGCCGAGATTGGATCGTGCCCCTTGGCGTGGTGTAGCAGCGGGTCCTCGGCTGATCCGAGTTGATCAGGCGGCCACGCCGGGCAGCTTGATGATGGGATCGTTGCTGATAGGAGCGAGGCTTTCAAGGCTCATGTAGCGGCGTCCAACGACCCACTCGTCGTTTTGTTCGATCATCAGCGCGCCGGTGAGGCGGATGACGGCGGCATCATTGGGGAAAATGCCGACGACATCGCTGCGTCGCTTGATTTCGCCATTGAGGCGCTCGAGCGGGTTGGTGCTGCTGATCTGCGGCCAATGCTCGCGCGGGTATGCGGTGTAGGCGAGAACGTCATCGCGCGCCTCGTCCATCAATAGCGCGAGCTTGGGTGCGCGCTCGCGCAGGGCTTGGGCAACGTTGTTCCATTGATCGATGGCGTCCTGCGCCGTCTCCTGGGCGAAGATGGTCTTGATCATCGCCGTGACTGCCGGGCGCTGTTTGGCCGGGACATGCGCGAGCGCGTTGCGCATCCAGTGAACGCGGCAGCGCTGAAGCGTGGCGTGGAAAATCTTCGAGGCGGCCGCGCGCAGCCCTTTGTGGTCGTCGGCGATGACAAGCTTGGTGCCGCGCAGACCGCGATCGGCCAAGGAACGCAGAAAGCCCTTCCAGAACGCTTCCGCCTCCGAGGGGCCAGTGGCCACGCCAAGCACTTCGCGACGGCCGTCGGTATTGACGCCGACGGCGATTATGACCGCCGTCGAGACGATGCGCCCGGCTTGTCGCGCTTTGACGTAGGTGGCGTCGATCCAGAAATAGGGCCATTCACCCTCGATCGGGCGGGTGAGGAACGCATTCACGCGCTCATCGATCTCCTCGACGAGCCGACTGACCTGACTCTTGGAGACGCCGGATGCGCCCATGGCGCGGATCAGGTCATCGACCGAGCGGGTGGAGACGCCGTGCACGTAGGCCTCTTGGATGACCGCGGTCAGCGCCTTCTCCGCTGTGCGCCGCGGTTCGAGGAAAGAGGGGAAGTAACTCCCACGCCGCAGCTTCGGGATATCGAGTTCGATCCGCCCGGCCCGCGTATCCCAGGCCCGCTCGCGATAGCCGTTGCGCTGTACCTGTCGTCCCGGATCGCGCGCGCCGTGTGCGGCGCCGGTGCGGGCTTCAACTTCGGCTTCCATCAGCCGCTCGGCTGCGAACGCCAACATCGCTCGCACGAGATCACTATCGGCGCTCTTCTCCACCAGCTCGATCAGCGCCATCCTGTCCTCGGTCATCGTCGTCTCCGTCAAAGAGTTCAAGGTCGCAACTCGAACCTTAGCCGGACGACCGACGATGGCCGCCAGATCGCGACGCCACCGCTGTGGATAAGTCGCCCGCCTACGCCAGACTCTTGACGGTCGCTACG
>NZ_JBEVLO010000500.1:0-17337 GCF_040509115.1 Mycobacterium sp. | reverse complement strand
CAACGATTCCGCGAACTTCGCGAACAGCGTTGGGAAGCTGGGCATCTCGCGGCCCATCTCGCGGATGTGATTGGAGTAGTTGTGTCCGACACACAGGATCTTCGTGGGCCGCACGACGACGGGGCCGAAGTCGGCGTCCGAGGCCGGCGTGCGCGCGCCGTCCGATGCGGCTGCCCGGTGACGCCAGTCGGGGTGTGCGAGGAGGGCACCGACGTCGGAGAATCCGAGGTCGACGTGATGTTCACCGTCAAGCCGGACCGCTCGGGTCCCGTTGGTGGTACGGACGGTGGCAAGCCTCACCGGTTGGACCCCTTCATGGTGGTGCGATCGAGATCGAGTGCCTCGAAGATCGGCGCGTCGGAGAAGCGGAACAGATCGAGTGCGCCAGAGTCGGAGTCCGTCTTTCCGGCCTCCGACCGGGCCGAGAACGAATGCCAGGACGGCACCACGAAGAGGTCACCACGGGTCACCGTCCACGTGTGGTCACCGACGGTGACGGAGCCGGAGCCATCGAAGACCTGGTAGACCGACGACCCTGTCTCGCGGACGGGGGCAATCTCTTGGCCCCGCACCAGCCGGTGCATCTCGGCGCGAATCGTCGGGAGCACGTCGGTTGCCGTCGCCGGATTGACGTAGCGGACCGCGGCGTGCCCCGGCTCGATCGTGCCGGGGAAGCCGTCCCCCTCGAGCGCCAGCTGGTCGGCCAGTGCACGGTTGGTGTACTCCCACTTGTAGGCAAGCAGCGGGGTTCCGGAACCGTTGGGGGCCACGGACACCGGGCGGAGACCCGGATGGGCCCACAGCCGCTCGGAGCGCGACCGCTCCGGTGTGGTCCGCTCGTCCTCGGAGATCGCGTCGCGACCGAATTCGAAGAACTGGCTCTCGCTGGCGTACTGGAACGGGATGTCCAGGCCGTCGATCCACGCCATGGGTTCCCGCGTGGCGTTGTGATGGGCATGCCAGTTCCAGCCCGCCTGCGGAAGGAAGTCGCCGCGTTGCATGGGAACCGAATCGCCACCGACGACGGTCCACACACCCCGCCCCTCGACGACGAACCGAAATGCATTCTGGGTGTGGCGATGTTCGGGCGCATCCTCGCCCGGCATCAGGTACTGGATCGCCGCCCAGAGCGTCGGCGTGGCGAACGGGCGCCCCCCGAGGGAGGGGTTGGCGAGGGCCATCGCCCGGCGCTCGCCCCCTCGGCCGACCGGCACCAGTTCTCCCGCCTTGGCCGCGAGGCTGCGCAAGCGATCCCAGCGCCACAGATGCGGCGTCGCCCGGGACCGTGGCTGCGCAGGCATCAAGTCGCCGATCTCGGTCCACAGCGGTATCAGCAACTCCCGCTCGAAACCCTGATAGAGCGATTGCAAAGCGTCCGTCATGTCGGGCTGGTCAGGCGCTGATACCGCCGTCAACCGCACGGGAGATTGGCCAGGTGTCATGAAGGCATGATTGCCCGATTGCCCCGTTGGCACTGAGCCGGTTCTGCTAGGTGGAACACGTCGGTTACCCGCGCAGGCTGGTCAGCCGGCAACCCGCGGCTCGGCCTGACCGCGCGAGGCTTGCACGAACTCGGCCTCGAGCAGCGCGATGTGTCGGTGCAGCACCTCGGCCGCCCGCGGCAAGTGGCGCTTCTGCAGACGCAACGCAGGGGCCGAGACGCACATCGCCGCCACCGGTCGGCCGTCGGGGCCCCGCACACAGGCGCCGATGGCAACGATGCCGCGTTCGGTCAGACCATCGTTGATCCCGTAGCCCCGGCGGCGCACGACCGCGAGCGCCCGTCGGAACTCGACGGCGTCCATACCGGCATCGGGTGATCCGTCGGGAAACAGACGTGTCAGTTCGGCCTCGGGAAGCGCGGCCAAGAGTGCTTGCCCACCGGAGGTCCGGTAGGCGGGCATGACGGCGCCTGCACGCGAACCGATCCGGAGCGCTCGGTTGCATTCCAGGCTGGTCAAGAACTCAGCGCTGGTGTTTCGTAGCACGATCAGGTGCACGGTCTCGTTGAATTCGCGCCGCAATCGTTCCAGGAACGGCCTCGCCACCAGCGTCCGATGGTCGTCGTAGCGCGACGCACCACGGTGCACGGCACCAAGCGAAGGGCCACTTCGGTAGAGGCGGTCACCGTCCTTGGTCGCATAGCCCCAGTAGCACAACATCCCCAGCAGCCGGTGCGCGGTGGACTTGGCCACCCCGAGTTCAGCTGCCGCCTCGCTCACCCCCAAGCAGCCATCACGCGCCAGCAGCTGAATCAGGTACAACGCGTTGTCCACGGAGCTGATCGCGTACGCCGGGCGCTCTTTCGGTGGCGCGTCCATGGAGAGTTCCCGCGCCGAGCCGCTCGACTCGCCCGAGCGAATCGTCGTATCTTCTGCCCGCATGGCACCGCTTCCGTCCCGTGATCGTGCGTGAACCGCGACTCGTACGTTCGTCGGCGACCCGGATCGGCACCAGGGATATTCCGCTGTGCAGAACAGTTCCACACGGCCCGGGGACCAATGTGCTCAACGCTGCCCACGTCGTCGCAGCGCAAAGCCGTTGGCTGCGAGCTCGGTTCGGCGAGTTCTGCAAACCGGAACACCACTGGCGCCCGGTCGAAAACACGGACGAATCTTCCAGACGGGGTCTGGGAAGCGCACCGCCGCACCACCGCTGACCCCTCACCCGCGACAACCAGGAGGAGCGTCATGACCGCCGCGCATGTCACCATCACCGATGGTCGGATCGAAGGCATCACGGCCCCGGACGACCGCGTCCGCACGTTCCTGGGCATTCCCTACGCCGCACCACCGGTCGGCGATCTGCGTTGGCGGCCACCGCAACCCGTAGCTCCGTGGACTGGGACCCGCAACGCCCAGCACCATGGCCCCAGCGCCCCCCAGCCCGGTGTCGCGGCGAATTCCCTGTACTACGGCGGCGAGCGCGAGTTCAGCGAGGACTGCCTGTACTTGAACGTGTGGACCGGGCCCAGCGGCGGTACGCCGCGGCCCGTCCTCGTCTGGTTCCACTTCGGTGCGTTCCAGTTCGGGTCGGCGGCCAACCCGGTCTACGACGGCAAAGTGCTTGCGCGCGAGGGCGCGACGGTCGTCGGCGTCAACTATCGACTGAACCGCTTGGGCTTTCTCGCCCATCCCGCCCTGTCCGCGGAGTCGGACCACGGCGTGTCCGGCAACTATGGCATGCTCGATCAGCTCGCCGCCCTGCGCTGGGTCCGGGACAACATCGAGGCCTTCGGCGGCGACCCGACCCGGGTGACCGTGATGGGGGTCTCGGCAGGCGGCCACAGCGTGCACAACCTGCGCGCCTCTGACCTCGCGACGGGCCTGTTTCACCGCGCCGTCGCCCAGAGTGGCCCCGGTGTTGCCCCGGTGCTCGACGGTCCCGGCCACGCGGCGAGTCCTCAAAGCCTCGCGGCCGGGGAACAGGCGGGCACCGAGGTCGCCGACCTGCTGGGTGTTCGGACGGCGGCGCAACTGCGGGCAGTTCCTGTTGAAACCCTTGCGGCAGTGATGCTTCCTCGCTCGGCAGGACCGTGGCTCTCCGACAGCTTGCCCGGGTTGTCGACGAGCATGCACATCTTCGACTCGGCCTACCCGGTCGTCGACGGTTACGTGTTGCGCGAGTCGCCTCTCACCGCGTATCAGAGCGGCCGCGCGCTCGACGTGCCGATGATCGTCGGCAACGCGGGCAACGAAGGATCCGGTCTGCCGTACCTGACGAACCTGACCGAATTCCACGACTACGTGCACGGCGAGTACGGCGCGCACGCCGACCGGCTGCTTGCCCTCTACCCCGCGACGTCGGATGCCGACGTTCCGGCCGCCAGCCGCGCACTGGAGGGTGACCGGGTCTTCGTCTGGTCGGGTTGGACCGCCGCCCGCCTACAGGCCCGCTCCGGTGGTAGCCCGGTGTGGCACTACAACTTCCTGCGGCAGCCGCCGATCAGCTCCCAGAGCGACGTCGCCGAGAAGTCGTTCGCCGGGGCATACCACGGCGCGGAACTGCCCTATCTCTTCGGTACCCACGCCGTGTGGGACTGGTCCTGGACCGAGGCGGACTACGCACTCGGGCGGCAGTTGCGCGCGGCCTGGCTGGCCTTTGCCAGCACCGGCAGCCCATCGACGCACGCGGACAATGCTTCTGGCGCTCCCTTCTGGCCGGAGTTCTCCGAGCACGAGCCGACGACCCTGGTCTGGGACCTGCCGACACCGGGTGTCTCGGACGTACCCTCCCGCGAACGAATGGCAGCATTCGACGGGTTCAACGGACTCGTCGGCGTCGCGTCCTGAGCACGTACGAACGGTGCCCCCTCACGCGCGGAGGGGGCACCGTTCGCTGCGCTACCAGCTGTAGTTGCGCGCGGCGGGCGGTGTCCGGACGCCGGCATCTTCGAGTCGACGCAGCACTCTCTCGAACTCAGAGATCTCCCGCGGACTCCACAACGGGAAGTTGATCAACACACCACCGGCACCGGTGTTGCGTTTGAGTGAAATCAGTTGATCGGCAACCTGATCTGGGGTTCCGATCAACTGCAGCATGGCACTGCCGGAGCCGATCGCGCGCACGGCTTCGTCGCGCCCGAGTCGATCGAACATCGCCTGGGCGGTTTCGATGGAACCCAGGATGTCACCGGCGATCTCCCAGGCCGCCTCGGCATTGAGGGAACGCAGAAGGTGCTCGTACTCCCGCTGAGCCTCGCCCTCGCCGTCGCGCACGATGCAGATGGCAAACGGCCAACTCGACACCGCACGCCCGGTGGGGACGAGCTGAGACTGCAGCCGTTCGTCCAGGGATCGAACATCGTCTTCGGTGCGTGCGAGAGTGACCAGTGCGTCGCACCATTCGGCCGCGAAGGCGGTGCCCGCCGTGGAAGCCCCAGCACTGACGATCAGCGGTCGGGGCTGCTGGGCCGGACGAGGTGCCTTGATCCGCCCCTGGGTACGGTAATACTTGCCGACGAAGTCGATCGGGTCGTCCTCGTGCCAAAGTTGTTGGACGGCATCGACGAATTCGCTCGCCATCGCATACCGCTCGTCGTGCTCGACGAACGATTCTCCGAAGAGCAGTGCTTCAGCCTCAGCGTGCCCGGTGACCGCGTTCCAGCCCCATCGTCCATCGCTGAAGGCGTCGAGCGTGGCGCCCATCCGCGCGATGTGAGCGGGCCTGTGGTGCGTCGTGTGGAAGGTGGTGATGACTCCGATGTGCTCGGTGACCGCGAAGATTCCCATCGCGAGCAACGGCGCGTGGAACGCAGGAGCCTGATGGCCACCCCGCTCCGCGGCACGCTGATGCCCCGACCAGTTGTCCGCGATGAACAGCGAATCGAAGCCGGCGTGTTCGGCCGCCTGAGCCAGGGCCAGGAGGTTGCGGCGGTTCAGCCGCGGGGTGCGCCGTGATGCTTCGTCGGACCAAACGTGGTTGGTCTGTCCGGCCGGGAAGAAGTAGCCAACGCTGAGGGCATCGGGGTCGGTGTTGATCTCTTTCATGGCGAGAACTCCGTCCTGAGATTTAACCGGTTTGGGCGAGCTCGCGTGGGGTGTCGACCAAACATTCCGCCTTGTCCGGGCGGACCACCATGAAGTCGGAGAGCATGACACCGATGTCCGGCTTCCAGGTGGAGTCGTGCAGATCGACGTTGTTGCCGAACGTCATTCCAGTCTCAAGGACGACGTCGCCGATGTTGTGACCGTTGAGGGTCTTGTTGCCCCACCCGTCCTCGTACACCACGGTCGGGAACTCCGGAGAGGCCAGACCCATGGCATGGAAGCCGAGTTCGACCCAGTCGAGCTGCGCCTTGCGGGCGGGTTCCCGAATGATCTGAAGCGCCTCGCGAATGGTCCGTCCCGCGGTCAGCGCGGTACGGCTGGCGTCGAGGCATTCCAGGGCGACGTCCCACAACCGAAGCAGCTGGTCTGGGGCTCGCTTGCCCACGTAGACGGTGTACTCGGTGTGCGCCAGGTAACCGCCGTACTTGGTGTGCCATTCGGCGACGATGAGGTCGCCGTCTTGCAGCGGCCGCATGGACGGAGTAAGCGGTTGATCACATCCGTGCAGCAAGTGCCACAGCTCGTTCGGATCGTGTTCCAGCGGTCCGGCGGCGAACAGGTTGAAGATGTTCGGCTCGCCGCCGTTGGCGATCTGCGTACGGATCATCTCGCCGTAGACGGCGGCATCCGGTACCCCGGGGCGTGCCGTGTTCACCAGTGCGTCGATGGTGAGGCGCGCGATCCTTCCCGCACCCCGCAGCATGTCGATCTCGGCTTCGCTCTTGACGATCCGCATCTCCTGCAGCAGGTGGTTGGCGTCCACCCACGTCACGTTGGGAAGCTCTCGCTCCAGATCGACCACGTTCTGGTGCAACAACGTTGGGGTGGTCTGCACGCTGGAGGAGAAGCTGACCAGACCAACCCGCGACGAGTCCAGGCCCCTCGCCCGCAGCTCCGCGGCGATGGCCCCCATCCCACCACGGTCCCGAATGTCGGTGATCCATTCCTGAATCGACAGGTAGTGGCTGGTGGGCCGGTTCATGTGCGGAAGGGTGTTCCACACCACGGGCTCACCGTCGAGGCAGAAGAGTCCGTCGGCGCCGATGTTGGATCCCACTTGAAAGACGTACCGGATGTTGGACATGCCCATGCCCCAGTAGATGTCGTTGCCGAGGAACACCAGCGCCTCGACATCGGCCATCACCATCTTCTTGCGCAGACGATCCCACCGTCGGTCCCGTTCCTCCAACGGCAGCTGCGGAATGTACTTCAGCAACTCACGCGTGGCCCTGGCGTCGGGTGAGATGGCCTTGCGGGTGGGCGGAAAGCGATGGGCTTCGACAGTCATGGAAACTCTTTTCGTTGAACCGATTACGCGCGATCGGAGGGAAGACGGGGCAGGCGTGCACTTTTGACTTCTGACCGCGGTTCGAATAGTCGAACGCGACCGCCGAATGCACCAAGCGACGTTCCGCTAGGCAGAACACGACCGGCTCGCCGTGACAGGCGATTTGACGTCTACCCGCCCACTTACGAGGTCGAGGCGAGGCGATGCAGAACCGGCAGCACGGCCAACGCCCTACGACGATCGAAACGCAGCGAGGGTCCCGACACCGCGATCGCGACCGGAGTGTCGCCGCTGTCGTGAAGTTGCACCCCGATTGCGGTGATGCCGCGTTCGCTCTCGGCGATGCTGAGCCCAAAGCCTTGTCGGCGAACCGATTCGAGCCGACCCACTAGCGTCTCGAAGTCGATGTCGGCTCGCTGTGTGTAAAGCGGGAGCAACGACGCGTTCGGCATGTGCGCGAGCAGAATCTTGCCCGCCGAGTTGCGCTCTGCAGGCAGTTGAAGGCCGGCACGCGACGCCACGGACAGAGCCTGCGTCCCGACCACGCTGTCCAGGAACAGCGCGCTGTCGCCTTCCCGAACGACCAGATGCACGGTCTCGCCGGCGGCCCTGGCAGCCTCCTCCAGGACCGAGCGCCATCGGTCCACCAGCGCTACCCAGTCCGCCCCTGAGGTGTTCCGGGGAATCGCAGGCCCTGGTCCGTAGGTCCGGTCGAGGCGCTGCACGGCGTAGCCACGGAACACCAGGGTCTGCACCAGTCGGTGGACAGTGGACGGAGCGACGTCCAGCTCCCGCGCGGCCGCGTTGATGTGAAGGGTCCCGTCGCGCCGCAGGATCTCCATCAACGTCAGCACCCGATCGGCCGCCTCGACGACGTGCGCGGCCTTTTCACGCATGTACGGATTCTAGGTGCCCGCCGATGCGATCGTTGCCAGTCTGGCGATCGTCACCAGGAGTGGTCGCGGTCCTCGGGTGGTGACCAGACCCCGGCGTCTTGGAGACGATTCAGCACCGGTCGGAAGTCGAGTACCTCCCGCGGGCTCCAGAGTGGGAAGTTGACCAGGAGATTGGTGGTCGCGGTGTCGCGTTTGAGCGCGACGAGCTGTTCGGCGACCTGGTCGGCGGTGCCGAGGAACTTGAGGATGCCGCGCCCGCTGCCCCACGCGCGGGCCGCTTCTTCCCGGGTCATGCCCTTGAACAGGTCCTCGATCGACTTGATGTCGCCGAGGATGTCGGCCGTCAGTTCCACCGTGGCGTCGTAATTGAGGGAGCCGCAGAGCCGTTCATATTCTTCTTCTGCCTCGCCCTCGTTCTCGCGCACGATGACGATGGCGAACGGGGAGACGCTGAGCGGCTCGACCCGGCCGACCGCTTCCGCGATCGGCACGACGCGCTGCTCGGTCTCCTGCACCTTCTCGATGCTGTTGCCCGCCACCACCAACATGTCGCAGTGCTGCGCCGCGAAGGTCATGCCTGCCGGGGAGGCCCCAGCACTGACCAAGAGCGGGTAGGGCTTCTGCGTGGGCCTTGGCGCCTTGATGCGGCCGTGCACCCGGTAGTACTTGCCGTCGACGGCGATGGGCTCCTCTTCGGTCCACAGTCGTTTGACGATCTCCACGAACTCGCCGGCCATCGCGTAACGCTCGTCGTGCGCGACGAGGACGTCCTCGCCGAACAGTCGCGCCTCGGGGTCGCCGAAGCCGGTGACGACGTTCCAGCCCCACCGCCCCTCGGAGAAGGCGTCGAGGGTGGCGCCCATGCGCGCGATGTGAGCGGGTTTGTGGTGCGTCGTGTGGAAGGTGCTGATGATGCCGATGTGCTCGGTGACCGCGAACAGTCCCATCGCCAGCATCGGTGCGTGATACTTCGGCGACTGGTGACCGCCGACTTCGGCGGCGCGCTGATGCCCAGACCAGGTGTCGGCGATGAACAGTGAATCGAAGCCTGCGGCCTCGGCCGCCTGCGCCATGTCGATGAAGACCCGGCGATTCAGCGGCGGAGTTGCCCGCGCTGCCTCCTCGGACCAGATGTGGTCGGTCTGGCCGGTCGGGAAGAAGTAACCAAAGCTGAGCTCATCGGGATTCTCGCGACGGATCTTCATGGCTGATTGTGCCTCTCTGGTGTGGAGCGAAGCCACCGCGGAACGTGGTGGACGGTGATCGGTGGCGTCATCGCACCGGGCTGACCATGGCGTAGCCGCTCTTGTAGTACAGAAGCGGCCCGCCGGTGCCGTTGACGTGGATGTCCAGCACCTCGGCGGCGACGATCGTGTGGTCACCGCCGTCGTACTCCGCCCAGATCCGGCAGTCCAGAACGGCGAGCGCGTCCTCGAGGTGGGGCGCACCGAACTCGCTCTGCCGCCAGGCGACACCGGTGAACTTGTCGGTGCCGCTTCGGGAGAACGCATTGGAGTGATTCGACTGGTGGTCGGCGAGGATGTTGATCGCAAAGCTCTTCAGCGGCCGGATCTCCGGCCACGTCGTCGAGGAGCGGGCGGGCGCAATCGAGACCAGCGCGGGATCCAGCGACAACGAGAAGAACGACTGACACGTGAAGCCCAGCGGACCCGTGTCGGCCAATCCGGTCACCACCGTGAGTCCCGAGCCAAAGTGACTGAGCGCGTGCCGCATTGCCGCCGCATCCATGTCAGGCCCCCTCGCCGAGTTCCGGCAGGGTGATCAGATGCCCCATCCGGTCACGCTTGGTGGTCAGGTACGCGAGGTTGTGACGGGTCACCCGCGGGGGCACACCGACCCGCTCGACGATCTCGAGGTCATACCCACTCAAGCCCGAGTACTTGTGCGGATTGTTGGTGAGCAACCTGATCCGGTGGACCCCGAGGTCGGCCAACATGGTTGCGCCGACGCCATATTCGCGCCCGTCGACCGGCAGACCCAGATCGGTGTTGGCGTCCACGGTGTCCCTGCCAGCTTCCTGTAGTGCATAGGCACGCAATTTGTGACCGAGACCGATGCCGCGGCCTTCGTGACCCCGGAGGTAGACGAGCACCCCCACGCCAGCCTCGGCGATGCGCGCCAGGGATTGTTCGAGCTGGTAGCCGCAGTCGCACCGGGCCGACGCGAACAGGTCCCCGGTCAGGCACTCACTGTGCACCCGCACCAACACCGCACCGCCGGCATCGGTGACCGTGGCGAGATCGCCGTAGACGAGTGCGAGGTGCTCCTCTTCCCCCGTTGACGAGGCGTCCGCGATCGAACGGTAGGCCACCGCACGAAACTCGCCGTGCGCGGTCGGCAGCGACGCCTCGCCACTGCGGGTGACCAGTTGCTCCCTGGTGCGGCGATGTCGGATCAGGTCGCCCACCTTCACCAGGGGCAAAGAGTGCTCCGCCGCGAACCGTTCGAGAGCGGCTCCGGACAAGGGGCGCCCGTCGTCGCCGACCAGTTCGGTGATCACACCGACCTCGCGACGGCCGGCCAACCTCAGAAGGTCGACCGAGGCTTCGGTGTGTCCAGCGCGCTTGAGAACCCCGCCGCGACGGGCGCGCAGCGGGAACACGTGTCCCGGTCTGCGCAGGCACTCCGGTCGCGTGGTCGGATCGGCGAGCGCGCGGACCGTCATCGCCCGGTCGGTCGCCGAGATTCCGGTTCCCACGCCCACGTGGTCGACGGTCACGGTGAAGGCCGTCCCGTGCGGATCGGTGTTGTCCTGCACCATCGGCGCCAGGTCCAGTTCCCCGGCACGCTCCTCGGTGATGGTCGCGCAGACGATGCCGCTGCCATGGCGCAGGTAGAACACCATGTCCGCGACGCTCATCGCGTCGGCGGCCATCACCAGATCGCCTTCGTTCTCGCGGTCGTCGTCGTCGGCGACGACAACCATCCCGCCGCCCGCCAACGTCGCGAGTGCATCCTCAACCGCTTGCATGACACCACCTCCGGAATCGTTCTGCGGGCTGTCGATTGCGATGTCATCGTCGGCCCGACGTGCAGGAAGACACCAGTGACGTTCCGCTCTGCAGAACACTCGCGGCTCGGGCTCGCAGCGTCGTCGCCAACCCTGATAGCTTGCATACTGATCGTTACGGTAATGGTCATTACTAAAAAGTGAAAGGGTACTCGTGTCGAACGAATTGAAGGGCAAGGTCGCGCTGGTCACCGGCGGTTCCCGGGGCCTCGGTGCCGCGGCGGCGCTGGCGCTGGCCGAGCAGGGCGCCGACGTGGCGATCAGCTACGTGGCGTCGGCGGAGAAGGCGGAGGCCGTCGTCCACGAGCTCGAAACGACGGGCGTGCGCGCCATCGCGATCAAGAGCGACCAGGCCGACCCGTCGTCGGCAGAATCGTTGATCGACGCCGTGGTCGCTCACTTCGGCGCGCTCGACGTCCTGGTGAACAACGCGGCCATCACCGTTCAGGGCCAACGGGTGGACGACCCCAACCTGGATACCTCGGCCCTGGATCGGCAGTGGCACACGAACGTGCTCGGTGTCGTGGCCACGACGCGGGCCGCGGCGCGGAAACTGTCCGACGGTGGCCGCATCGTCTTCATCGGCTCCGCGATCGCCAGTCGGGTCGCGTTCCCCGGCGTCGCGGACTATGCAGGCACCAAGGCCGCCATCGCCGGATACGCCAAGGGAGTCGCGCGCGATCTCGGCCCGCGCAACATCACCGTCAACGTGGTGCAGCCGGGCATCATGCCGACCGACATGGCTGCGGAGGCCGCCCACAACGTTCCCGACACGATGATGGACTTTCACGCGATCCGTCGGATCGCGACGCTGGAGGAAGTCGCGGCGACCGTGTGCTTCCTCGCCAGTTCACACGCCGACTACATCAGCGGCAGCGTCCTGGACGTGGCAGGCGGATTCCACATCTAGAGACCAACCGGCAAATCACCACTCACACAAGCACATCGAAGGAGAATCATGACCAAGAAGTTTGGCGCGACGTCGACGGCCGACGAGGTACTCGCCGGCGTCGACCTGACCGGCAAGCGCTTCCTCGTCACCGGAGCATCGTCGGGCATCGGCCTGGAGACCGCCCGCTCACTGACTGCCAGGGGCGCGCACGTCGTCGGCACCGCAAGGGATCTCGTCAAGGGTGAGCAGGCCACCGCACCGATCCGGGACGCCGCAGCGCACGGCGGCGGCGGATTCGAGCTGATCGAACTCGATCTCGCCTCTCTACACAGCGTGCGCGCGTGCGCGGACGGCCTGCTGGCCAGCGGCAAGCCCTTCGACGCCATCATCGCGAACGCCGGCGTCATGGCCACCCCGTTGGGCTGGACCGTCGACGGTTTCGAGGTCCAGTTCGCAACGAACCACCTCGGCCACTTCGCGTTGATCACCGCCATCGAGCCGCTGCTCGTCGACGGCGGCCGCCTGGTCGTGCTGTCGTCGCAGGCCCATCGCGCCTCCGACGTCGATCTCGACGACCCGAACTTCCGGCAGCAGGACTACGACCCGTTCATCGCCTACGGCCGGTCGAAGACCGCCAACATCCTCTTCGCAGCGGAATTCGATAGGCGACACCGCGACCGCGGCATTCGAGCCGCCGCGGTCATGCCCGGCAACAGCCTCACCGACCTGCCCAGGCACTTCGCCCCCGAGGACTTGCAGAACCTCTTCGAGACCGTCGGCAAGGCACGCGCAGACGCCGGCCTCCCGCCAGGGGAACTGAAGGAGATCCCGCAGGCGGCGGCCACGTCGGTCTGGGCTGCGGTCGTCGCCGACGGCAACGAGATCGGCGGACGCTACCTCGAGGATTGCGCAGTCGCGCCGATCGAAGACGCGCCCATTGCGTTCGCCGACGGTGTCCGGTCATACGCCCTCGACGCCGATGTGGCCAAGCAGCTCTGGGCCAAGAGCGAGGAACTCATCGGCACGGTGGCGTAGCGACCGTTGCGGTAACATTTAGTAATGGACATTATGGAAAGCGTCCGGTCCCGCTGATGGGGCGCCATCGTGAATTCGACGTGGACGAAGCGCTCGACGCAGCGCTTCGCGTCTTCTGGTCGAAGGGCTACGAAGGCGCCTCATACGCGGACCTGACCAAGGCCGCCGGGGTCGAACGACCCGCCCTCTACTCCGCCTTCGGCAACAAGGAAGCACTGTTCCGCCAGGCCTTGGACCGTTACTACGAGCACTACCTGCACTACCTCCCGGAGGCCATGCAGTTGCCGACGGCGCGAGAGGTGGCCGCGCACATCCTGTTCAACGCCGTGGACCTCAATACGCGGTACCCGGAGCACACGGGGTGCCTCGGGATCAACGGTCTTCTGGCGGGATCGGATGGCGCAGAACCGGTGCGGCAGGCGATGATCGACGCGCGCGCTGCCGCTGAGGTAGAGCTCCGGGACCGGTTCGAACGGGCCAAGACCGAGGGCGATCTACCTCAGACGGCCGATCCAGACGTCCTGGCCGCGTTCGTCATCGCCGTCACCCACGGCATCGCGGTGCAGGCGAAGGCCGGCTTCAGCCGCGACAAGTTGAAGGCCATTGCGGAACAAGCGCTTTCCACCTGGCCCGCTGACTAGCACACGATGGCGGCGGTGTCCTTGTAGTAGTGATCCAGGCGCACCGCGCCACGATCCGTAAAGGTGAACAACGACACCCACGGCATCTCCACCCGCTTGCCGGTGGCCCTCAGCACTCCGCGCAGGACGCCTTCGGTGAGCACCCGGTCGTCGTCGATTTGGTGAAACTTGGCCTCGCTGTACACCACGACGAATTCCTGCCAGTGCTCGGAGACCTTCTCGAAGAGGGCCTCGAAACCGTCGTGCCCGTGCCACGTCCCGCCGTGGGGCAGGGAATGCGGAACGTCCACGACGACATCGGGATCCAGCTCCTTGAGCATCACCGTGATGTCCTGCTCCCCAGGAGCTGCCCGGCAGAACTCGTTCTCGGCGTCGTAGAAGCGCTGGATGCTTGCCATGGGATCGAGGTTCTTCACGTCTGACTACTCCGTATCGCCGGCGGTGGGCATCTCGGCCGTCGCCTGAATCTGCCTGAACCGCGGGGTGTTTCCCTCGACCCAGTTGATCGTCATGTGCATGCGGTCGATCTTCCAGCCATCGGCTCGCACCAGCCGCCACTCGTAGTACCCGACCTCGCGCTGCAGGCTTCCACCGTCGACGTCCTCGCCGAGGTAGTGCGTGGCATTGAGGGTCGACAGGGCGCTGGCCTGGTCCCCCTCGACAGTGACCTGATGGTTGGCGCTGATGTGCTGGGTCGCCTCGAGCTGCGCATAGATCCGGCTGGCCAGTCCCACCAGGTCCTCACGACTCATCGGAACCCAGCCCGCCGTCACCGGCATGCTGATCTCGACCTTCTCGGCCAGACAGCTCGCGAAGTCGTTCCAGCGCCGCAGATCGATGCTCGTCGCGTACCGCGTCAGGACGTCGATGACGTCCGCACGATCGGCGAGCGATTGGATCGTCGCGTCAGTTTGCGTCATCCGTTCATGTTCCACATCTTCATGGCGTTTCCGCCCAGAATCGCCCGCGCATCGTCGTCGGAGGTCACCTGCGCCACAGCGTATGCCGCGTCCTGGCAGCGGCCCACGACGGACTCGCTGTGCGGATAGTCCGTCGACCACAACACCCGCTCGGCGCCGATCTGCGACAGCATCCCGAGCCCGACCGGGTCCTCCTGGAACGTCGCGTAGCAGTTCTGGAAGAAGTAATGACTCGGCGCGTGCTCGAGCTTGGGCTGGAGCAGGGATCCGAAACTGCCGTAGAACTGGTCGGCGTCCTGCAGCGCGCCGGGGATCCAGTGCAGCTGGCCCTCGGTGAAGACCACCTTCATCTCGGGGTGGCGCTCCAGGATGCCCGAGAACGTCAGGAGCGACCACAGCTTCCGGTACGGGTGGAAGTTCTGCATGAGCCCGGTACCCAGCGTGCCCATGCCGCTCATGTCCACCCGCTCGCCGACGTGGAAGCTCAGCGGAAGTCCGCTGTCCTCGATGGCATCCCAGAGCGGTTCGAGGTTCGGGTCGTTGTACTGCACCCCCGGCGGGCTGGTCGGGATGGTGAGTCCCGCAAGGCCGAGATCCTTGATCTCGGCGATGTTGTCGACGGCGGTGACCGGGTCCCAGAAGTTCAGGATGCCGACCCCGTAGAGCCGATCCGGGTACTGAGCGCAGGTTTCCGCCAGATACGCGTTGTAGGCGCGGATGTAGGCCATGGCGTACTCGGGATTGCGCCCCGGGGTGTTGGCATGCGCCTGGCTCGCGCCGGACAGGATGGCGAAGGACCACTGCGGAAACAGAAGGTCCTTGCTGACCCCTTCGGCGTCCATGTCGGCGATTCGGGCGGCGAGGACGTTCATTCCCTCCCGCCCGGTCGAAACGCATGCGCCGAAGTGGTCGATGACTTCGACGGTGTCGTAGGAGTAGCGCATCAAACCGTCGGTGTCGATCCATGCGCGGGGGGCTCGATCGCGGTACTTGGCAGGCATCCGGTCGCGCCAATCGGCGGGTTCGAGCAGATGGCTGTCGGCCGAGGCGAGGATGGTGCCCGGCGGGAGATCTGCGCGATGCGTGGGAGCTTCGCGATGCTGCGGGAATTGGAATTCCTGCTCGTCGTTCACATCACACATCGATGCATAGCTTTCCCGTACTTGCGTCGTCATCGGCGCGTCCTTTCCCTTGGCCAGGCGATGGTGTTCGTGATGGCTTCGAGATTCCATCAACCGTCGATCGCCGACAAGCGCCGTTCCGCCCACCAGAACGCCGCTCGGGACCGCTGGGGATCGGTCGCATGATGCTTCAGCGACGCGCTGGCCGCGAGCAGAGAGGCATCAATCATCATGCAGTACAACCGCCTTGGGAATTCCGGGCTCCAAGTCCCCCAGCTCACGTTCGGCACGGCGACCTTCGGCAGCTGGTCCTACGGCACCACCTCCGCCGATCAGGCAAGAGAGCTCGTCAGCCAGTGTCTGGACGCGGGCATCACGCTGTTCGACAGCGCCGACAACTACGGGGCGGGTGAGGCTCTGGAGATTCTTGGCAGCGCCATCAGCGGTCGCCGGGACCAGGTGCTGATCTCGTCCAAGCTTGGCCTTCCGACGTCGGCGTCAGCGACGGGGTTCGGGGCCAGCCGCTCCTACGTGTTGTCCGCCCTCGACCTGACACTCCAGCGGTTGCAAACGGATCACCTGGACCTGCTTTCCCTGCACACCTTCGACGCGGGCACCCCGCTGGAGGAGACCGCGGCGGTACTCGGCCACCTGGTGGAGTCCGGCCGGGTTCGCTATCTCGGCGCGTCGAACTTCGGGGCGTGGCAGTTGATGAAGGCGCTCAAGGTTCAAGACGAGCTACGCGTTCCCCGCTTCGTGTCGCAGCAGGCCTACTACTCACTCGTCGGGCGCGATTTCGAGTTCGATCTCATGGAGGTCGGCGCCGACCAGGGCGTGGGAACACTCGTGTGGAGCCCGCTTTCAGGTGGCTGGCTCAGCGGCACGATCCGGCGCGGGCAGCCGCCGGCGCCGGGTGGACGCATCGACCGGATGGGTGCCGTCGGCCCACCCGTCGAGCAGGAGTTCCTGTTCACCGTGATGGACGTCTTGGACGCCATCGCCGACGAAACGGGAAAGACGGTGCCGCAGATAGCGATCAACTGGCTGCTGCAGCGTCCCACCGTGTGCTCCGTCGTCGTCGGCGCCGATGACGCGGCGCAGCTCGAATCCAACCTCGGCGCGGTGGGTTGGGAGCTAACCTCGGAGCAGGTTGGTCGCCTCGACGAGGCAAGCAACACCTACACGCCCTATCCAAACTATCTGTATCACCGCGACCCCGGCTTCAAAGAGCTTGCGCCGCCACTTCTTCCAAGGCCACGGTGACCGTCATGCACCTCGACACCCTCAACAGCTTCTACGAGGCCGAGCAGCGCTACGTCTCGGCAGGTGGCGCCCCGGCTGGCGCCGACTTCGGCGAGGTCGCCGCTCACTTCCATGCCGACGTCGTAGTACGGCAGGGCCCGACGGTGCCCTTCGGCGGCGACTGGCACGGGATCGATGCCATCGAGCGGTTCTTCGCGCTGTTCACCGAGACGTGGTCGTCGCTGAAGCTGAGCGACATCCAGTCGTTCGAGGGCGAGACGGGGGTGGCGACCAGCATGCGGATGCAGGCCACCGCCCGCAGTACCGGAAAGCCACTCGACACCCGCGTCGGGCACTTCTACACCTTTGCCGACGGGCTCATTCGTGAAATCACCGTGTTCTACCTCGATCCGGTCGGCGTCACGGAGGCGACGGTTCACTAGCTATCGCGCACGCTGCTAGCACGTGGGTCTGACAGGTGTGGGGTGGGTGGGGGTGGTTGTGCACAGTGGTGGGTTGATCCCCAGATGGTGGGGTGGGGTGGTGTTGGTGCTGGTGGAGGGACCCAGGGTGGGCGGATAATCGAACATGTGTACGAGACATCCGATGCGGTGCTGGTGGCGTCGATCGCGGCGTTCGCGCGCACCGAGGCCGCCGCGGCGGGGGCGCGGTTGGCCGCGATCGCCGAACTGGGCACCCGCCGGCTGGGCAGTGACCTGGCT
>NZ_JBEVLO010000499.1:0-6067 GCF_040509115.1 Mycobacterium sp. | reverse complement strand
TAGGGCAGAACGGGATTCACCTCGTGGGTGACGAACAGGACCGCGGTGCCCGATTCCCGCCGCCGCTGGTCGATGAGGGACGAGATCAGCCTGGCGTTGGCCGGATCGAGGTTCAGCAGCGGCTCGTCGCACAACAGCAGCGCCGGGTCGGTGGCGAGCGCCTGCGCGATGCGGACACGTTGCAGTTCGCCGCCGGACATCACCCCGACCGGGACCTCGCCGAGCTTGACGCCGTTGACCTGTTCGAGGGCGCGGCGCACCGTGGCTCGTTTCGCTGACCGTTGCCGAGGGCTGGTGATTCCCCAGCGGTGTCCGTCGTACCCGAGCCCGACGAGGTCGCGTCCACGCAGCGTCAGGCCGCCGTCCATCGAACGGTGTTGGGGGACATAGCCGATGCGCCCGCTTCCGAGACCGACGCGGTCACCCGCCACCTTCGCGGTGCCCCCGCTGAGCGGCAGCTGACCGAGCAGCACCTTCAGCAGGGACGTCTTGCCGGTGCCATTGGGGCCGAGGACCGCGATGAACTCTGCGGCCCGGACCGTCAGGTCGAGGTGATCCCACAGGACGCGGCCACCGAAGGCCAGCCGCGCGCCGGTCAGTTCGACGACGGGAGGGGTATCAGGCGCCACGGATAGACATCATCGCGTCACGGCGGGGGCGCGGTCCAACTGGTTGGCGAGGTCCTCGACCGTCTTGCGCTGCCAGGCCAGGTAGTCCAGGCCGTCCTGCAGCGTCTCGGTCACCGTGACGATCGGCACGCCTGCGGCGCGGGCGGCGTCCTGGATCTGGTTGGTGACGGGGGTTTCGGTCTGCTTGTTGACGACGACGGCCGACACCTGGTGCCCGTTGATCAGGTCGAGCATGGCTGCGACGTCGACGGGGGCGGGGTCGTCACCCTCCTCGACGGCGCTGGCGAAGGACGTTGGCGTTCGGTCGGCGACACCGGCGTTGGCCAGCAGGTAGTGCGCGACGGGTTCGGTCGCGACGACCGCGGCGCCGGGATGCTTCTGCCCGATCTGGCGTTCGGCGGCCGCGATGGCGTCGGCCTCCGCGCCGAAGGCGGTGGCGTTGTCGCGGTAGGCGGTGGCGTTGGCGGGGTCGTCGGTGGCGAGCTGCTCGGCGATGCGTTCGGCGACGGCCTTCGCGGTGGCGAGATCGTAGAAGACGTGCTCGTTCGCAGGCTCGCCATCGGGCTGGTTCGGGGTCAACGAGTAGGCGTCGACCGTCGTGAGCCCGGGCTGCGCCTCGAGGACGTCGTCGACCCAGTGGTCGTAATGGCCGCCGTTGTAGACGACCAGGGCGGCGTCGGTGATCGCGGCCGCATCGGCAGGGGTGGCCTCGTAGGAGTGGGGGTCGTCGACGGCGCTGTTGAGGATCGAGGTGACCTTGGCGTGGTCGCCGGCGACTGCGCTGGCGACGCTGCCCCACACGTCGGTGGAGGCGACCACGTTCACCGTTTTCGGCCCAGTCGCCTCGGATGACGAGTCGGACCCGCACGCGGTGGCGGTGAGCGCGATGAGGGTGGTGCCCAGCGCTCCGAGAACGATGGCGGGCCGAAGGAGCTTGCGACGAGGCACGGTTTGGATCTCCTTAACACTAATGAAAACCATTTCCAGTAATGTAACCCATGGTGGTCGATCGGCGAAACGACGGTCGTGAGAGCGACGCACCACCCCCGTGAGCGGCCCTGTTGACGGGGCGAAAGTGACCGCATCGGCTAGCGTCATGGACCATGTCCAGAGGTCCTGCGCCGCGACGACGGGCAACACTGGCATCGTTGGCCGCCGAGCTGAAGGTTTCGCGAACCACGATCTCCAATGCCTACAACCGTCCGGATCAGCTCTCGGCCGACCTGCGTGAGCGAGTGCTGGCGACCGCCAAGCGACTGGGCTACGCAGGCCCCGATCCGGTGGCGCGGTCGTTGCGAACGCGGCGGGCTGGCGCCGTCGGCCTGATCCTCACCGAACCACTCAACTACTCGTTCAGTGACCCGGCAGCGCTGGACTTCGTGGCGGGCCTCGCCGAGTCGTGTGAGGCCGCCGGGCAGGGGCTTCTGCTGGTCGCGGCGGGCCCCAACCGCAGCGTGGCCGACGGCACCGCCGCAGTGCTGTCCGCTGGCGTCGACGGCTTCGTCGTCTACTCGGCGTCCGACGACGACCCGTACCTGCCGGTGGTGGCGCAACGCGCGCTGCCGATGGTGGTGGTCGACCAACCCAAGAACGTGCCAGGCGCGTCGCGCGTCGGCATCGACGATCGCGCGGCCATGCGCGGCGTCGCGGAGTACGTGATCGGGCTGGGCCACCGCGAACTCGGGTTGCTGACGATGCGGCTCGGCCGCACCTGGCCCCACGAAGACGGGCCTGCCATCGCCGATCCGGACCGTGTGACGAACCCCCACTTCCAGGTTCAGCACGAGCGCATCCTCGGGGTCCACGACGCGATGAAGTCGGCTGGGCTGCAACCAGATTCGCTGACCGTGGTGGAGAGTTACCAGCACCGGCCGACGTCTGGCGGGGCGGCCGCCGAGGTGGCGTTGGACGCCAATTCGCGAATTACGGCACTGATGTGCACCGCCGACGTCCTGGCCCTGTCGGCGATGGACTACTTACGCGCACACGGCATCTACGTGCCTGGGCAGATGACGGTGACCGGCTTCGACGGGATCCCCGACGCCTTGGCGCGCGGTTTGACGACGGTCAAGCAACCAGGTGTCGAGAAGGGGCGCCGAGCCGGGTACCTGTTGCACAATCCGCCGCGCTCGGGAATTCCGGTGATCGAGGTGCTCGAAACCGAACTGGTCCGCGGGCGCACCTCGGGTGCGCCCGTTTATAAGTCCGTCAGCGACCGGTCCGCCCGCCACCGGTCGACCACGGGCTTCACCCCGTCGACGAGCATCGGCAGTTCGGGTGCCATGGAGAGGCAGGCGACCACCGCGAGTCGGGCGGCCGCCTCGGTGACTCGCAGCACTCGCTCGTCGAGCGTGCGCAGACCCAGTGCCGCGGCTGCCGAGTCGTATGCGGCGACGGCATCCGGACCCACCATCGCCAGGTCGGATTCGACCGCACCCAGGGTGACCAACTCGAAGTCCGACCACAGCACCCCATCGGGGGTGGTGATCATGTTGTGGTAGGGCGCATCACCGTGGATCGGCTGGATGTCGGCGTCCGGGAAGGCCGACTCGAAGGCGGCGCGGGACGTCAGTACCGGCGCGATGATCTCCCATTCCCGTTGGGCCCGTTGAAGATCGGCAGTAGCAACGAGGCCGGGTAGTCGCTCCAGCGCGGCCAAACCCTCCGGTATGTACGTGCCGAACGGCGCCCAGAATCCCAGCTCGCCGTCGTAGTCGCGCAGTGCGGCGTGCAGTCGGGCGGTTTGGCAGGCCCGCTCGATCATGTCGGGTTCGGTGTGTACCTGTTCGACGAACTGCCAGAACGTCATCGAGAAGCCATCGCGCCGAACGGGTTCGGGAGGCATCAGCGGGCTCGGTGGCACCACGGGGTGACCACCGTCGGCCAGCCAGCCTGCCACGGCGAGCTCCGACTGTTGTTGCGCCGTCTGAGTTTCGGGGTTCAGTGCGTACGACGGGGGGAGAACGGTCGGCACCCTGACCACGACGGGTGCCGGGACGAGGTGCACGATCACCGAGAACACGTCGTAGAGCACGCGCGGTTCGTCCACCCGCAGCCCGAGCTCCCTGCCCGCGGCCGTCGCGGCGGCCACGGCGCGCGCGGTTCGGGCGGAGATCTCGTCCTGGGTCAGCACGTCAGCTTCGCCGCGACTCCAACAGATACTGCAGCGCGTCGGCGACGTCGTCCGGCGAGTCGACGCGGTACGCCGCCAGCGTCTCGCCGGGCCCGACCTTGACCCCGACGTCGCCGTCGCGCAGCCGGCGGAACGCCTTCTCGTCGGTCACGTCGTCCCCGAAGAACACCGCTGCCGTGGCGTGGTTCTCGTCGCGGATGATGTCGATGGCCTCACCCTTGTCGGTGGAGATGACGGCAAACTCCAGCACCGACTTGCCCTCGGTGAGTTCGACACCGGTCGCCTGGCCGACCGCGTGCGCCGCACCGAGTGCCGTCCGGCCGTCGGCGGCCGACGCGTTGCGCACGTGCAACGCCACGCTGGCCGGCT
The DNA here is from genome assembly GCF_040509115.1 of Mycobacterium sp. Classification (GTDB taxonomy): domain Bacteria; phylum Actinomycetota; class Actinomycetes; order Mycobacteriales; family Mycobacteriaceae; genus Mycobacterium. The sequence goes on along the minus strand of NZ_JBEVLO010000499.1, from coordinate 1,936 downwards.
TCGATTCGACCGTCACGCCTGGACGGTCCTCGGCGATCGCGTGCAGCTCGGAGGTGATCCTGGCCAACAGTGCCTGGTCCACCTCGTGCGCGAACCCGGAGTCGAACTCGGCACCGTGACTGCCGACCAGATGCACGCTGGAGGGCATCCCGGAGTAGTCCCTCAGGACGGCCAGCGCGCGTCCCGACACCAGCACCACGGACGTCGAGGGCAGCTCGGCGAGTGCGGTCAATGCCTCCGCTGCACGAGGCAGCGGGCGGGCGTCGGCGGGATCGTTCACGATCGGGGCGAGGGTGCCGTCGAAGTCCGAGGCGACCAGCAGATGCGTCGTCCCTGCGGTCGAATCGAGTGCGTTCAGGAGGTCAGCCGGTAGTTGTCCCACTACTCAGATCTTAGGGTGCTCCCCGTCGCCGATCAGCAGTCGCACGGCCAGATCGAGGCGCTTGCTGACGTCGGTTGCCGAGGCTCGCCGCGTCAGCCAGGCAAGCAGGTTCGACAGCCAGACGTCGGAGATCACCCTGGCGATGTGGAACTGATCCTCGGTGGGCTCGCCGTCGCTCATGGCGCGGGCGAACATGGAGTCCATCAACTTGCCGACGTGATCAACCTCACCCGCGGCAGAAGCGTCGGCGAATACGAACGCGCGCGTCATGGCCTCGGTCAGCAGAGGGTTGCGCTGCATCGAGCGGTTGAGCTTGCCGACCATGATGTTGAGGCGTTGGTACGGGGTGCCGCCCGTCAGGGAGGCGCGGTCGGTCTTGGCGTCGATGCGCTCGAACTCGCGACCGAGCGCGGACACCAGGAGGTGCACCTTCGAGGGGACGTACCGGTACAGCGTCCCGACGGCGACGTCGGCGCGCTCGGCGACGGCACGCATCTGCACCGCTTCGTAACCGCCCTTGGATGCGATCGCGAGGGTGGCGTCGAGGATGCGCTTGCGTCGCTCGCGCTGTGCTTCGGAGCCGAGTTCGGACTCGGCCAGAACGGCCACGTTCATCACCCGACGAGGGCCGGCGGTCGAGTCGGAACCCGAGCCGGAACGTGTAACTGGTGGGATCGACGAGCCGGACATACTCCCGCCCTCTCCTTCTCCTCGCACACTGGGGGAAAACGATACGCACCGCGTTTCATGTTCTCCCACCTCCGTGCCCCCGAGACACCGGCGTGTCCTGCTCGAATGGCGGTCGACTTGACGTTCGATCGCTGTCACCATTAGAACACGTTCTAGTGGGAAGCATCGCCTTCTCGCCCAAGGCTAGGAGGCCGAAGATGGCACAGTCCGCCGTTGCGGTGTCGATTCCCGGCACCGATGATCAGTTTGCTGCGCGCGAGATGGTGCGTGACTGGGCGGCGAGCTCGAAGGCGATCGAAGCCTCGCGTGCCATCGAGCAGGGCACGCCCGAGGCGTGGCGTGGACCTTACGACGGCCTGGCGCAGCTGGGGATCTTCGGCGTCGCGATCGCCGAGGGTCTCGGCGGCGCAGGCGGCACGGTCGAGGATCTCTGCGCGATGGTCGACGAGGCCGCCGCCGCGCTGGTACCGGGACCGGTGGCGCCGACGGCGCTGGCGACTCTGGTGATCACCGACGAGAGCCTGCTGGACGCACTCGCGTCCGGCGCGCGAACCGCGGGCGTCGCGCTGCGGTCGGACATCGTCCTCGACGGCGGTACGGCCACGGGTACGGCGCCGTTCGTGCTCGGCGGACTGCCCGACGCGGTGCTGCTTCTGCCCGCGGGGGAGCAGTGGATCGTCGTGGATGCCGCCGCGGACGGCGTCACCGTGGAACAGCTTGAGGCGACTGATTTCTCGCGGCCGCTGGCGCGGGTGCGACTGGAGTCGGCAACGGCGACGGTGCTCGACACGTCGGCCGAACGCCTGACCGATCTCGCAGCAACGGTGCTGGCGGCCGAGGCCGCGGGGCTCGCCAGGTGGATGC
>NZ_JBEVLO010000498.1:0-19324 GCF_040509115.1 Mycobacterium sp. | reverse complement strand
CGAATGTGCCCGCAATGCCCAACGCGTCGGTGATCTCCTCGGGCGTGAGCTGCTCGAGGTTGCCGATCGCGGCGACGGCGCCGAAACCCCCGATCAGTGAACTGGTGTGATAGCCGCGGGCCAGGAACCGTTTTCCCGCCACGAAGCCGAGCCGGATCATTACCTCGTATCCGGCGGCCACCGAGGTCAGCAGCTGGCCGACGGACCGATCGCGACACTCGGCCACCGCGAGCGCCGCCGGTATCACCGTCGATCCTGGGCGTGCCAGCGATGAGCCGTGTTTGTCATCCATCTCCAAAGCCTGCGCGAGGGATCCGTTGATCAATGCCGCTGATTCTGCGGGTAGTCGCTGCCCCGTGCCGAGGACGGTCGCCCCGGAATCCGGCCCCCACAGCCCGGCCGCTCGCCGCAGCGCGCGACCCGTCTCCTCGTGGCTATCCGCGGCTGCAACGGATACTCCGATCGAATCCACGACGTGCCACTGGGCCGCCCGCCGCACCTCTTCCGGGATGTCTTGCGCGCGTAGGGAACTGCAGAATTCCGAATAGGTGGTTGCCAGCGTGTTGGTCATGTCAGCTCTCCCGCGTGACGGCTGCGTGCAGGTGTGCGGTCAAGTCTCCGACCGGATTGGCCCGGTTCTCCAGGTCGCGCACGATCTGTTCGATGCTCCGAGCCGCGTCATCACCGATGATGCGGGTGGCCAGGTTGTGGAACTTGGCCGACAGGTCCGCCTCGGAGATGGGGTTCTTCCAATGTCCGCTGCGGTAGGTGACGCTCTCCCGGTGGGTATCGCCGGAGCGTGTCGTCAACGTGACTCGCACCGCGCGCATTTCGTCCTTCCCCAGGGCGTCGAGGTCGGGTGCGATCACCACCTTGACCCGATCGGCGAGCGCCAACACCTGGGGGTCGGTCAGCCGTTCGTCGGTGTAACCGTCGATGAACGCCGTGCCGTCGATGAGGGTGACGGCAGCGGTGTACGGCAGATTCATCTGCGCCGTGATGGTCTCGCCGTTCGGTACGTACGGCCACCCGCAGTGCACGTAGACCATCTCGGTGGTCTCGACCAGGACGCTCTCGACGTCCTCGGGCGCAACGTTGGAGGCGGCCCGGATCGCCCGTAGTGCGTCGACCGACGTTTGGCTGCTGGCGAGCGAGGAGTACTGCTTGAAGCCGTTGCGGAGTATCTCCCAGTGTTGCCCCAAATCATTGGTCGCGTAGTCCAGGTCGTACTCCGAGGCGTATGAGGAGCAGAACCCGCCGTACGGGGCCTCGAGGACATCCCGCACACCCGTCAGGCCCTCGCGGGCGGCGAAGGCCGCGATGATGCCGTTCATTGCTGCCTTGCCGGAATGGAAGCGTTTGGCCATCGCCCCGAACTGTGCGGCCATCAGGCCCGCGGCCTGCGAGCCAGCAAGCCCAAGCGCGTTGACGTACTGCTCGGTGTCCAGGTCCAGCAGCTTCGCAATTGCGGCGGCGGCCCCGAACGTGCTCGTCAGACCGCAGGGATGGAAGCCTCGATGAAAAGCGCTTGGGCTCACGGTGTTTCCGACGCGGGTGCCGACTTCGTAGCCAGCGACCAATGCGGCGATCACCTGACGCCCGTCGAAGGGGCCGAATGCTTCGGCGACGGCAAGTACCGCGGGCACCACGCCTGCGCCGTAGTGCGACATCGATTGGTCGTGGCAGTCGTCGAGCTCGTAGCCCTGGGCGGCAGTGCCATTGACCAGGGCAGCGCCCAGTGGGTCGACCTTGACCGGGTGGCCCCACACCGAGGCCGTCTGCGCTTGGCCGAACAGCGAGACGGTGTTGAGCACCGCGTTGGCCCATGGGGTGGCTGAACCGTAGATTCCACAGCCGATGCTGTCGAGTACCGCATGCTTGGCCATCGCGATGACGGGTGCCGGCAAGTCTTCGTACCGAAACTGCGCGGCGAAGTGCGCGAGTTCCCTTGTAACTGGTCTGGTTTCGGTGCTGTTAACAACAGTGCCGGTCATACGTGGGCAATCCTTTCGTCGCCATGCGACATGCTTGAATTCAGTTCGACGGCGTTGGCGCAGCGTGCCGCGCTCGCGCCTGCGAGGCGGCCGAATACCGCACCGCTGGTCAAGCCGCTTGCGCCCGGGTAGTTGTAGTAGAAGATGCCGCCCACCATCTCCCCTGCGGCGAATAGACCCGGAATGACGTGCTCGTTGACGTCGACGACTTGGCCGTGGTCGTCGATCTTGACGCCACCGAACGTGAAGGTGATTCCGCAGGTGACTCCGTACGCGGTGTACGGCGGCGTGTCGAGCTTGACCGCCCAATTGCTGCGCGGGACCTCGAGGCCGTCGGCGCTTCGCCCATCCTTGATGTTCGGGTTGAACGGTCGGTCGTCCCGGACCGCCGCGTTGAACTCTTCCAACGTGCGCAAGAGCTGGGCGCTGTCGACCTCGGGAAGTTTGGCGGCCAGCCCATCGAGAGTGTCGGCCCGGACCTTCGTGACCGCACGCGTGCGATATTCGTCGCGCAAGAGGTGCGCGGTCTTGCTGTCGAAGATCTGCCATGCGACCTGACCAGGCTGCTGAAGCACGGCGCGCCCGTACTTGGCGTACGTGTAGTTGCGGAAGTCCGCACCCTCGTCGACGAACCGCCTTCCCTCGGCGTTGACCATTATCGAGAATGGGTAGTTGTGGCGTTGGAACTGCGGGGTGAGCCTCAAATCGCCGAAGTCGGAGGCGTTCTGCTCCCAGGCGACGGAGTGACAGCCTGACCAGTGTCCGTACGGTTGAGCCCCGAGTTCCAATGCCATCGTGAGGCCGTCACCGGTGTTGTACCGGCTACCTCTCACCTTGGCCAGATCCCACCCGGGTCCCAGGTAGCGGGAACGCATTTCGGCATTGGCCTCGAACCCGCCGCACGCAAGTACTACGGCACCAGCCTGCAGGTAGCGGGTGGAGCCCTCGATCGTCGCCCGCACGCCGTGGACGCCGGTGTCGTCGTGGACGAGTTCACGCACCCATGCCTCGTAACAGATCGTTACGCCCCGCTTCTCGGCGGCTGCGTACAAACCGTCGATGAGACCCGGTCCGCCGGAGGCGACCGCCACGGTCGCACCGCCCCAGAACTTGAACCTGCCATCGATCTTGTAGGCCTGGCGACCGAAATCGGGCATGAAGCGGATGCCCTGGTCGCGCATCCACATCATGGTCTCCCTGCTCCTGGACACCAGGAGTTCGCACAGGTCGGGATCCGTGCGGTATTGGGTGATCCGCCCCATGTCGTCGTAGAAGTCAGCCTCGGTATAGCTACCGAAGTCGGAGACGCTCATGTCTTCATCGGTCAGGTCGGGGGCCAGTGCGCGAATGTCGTCGGCACCGTCGTAGGCAAATCGCATGAGACCGTCGGTGTACGCACTATTGCCTCCGCGCTGCGACTCGGGTGCCCGCTCCAACACCGCGACCCGCGCCCCACCTTCGGTGGCACTCAACGCTGCGCACAACGCAGCATTGCCGCCGCCCACCACGATGACGTCGTACGACTCATCGCCTCTTGCCATGCCCATCGATCAACTCCGATTTCTGCTTGGTTACCCGGGACCCTTCCCGGCCAGAATGTGATGCGAGTAACCAAATTCTAGAGCAGAAACACATAGCGGATTAGACCATTATGCGATAGCGGTATACTGAAATGGCATAGCCGCGATCGGCCGATGGAACACTAGGAATGGGCATGAAGCTGCAGCAGCTGGAATACGTCTTGGAGATCGTCCGGCAGGGGTTTCACATCTCCGCCGCAGCCCGGGCCCTTCACACGTCTCAACCCGGTGTCAGCAGACAGCTGCAGCTCCTGGAAGCCGAGCTTGGCTTCCCCCTCTTCGCGCGGACCCGCAATCACATCGAGGGGTTGACGGAGGCCGGGACCGTCGTCGTCGATACCGCCAAGCGAATCCTCGCCGACGTCGACAGCATCGGCTCACTCAAGCACGATCTGCTGGCCAGCGATCGCGGAACATTGACGATCGCAACGACACACACTCAAGCCAAGTACGTGCTACCACCGGTGATCGGCCCGTTCATCGCCGAATATCCGGACGTGCAGATAGTGCTCAAACAGGGCGATCCCGTCGGGATCTGTCAGATGGTGGACGAGGGACTTGCGGACCTTGCCCTGGGGACCGAATCGCTCACCACTTTCCCCAGTCTCGTTCGGCTGCAATGCTTCACGCTCGATCGGGTGGTGGTAGCACCCGTCGGACATCCGCTCCTCGATTGCGGCACCCTGACCCTCGAGGAGGTGGCCCGATATCCAATCATCACCTACGACAACCGATTCAGCGGACATTGGAAGGTGCGCGCAGCTTTCGAGTCCGCGGGACTGGAACCGAAGGTGGTCCTCAGCGCGATCGACGCCGACATCTGCAAGACCTACGTGGCAATGGGTCTCGGAATCGGCATCCTGACCGCTGTCACCTTCGATGCGGAGCGCGATCGGGGGCTTCGGGTCATGCCGGCGGACCATCTGTTCGATTCCAGCGCCGTGTACATCAATCTGCGCGCCAGCACTTACTTGCGCGCCTATCTGCTTGATTTCATCGGGCGCCTCGCGCCAAGTCTGACGCCGGACGTCATTCGGGACTCGTTTCAGGGCAGGCATGGCATACTGCGGCGAGATGCCTTGTCGCCCTGACACTCTCGTCGAGATGAGCGCGATCGGCACCACTGACCGGGAGTCCGCCGAGGGTTTTCCGCAAACCCATTGCACACGAGTCGTCACCGCATCGTCCATCGCGCCCTGCCTGCACCGGCCAGAATGGTCGGCGCTCGGGAACGGGCTCCGGAGCCCCAACTGCCCCTCGTCAGGGAGTGTCCCCGTCCGGTTGGTCCAGACCTGCCTCGGTGAGGCCGTTCTGGAGCCAATCCTTGGTGCGCCCGGGGTGGTTGGTGGCAACCCAGGCCACCCCGACGTCACGGCAGTACCGAACGTCCTCGTAGTGGTCGACGGTCCAGCAGTACAGCGCACGGCCGTGAACTGCCGCCCGGTCCACCAGTTCGGGGTGCTCGCGCAAGGTCGCGATCGACGGGCCGACCGCCGTCGCACCGACCGTCGTAGCCGCGCTGCCGCCAAGGTAGCGCGACGTCTCGCCGAGAAGCACGGTCGGGAGCAGCGGCGCAGCCCGGCGGATCCGCCACACCGCGGCCGCCGAGAACGAGATCACCACCGCACGGGACAGATCGGCCGACGCCGGCGAGGCGATGCCGTACCTGTGCAGCAGCGCCAACACCTTGCTCTCGACCAGCGCGCCATAACGCACCGGATGCTTGGTCTCGATGAAGATCTTGACCGGCCGATTCCAGTCGAGGACCAACGACAGCAGGGCATCGAGAGTCAGCAGTCCGGTGTCACCTTGGCTGCCGTCGGCCCGCCTGCTGGGATGCCACGCGCCGTAGTCCAACTCCCGCAGCTCGGCCAGCGTCATCTCGCTGACCAGCCCGGTTCCCGTTGACGTCCGGTCCACCCGACGGTCGTGCACGCACACCAGGTGGCCGTCGCGGGTAAGCCGCACGTCGCACTCGACCCCGTCGGCACCCTGCCTCAACGCCAGGTCGTAAGCGGCGATGGTGTGCTCGGGCAACTCGGCAGAAGCACCGCGGTGGGCCACCACGAACGGATGACCCGCGAGCGCGCCCTCGCCCGAACCCATGAGGCTATGCTGCCGGTTCTTCCCGCTTGGACTCAACCGGAACCGCCGATTTCACATCCGATTTCACGTCCCGTTTCACATCCGATTTCGCGGCCGATTTGGCATGGACCTTCGAGTCGCCGCCCGCGTTGACCAGATCCTGCTGCGCTTCGGAGGTGGCCGGCTCGGAATCGTCCACTGTCACCCGGTCACGTGGCGTTTCGTCGGGCACGATCACCCAGCGCTTGACCGGCCGATCGACCGGTCTGCGCTCGAAGCCGCCGTACACCTTGAGGGTCAGCAGCAGCGCTGCGAGCGACCCCAGATAGGCGACGATCGTGGCCACCGTGTTGTCGGCGATACCCTGCGCGTCCCGCGTGAAGCTGGTGGCGATCGAGAACACCGACAGAAGGAAGCTCATCCACCAGCCGCACCACCAGGCGGCGATGGTGCCGCGCAACTGGGGCAGACGTCCCTCGAAACGCGCGAGTTCGATTACGAACACCGGCGCCCAGAACAGGTTGACCACCGGCACCAGGCACCCCAGCCAGATCTGCCAGGCCGGGCGGGGATCGGTCGCCCCGTGCAGCGCGTACGCCGCCGCGCGACGATTGATCAGCCAGTTGATCAACACGACCATGGTGGCGATCAGCGTGAAGAACGCCAGCACGCTCGCGACGATGCCGCCCCACGTCGCGGCGCCCGCGACGATCGGGTTGAGCAGAGTGCTGCGGTTGATGAGCAGCAGCGCGTACCGGACGATGTGGACCACCGCGGCGACGCCGAGCACGATCAGCGTGGCGGTCAAGGTCGCGCGAACCAGCCGCGGCGACGTAGCGGGCCGTTCCACCACTGGGACGGTCGGAGCCACCTCGAACTGTTCGTGAAGACCCCACCGGGGAACCACCGCATACCGCGGAGTTGGCCCGAGGACGCGCTCGTTGCGCCGGGCTGGGGGTGCCGCACCCGGCCGTACCGCGATCCAGCGGTAGCCCTGCGGCAACCGGCTGGTCGGACCTGGTTGAGAACTCTGGGGCGAGCCCGGCTGGGCCGTCCCCGGGACCGGCGCTGCAGCCCACTGCGACGGCGACGACTCAGCCGTCGGCGCGAGCAGCGCCCCCTGGCAACGTGGGCACCAGACGCGCTGACGGTCGCGGACGTTCCACCGCGTTCCGCACCGTGAACAGACCTGGATCACCTGACCAGCCTACGGTTCCTCAGATGGTGCCCGCACTGCCGTCGTCGGTGACGACGGGACGCCCGGCTTCGCTCCACGACAGCATGCCGCCTGCGACGTTGATCGGCTCGTAACCGTTGCGGGCCAGGTACTGCGCAACACGCTGCGACCGGCCGCCTGCGTGACACACCACGTACAGGGTGGCCTCGGTGTCGATCTCCGCCATGCGGGCCGGAACGTCGCCCATGGGGATGTGCTGCGCACCTGCTGCGTGCCCCCGCGCCCACTCGTCGTCTTCGCGGACGTCGAGGAGTACGACCGACTCGTCGAACGTCACCGGTACGTCGGCGATCTGCGCCTGAACTACCTCGTCCTCGCTCATGTCGACGAGTCCACGTGGTTGTCTCCTCCACCTTCGATGCCCGGATTCATGCCCACAATGCTGGCACGGGTGCCGCAGCAATCACGTCCCTATCCACAGTTTCCACAGATTCATCCACAGGCACGCAAACTCGGCCAGCCCATCTGAGCCGGTGATTCACCGAGTCAGCTGAAACGGACTGGGGATAACGCCACGGGGTGGCGAGCGCGTGATCAACAGGTTTCGGGCCGGGGAGCGAAGGGCGTCGAGCAGTTGAACGGAAATGCGGTCGACCAGTCGCGCGGTCAACCGTCGTGCGGTCGCACCACGGGGGTGCGCCACCTGCCCGATCCGACAGGTTCGCCCCGTCCGTCAAGGCAGGCAGCAGCGGATTTTCGTGCGGCTAGCACAGCGGCTATGATCGGCGACACCAAGAATGCTTGTGACGGATCTCACTGGGGGACCACATTGATCGTGCAGGTCAGGAGCTGTTGATGGCATCGCATCCGCTGGGCCCGAGTTCCGCCGTCCCACCCTCTGGGTGGCAAACCTCCGCGCACGTGCACACCCAGAGTCATCTGATGGCATGCCTTCGCGCGGGGATCATCGCCTTGGTCCTTCTCGGCATCCTCGCGCTGATCGTCCTTACCTAGGGCGCGAACGAGGGCCGACCCGGCGCTCACGCGCCAAGCCGGCCCTCGCTCCGGAAGCGTCGTCAGGCTGGCGGGTAGACGCCCATTTCCTTGGCCTTGTCGGTCTGCCAGAAGATGTCGGAAATCTTGTCGATCGTCGCGAGCAGCTTCTCGGCCTCGGCGACGTCGGTCGACTTCTTCACTTCACCAGCGCCGTGGATGCCGTCCCAGAAGAGCTGGTGCAGCTCGGGGAACTGCTCGAAGTGCGCCGGGGCGAAGAAGTCGGCCCACAGCACCATCAGGTGGTGCTTGACCTCTTCGGCGCGCTGCTCCTTGATGATGATGGCGCGGGTGCGGAAGTGGTCATCGTCGGAATCGTTGTACTTCTTCAGCGTCTTGAGGCACGAGAGCGCCTCGATCTTGGCCTGCGCGGGATCGTAGACGCCGCAGTACAGGTCGCAATGAGCGTGGGCGGGTGTGGCATTGGAGAAGAGTCGATGCAGCATGGCCTTTAACCTACCCTTTGGGGGTGGGCGGCAACCATCCTTCTCGACGCTGGCCGGTGCGTCGTTTCGCCGTCGTCGAGGACTCGATGCGTCCCTCGCTGCAGCCGGGTGATGGTCTGCTCGGGCTGCGCTGGGGCCGGGCCAGGAGTGGCCAGGTGCGGGTGTTCCCCGATCCGACGCTGGCTCCGGGTGTTCCCACGCGGTGGCTCGTCAAACGGGTCGGGGGAGTTCGGGGAGCTGGCCGTGACGCGACGTTCGAGGCACTCTCCGACAATCCCGACGCGCGAGGGGTCGTCGACTCCAGGAAGTTCGGCTGGGTGCCCACTGCCGGCTCCTATCGCGTGGTGTGGACCGTCTCGACGCCCGTGGCTTGAGGTAGTGGATCCGAGCATCTGATCCCGACCCTGGCTCGACCCTGGCTCGGCACTGGCTCGACAGACTGGCTCGGGAAAGATCGGCACTGGCACTCGTGTCCTCTTGCGTGCTAACGCCCTCCTACCGCATCCTGTCGAAATCGACCCACAGCCGTGTCGGGCGGCAGCAGTACGCACCGATCGGAGGCGATGATGGACACGGGATCGCATGGAGCCGTCGAGATTGCTCCGTTCCACTCCGGCGGATCGCTGAAGGGTTTCGTCGTGTCAGGTCGGTGGCCGGACTCCACCAAGGAATGGGCGCAACTGTTGATGGTGGCCGTTCGGGTCGCGTCCCTTCCCGGATTGCTCTCGACCACGACCATCTTTGGCGTCCGCGAGGAGCTCCCCGACGAGCCGGCACCCGGCACGGTCGGGCTCGTCATCGCGGAGGGGACGGTCGTCGGGGCATCGGCAATCAGGCCGGGCTACTTCTCGGATCGACAGCCACCCGCGCTGCTCATGCTGCATCCGCCCTCGGAGACCACCCCGTCCCTGCCGGAGTGCGTGGGAGCGGCTTCGGGGTGCGTTCTGTTGCCGGGCCTTCCTCATCTGGGCCTCGATCACCGGGCGGCGTGGGTCGAGGCGGAGTCCGACGGCACCATCACGTCGATGGTGAGCCGCGTTGGCCTTGACCCGATCGCCCACCCCGACACCGCCGTCCTGGCGATGCTGCTCGCCGCCTGAATACACCCGTCACCGGCGCGCCGACGCCTTCCGGTGCGATGCACGCCGAGCCTTGATTGCTCCCCCGCTGCGCGATTCGTCGTCAGGCCGGGCGCTCAGGGCGGCTGGCTACTGTCCGCCGAACGACTGACAGGGCGTGACGGCCCTGCATGTTGCATCGCTTACGTGCGCGAAAGCTAAAACACAGCAACCCCAGCGGGCGATGATTATTTTGGTGAGCAAATTACCGATGTCGTTGGCTGGGGAACGTCGGAGGGTTGCCGGCCGCGCCCGATTGCCAGCTGCGGCGAATTCGTCGCCCGCGTTTCATCGGGGCAAAACAACTCGAGCGTTAGTATTAGCTTAGCGGGGCTGCACTTCGGCGGCGTTCACACCGGAGATCGGCCCTGCTAGACGACGCAGTTACGGGTGACCATGGAGGGCATGGCAGACTTTTCAGTGGTTTGCACTTGGTTGTCGGCGGAAGTCTCGCTACGATGATCAGCAAATACGCTGCTGACATGCCCGCTCGTAACGCTAAGTGGAGGACAGATAGATGAGCATGACTTTCGCCGCCAGGCTGAACCGCCTGTTCGACACGGTCTACCCGCCGGGACGAGGCCCTCACACGTCCGCTGAGGTCATCGCCGCACTCAAGGCCGAAGGCATCACGATGTCGGCGCCGTACCTCTCACAGCTCCGTTCAGGCAACCGGACCAACCCCTCGGTGGCCACCATGGCAGCCCTTGCCAACTACTTCCGTATCAAGCCGGCGTACTTCACCGACGACGAGTACTACGAGAAGCTCGACAAGGAACTGACCTGGCTGGCCAGCATGCGCGACGAGGGCATTCGCCGTATTGCAGCGCGGACGGTCGGACTCTCCCCAGAAGCGCAGCAGGATCTGGTCCAAAAGGTCGACGAGCTTCGTCGCCAAGAGCACCTGGACGATTAGCCGAGACACCGCGTCATCGACGCGGGTTGCACATTCGGCGAATCGGCGGCCCCATCGGCTCAGCCAGCTGCAACGCTGACGCGGTCCTCCAACGCGCGGTACTGCTCTGAGATGCCGAGGATCCATTCGCGGTCTGAGCACGACGACGGTTGACGCAGCCAATGCGGGCCGGGGAACCTTGCGCTCGTCGAATCCCCGTCCCCGCCGCGGCCCGCATGAATCCATTCCGCGATGCGTCGGGCCTGCTCGTCGGGCGGCACGTCGGGAGACCCCCCGAAGTCGTCGTCCGTGGCCGCCGCGGCGGCCTCGCCACCCAGCGCCCTGGTGGCCTCCAGGTACAACGCGTCCGAGATCATCGACATCTGCTCGGCGACGCGAAAGAGCAAGGGTCCCCGCGGACGAACGCCGATCCCCACGTTGGGGTGCCGTCGGCTGAGTTCGTTCAGGAGCGGCTGGATCACCCTGAGTTCGCGGCGCGCACCGAACCAGTCCTCGATGCTCGGCAACAACGACCCGCTGGCCACCACCAGCATCGCGCAGCCCAGCAGCGTGGCCGCTGCGCCAACGCCGATGAAGTCGGTGCTACCGACCGCCCGCAGCAGGAAGAACGCGCTCGCCAGCACGATGAGCACGACGCCCGTGGTGAACACGAAGAGCGCGCGGCCGCGGCGGGTCCGATTCGAGTGCCGAACCCCCGCCCACACCACCAGGGTCAGCGCCAGCATCACGTAGAGCAGCGGAAACAGCCACGACACCGTCAGCCCCCCGGAGCCGAGGTTGCGGCGCAGGTACTCCTCAGGGGCCATCTCCGGCTGTTGGGGGGCGGCGAAGAACAGCACGAGCGTCAGCACCGCGATGAGCGAGGCGATGCCGTACTGAGTCATCGCAATCCGCCTGATGGTCGACGGCTTGCGGTTGGACGCCGCCGACGTGATCATCACGCAGCTGCCCGCCGCGCAAGAGATCAGGGCCACCTGGCTCAACACGGTCGAGACGTTCGGCCACCGAACCAGGGTGTCGATCAGGAGGGTGAGCGGCTGCCAGTTCAGCGCGGCCACTAGGCCGAGACTGCCGAGCGCCAAGATCATCGCCGAGCTGACCAGGGATTGTTTGTTGACGAGTGCCCAGCCGATCCGCAGGCCTGTTGCCAATCCGAGAAGACCGGCAATCACCCAGATGATCAACCAAACGCCTCTCCGAGTCGGACCTGGACCATCGATGAACGATCGGACGGTAATCGACCCAACCGGTAGATCAGCAGAGCGGCGAAGTCCTCGGCCTCCTGCTCGAAGTCCTCGCCACTGGGACCCATGCAGCCGGTGCGCTGGTTGAGCATGTATCCGATGAGGTCGGAGCTCGCGAACTCGGTGTTTTCCCTGGCGGCCTCGACCACCGAGATGCCCTCGTGCCCAAGCACCAGGTGACCCAACTCGTGCGCGAGGGTCCGGTCACCCGCGGGCAGGCCCTGCTGGATCAGGAACTCGTCACGGTCGAAGTACTGCCGCCATTGACCACACACCCCGGCGGGCAGATCCGCCATCTTCAGCTCGATCGGTCTTCCGCGGTCCTCCGCGACGGATTGCACGAGACGCGCAAGCGATACTTCTCCGCGCCGCGGCGCGAGATCGAGGACCTCACTCACCGCACGCGTGACACGACGACTGGCTGGCATACCTACCCCCTCTCGATGACTCCACTATGACTGTCCGCTGGCGTTGGAGCGGACGAACCCCCTTAACCCACGAATCGCGCCGTCCCGTTCGCCCGCACCGCATGCCCGGCTCTGGCCTGCCGATACCCGAGAAGGCCACCCGCGCCGGTGAGGATCAGGATGCCCGCGAGGCCGGGTACCGCGACCGCAGCCACCTGCCCAACGCCCGCGCTGCGCAGGTACTCGCCGTACCCCACCCGGAAGGACGCCGGAGTGGCCGCGTTGTTGGGGCTGATTGCCGGTGGGTTCTCCTGCGCCCGCTGCGGCGCGTTGTTCGACGGGCCGGAATTCCTTGGCGCAGAAGGTGATCCAGGCCTGGGTCCGGCACCACCCGCGCCGGCACCGTTGCCACCGCCGCCGGGGATGCCTGCACCCCCTGGGATGACGATGACGGGAAGGGTGACGGGTGCGAACGGCAACTGGGCCGCTGCCGTGGCCAGCCCGGTCACGGCGTCGACGAGCGGCTCGACGGTGATGCCGGGTACTTGCGGCGTCAGTTCGCCGGGCGGGACCGGCAGTTGCATCTGCGGGGGTAGGTCGGGGCGACCACTCGGCACCTGGGCGGGCGATCCGCTGCTGTCGCCTCCGCTGCCGCTGCCGGGGGGTTGACCCACCGGCGGCGTCCCATGATCGGGACACGGTCCCCACCAGGGCCAGCCCCAGCCCCAGCCGGGGTGTTCTTCCTCGTGGTCGGGGTCGCCGTCGGGGTCGTTCGGGTCGGGCTCGCCGGTTTCGCTCGGTGCCGCCGTGCTGCTCGTGGTGGTGCTGGTGGGCTCGGTGGTCGGCTCGGTGGTCTTGGTGGTGGGCTCGGTGGTCTTGGTCTCGGTGGTCTTGGTCTCAGTGGTCTTGGTGGTGGTCTCGGTGGCGCCCGTGGTGGTCTCGGTGCGGCTCGTGGTTCCGGTGGGGTCGGGCTCGGCAGTTCGCGTCGTCGCGGTCGGGCCCCATTCGCCGGGGGTCGTGGACACGGTTTGCGGGATCGACGTCGACGACGGCTCAGATTGTTTGCTGGGCGACGGGCTGGCACTTCCCGTTGCGCCGCCGCCGGGACTCGTCCCGCCGCGATCGTCGCCCTGGCGCGGCGGGTGCCTGGGCCCGGTTCCTCCGACCATTACCGGTCCCGTCGGCCGATTCCCCGTCGCCGACCCTCCCCGGGAGGCCTTCGACGTGGGACCGACGGCCGTACCGCCGGGCCCGTCGACCTGCGCGCCGTCGTTGTCGCCGACGTGCCCAACATCCGGCTCGGCAAACGCCAACGTGGCACCGGCACTAGCCACGAACAGCCCCGATGCGACTACGCAGGCTGCCGCGGCGATGCACACTCGCGAAGCCACGTCCCCACACCTCTCACGACTCCACCGGGGCGCCCTTGCGGCACCGGGCCACGGCCTGGCCGATCCTTCACAATTCTTGCACAGTCACGCTCAACTGTTTGCTGGACGGCGGCATGCGGGGACTTGCGTCGGGGCCGAACGGTGTCAACGATCCAGCGGCGATAGTGTTGGCGACATCGATCACCTGATTGCGACGAGATGACCTGGAGGCAGCCGGGAATGGGCCTGTTCACGAGGCGGAAGAGTCGCGCGACCCGACGAGCCGAGGCACGCGCCATCAAGGCCAAGGCCAAGCTGGAGGCCCGGCTCGCCGCAAAGAACGAGACCCGACGCATCAAAGCGGCCGAGAAACGCGAGGCCAAGGCGATCAAGGCCGGGCTGAGGGCGCAGCGGGACAGCGACAAGGCCGCCATAAGGGTTGCTGAGGCTCAGTTGAAGGCCGTGCGTGAAGGGAAGCTGCTCTCGGCATCGCGCATTCGCCGTGGGCTGATGATCTCGCGACTGTTGGCTCCCGTCGTGGTCCCGATCGCCTACCGGGCGGCCATCGCGGCACGCGGCTTCGTCGACGGGAGGCGAGCCGACCGACTCGGCGTCCCGCTTAGCCAAATCGGGCAGTTCTCGGGATCGGGTGGCGCCCTGTCCGCCCGGATCGCCGGCGCCGAGCAGACGCTCGGAAAGGTCGCCGACAAGAAGCCCAAGGATGCCGAGACCAAGGAGTTCGTCGCCGCAGTGAACGGCAGGCTGAGGGACCTGTCCGCCGCGGTGACCGCTGCGGAGAACATGCCGACCCCGCGCCGCCGGGCAGCGCACAACGCCATCGCCGACCAGCTCGACGGTATCGACGCCGATCTGATGGCCCGCCTCGGCGTGGTCTGACCCACCACCCAACCCATGCTCGTCGCCTCGAAGGCTCCGGAGGCGCGCCTTCGCGGGGTCGCCGCAGGCGCGCTCACCGCGACCCTCTCGACGGCGTCGCACGCGATCGCCGGTGGTGGGCTCCCGTACGGCGCCGCTTCGGCGCTGCTCGTGCTGCTGGCCCTGGTGATTGGCGCCCTGGTGGCGACGATGGGGCGGGCCGCCGGCGTCGGGAACGACGTCACCCGCCTCGTCGCGCTCCTTGGGCTGGGGCAGCTGATCGGCCACACCATTCTCGCTGCCGCAGGCCACGCCCACGGGCAGGTGGCCGCGACGCCGTGGGGTGTGATGCTTGGCGCTCACCTGGCGGCGGTGGTGGTCGGTGCGGGGCTCATCGCGACGGGTGGATACCTCTGCGGGGCGATGTCGCGCGCGGTGCGCGCCGCGTCGGCGCCGATCCGTCAGCCCGTCCCCGCCCCCGCGCTCATCACGGGCGCTGGCGCAGACCAGCCGCTTCGGGCAGCACTCCTGCTCGCTGCGTCAGTGTCGCATCGGGGTCCGCCGGTCAGCTACGCCAGCTGACCGACCGACCACCTCACGACACAGAAAGCACAACCACATGAGATCCACCCCCACGGCGTCTTCGCGCGTCCTCCTCACGGCCGTCACGGCGGTCTCGGCCGTGTCCCTTGCACTATTCGCGGGCGCGGGTCAAGCGTCCGCCCACGTTCACGTCGACGCCACCGGCGCCTCCCCCGGCAGCACCGCCGTGCTGACGTTCCGGGTGCCCGGCGAGTCCGAAACCGGTTCACTCACAACGGCATTCAGCGTGACGCTGCCCAACGTCGCGTCGGCCCGCACTGAGGTCATGCCAGGGTGGACGGCGCGGCTGGACCGGGATGCCGCCGCCGGCACCGTGCGCTCGGTGACGTGGACCGCGGCGCCCTCGGTCGGCATCTCCCCCGATCAGTTCGCCCTGTTCAACGTATCGGTGGCACTCCCCAACGAGCCGTCCGTCGCGTTCCCCGCCACGCAGACCTACGCGGACGGAACGGTCGTGAAGTGGGACCAGCCGACGCCGCCCAACGGCGATGAACCCGAGCACCCCGCACCCGTGCTGAACCTGACCGGTTCGGCGGACGAGGCACCCGACCATCACCAACCCGCGCAGGCGCCCGCGATGGTGGCGTCGTCCGAACCGGCAGCGCCGTCGGAGGCCACCCCCGCCCCCGTCGCTCCATCGGCGGCACCCGACGACACTGCGCGGTGGCTCGCGGGCGGCGCACTGGTCCTCGCCGCGGCGGCGGTCGTGGTGGCACTCCTGGGACGTCGAAAGGCATGAGTAGACGGCTCACCGCCCCCCTCGTCGTGATCGTCCTCGCCGTGCTGGCGCTCGCGGGTGCGGGTACCGCCTCGGCCCACGCCACCCGTGTTAGCGCCGACCCCGCACCGGACAGTTCGGTCCAGACGGGCCCCGCCCGGGTCAGCGCCACGTTCAACGAGCAGTTGCAAGCCAACTTCGCCTCGATGACGGTCGTGGGGCCCGACGGCAACCTCTGGTCGAACGACGAGGTGACGGTGCAAGGCGCCGTCGCGACCGTCTCACTGCGGCAGCCGCTGGGGCCTGCCGGCACGTACACCGTCAACTACCGGGTCACCTCGGCGGATGGTCACGTCGTCAGCGGCGCGTGGTCCTTCGACGTGGCGACCGCGGGCAACGGTTCGCCGGGTCGGCCCGTCGCGGCTCCCGGCGACCCGGTAGCTGACGGTGTGCCAGTGTGGCCGTTCATCGCGTTGGCCGCGGTGATCGTCGCCGGCGGCGCGTGGGTGGCGGTACGACGCCGCAGATGAACCGGATCCGGGTGGTGCTCGCTGGCGCACTGTGCGTGACCGCCGCTGCCACGGCGGCCTGGGCACTTGCGTATCCACAGAACTCGTTGCCCACCAGCTTGTTTCGCGCCCTAGCCGACGGCGCGGCGGTGGTCACGCTGGGGCTCGTCGTGGTGCCCGCGCTTGACGATTCGCGGCATCGCGGCGAGCTCGCCGAGCGAGCGGCCGGTCCACTCGTCCTGGCGTCGGCGTGCTGGGTGGTGGCCGAACTCCTCCGGGTGTCCATCGAGGCGGCGCAGGCTGCGGGGACGTCCCTTGCGCTGGTCGGCGTCCGCACCACCTACGAATTCGCCGCCGAGACCGCCGCAGGCCGGACGGGGGCGATGTGTGTGGCGTCCGCCGCGGTCGTGTGCGGCGTGGCGGCGGTGGTGCGGGCCCCCAGGTGGTCGCCGCAGGCCATGATCGTGGCCGCCGGCGCTGCGGCCATCGGGGTGTCGGCGCGAAGCGTCGTTGGCCACCTCGGCGAGAGCCCGCTGGGAGGCATCGCCGTGGCCGTCCATGCGCTGGCGGGGGCGGTGTGGTGCGGGGTGCTCGCCGCGTTGGTTTTGGTGGTCGGTCATCGCGGGCAGTGGGCCAGGGTGCTGCCGCGGTTCTCCCGGTTGTCGCTGGTCTGCGTCGTCGTGCTGCTGGCCTGCGGGATGGTGGGGGCTGTGGTGGTCTTGGACGCCCCGGCCGCCCTGTACGCCACGGGTTACGGGCGGGTGTTGACGGCGAAGATGGTCGTCACCGCGGTCCTGATCGCGGTGGCGTGGCGAAATCGCGCAGGTTGGCTGCCTGCCGTCCGGTCGCACCGGGCGACCGCGGGCGTGTCGAGGCTGCGGTCCCGCGTCGAATTGGCGATCATGGCCGTCGCACTGACGTTGGCGGCTGCGTTGGCGGTCACCGGTTAGGTGCGGAGGCGCCGACTGGCATGATGGGCACCACTGTCGATTACCGATCGCACGCCGACTCTTGGACCCGAAACTGCAAAGGAGCAGCCACTATGGCCGACGAGCAGGATCGCCCGGGCGACGAGCCCACCGATCAGTCGCCGGACGCAGGCACGGCACCCACACCGCAACCGCCCGCCAAGAAGCAGCCGGCCAAGGCCGCCAAGAAGGCACCCGCGAAGAAGGCACCCGCCAAGAAGGCCGTGCCTGCGAAGAAGGCACCCGCGAAGAAGGCCGCGGCGAAGAAGGCCCCACCCCCGCCGCCCGCCGCGGTCGCGCCGACGCCCGCGGCCGCCACCAACGGTGACCGACCGGAGATTTCGCCCGCCAAAGAGGCTGCGGCGCAAGCAAAGTCGACGGTCGCTTCGGCGCCGCTCCCCATTCCCCTTCCCGGCCCCGAGCCGTCGCGGCTGCCCATCGCGGTCGCTGTCGTAGCGGGCCTGGTCGCCGTTCTGGTGGTCGTGCTCGCGCGGCGCCGTACCGACGACTGACTCCGTGGGAACCGGCCGGGCTGGCTAGCATCGAGCCGTGACCGTTACCCCGCGCGCGACCGCTGACCTCGTCGACGACATCCATCCCGATGTCCGGAGCTGCGACCTGCAGCTGCGGAACTACGGCGGGACGACGATGTTCGCGGGTCCGATCGCCACCGTGCGCTGCTTCCAGGACAATGCGCTGCTCAAGTCGGTGCTGTCCACGCCGGGCGACGGTGGGGTGCTGGTGATCGACGGCGACGGCTCGCTGCACACCGCGCTGGTCGGCGACGTCATCGCCGGACTGGCCGTCGAGAACGGTTGGGCCGGTCTGGTGATCCACGGTGCGGTGCGCGACGCGGCGGCGCTGCGCACCATGGACATCGGGATCAAGGCGCTCGGCACCAATCCGCGCAAGGGCACCAAGACCGGCGAAGGCCACCGCGACGTTGCGGTGACCTTCGGAGGTGTGACGTTCGTGCCGGGCGAGATTGCGTATTGCGATGACGACGGGATAGTCGTCGTCGGAGACGACGGTTAGGCAGGCGTCGTCGGAGACGACGGTTAGGCAGGCGTCGTCGCGGCCGACCTACCCCGGGCTAAACCGTCACCGCCGCACGGTGTTTGGTGAAGTGCAGCGCTTCGTCGTCGACCTTGCCCTGGCGGATCATCCGAAGGTCGAGGAAGTAGTTCTGCTTGAGCTTCCAGGGTGCCTTCGAGCCGGCCTTGGGCAGGGTGTCGAGGGCGCGGAGTACGTAGCCCGGGGTGAAGTCCATCAGCGGGCGTTCGTCGACTGAATTGCCGGGATGCTCGGGCACGACGGTGTCGAATCCGTTGGCGTCCATGTAATTAAGTACGCGGCAGACGAATTCGGACACCAGATCGGCCTTCAGCGTCCACGAGGCGTTGGTGTAGCCGATGGTGAAGGCCATGTTCGGGATGCCGGACAACATCATGCCCTTGTAGGACATCGACTGGGTGAGGTCGACCGGCTGGCCGTTGCGGCGGATGGCCGCACCTCCGAACAGGCGCAAGTTGAGACCCGTTGCGGTGACGATGATGTCGGCGTCGATGACGTCGCCGGAGTGCAGCTTGATGCCCTCGGGGACGAAGGTCTCGATGGTGTCGGTGACGACGTCGGCGTCGCCCTTGCGAATGGTCTTGAACAGATCGCCATTGGGAGCCAGGCAGAGTCGCTCGTCCCACGGGTTGTAGCGGGGGCCGAAGTGCTTCTCGACGTCGTAGCCCTCTGGGAGCCTGCGCTGGGCCATGGTCAGCAGTGTCTTGCGCATGTAGTTGGGGAATTTGCGCGCGAGCTGGTACTGCGCGGTGCTGAAGATGATGGCCTTCCACCGGTTGACCACGTGGGCGGCGCCTGCGGGCAGATACTTGTTGGCCTGCGTCGCGATGGGGTCGACGTCCGGCAGAGAGCCGATGTAGGAGGGCGAGCGCTGCAGCATCGTGACGTGGCCTGCGCCTCCGTTGACGAGCGCGGGGATGAGGGTGATCGCGGTGGCACCGCTGCCGATGACGACGATCTTCTTGCCGGTGTAGTCGAGGTCCTCCGGCCAGTGCTGCGGGTGGACGATGGTGCCAGCGAAGTCCTCGGAGCCGGGGAACGTCGGCGAGTACCCCTGGTCGTAGTTGTAGTAGCCGGTGGTGGCGAAGAGGAACGAGCAGGTCATCGTGATCTCGTCGGCACCGGTGTCGACGGTGAGCGTCCACAGGTTGTCGACGTCGGACCATTCCGCGGCGGTGACCTGGTG
>NZ_JBEVLO010000497.1:0-13354 GCF_040509115.1 Mycobacterium sp. | reverse complement strand
TAGGCCTCGTTGTTCTTCAGGTACTCGTCGGTCACTGACATTGGGACCTCCCGTGGATTACTGATGCGTCGGCGTGAGGGTAGTCGACACCTGCGCGCATTCCGAGAACGAGAATCGGCCTGATCAGAACCCGTTCACGCCTTGGACTGCAGGTCGTAAACGGTCGTGCCACCGACGTCCGACTTGGTGAAGGTCTTCTCCACCCATGCGGTGATGTCGGCCGCGCTGCCGGTCCGATGTCCGAAGGGGCCGCCCCGGCCGGAGTCGGCCAGGAAGTAGCGCACCTGACCGTCGGCGACGTACTGCTGGAATTGGGCCAGCGTCGGCGACGGGTCGCCGCCGGTGAAGCCACCGATCGCCATCATCGATGCGCCCGTCTTCAGCTCGAGGTCACTCACCGACATCGAGCCCACCGCGGCCGCCGCCCATCGGTTGGGCAGACCGGTGATCAGTGCTGCCACCTGAGTGTTGTCACCGCCACGGCCGGGTCCGCCGGGTCCGCCGAACCCGCCACCCGGGAAGCCCTCGCCCGCCTTGGTGGGTCCCGACATGGTGCCGGGCCCGCTGTGCGATTGCGTCGCGTTGTAGATCGAGAACGCCGCCGAGCCACCGAGACCCGCGAGGGTCGCTGCGATCGCGACCACAGCGGTAGCGTGGCCGAGCCGGTGTGCGCGCAGCGCCAACACCAGCGCGACGACGATCGAGCCGACGAGCACCGCCCAGCGCACCGCCGGCCACCACTCGGGGGTCCGATCCAGCAGCACGAACGCCCACCCTCCTGTCGCGGCAAGCATCACGGCCAGCACCAGCCGGGCCGGCCACCATTCGCGCCGCCGCAGCAGCTGCGCCACCGAGATGCCCACCACCGCACCGACCGCCGGGGCCAACGCCACGTTGTAGTACGGGTGCACCGTGCCCGCCATGAAGCTGAACACCGCACCCGTGACCAGAAGCCAACCGCCCCAAAGCAACAGCCCCGCCCGGGTACCGTCGGTGCGCGCTGCCCGCCACGTCAGCACCAGGCCGACCACCAACCCGATGAGCGCGGCGGGCAGCAGCCACGACGCCTCGACGCCCATCGACGCCCCGAAGAGTCGGGTGATGCCGGGGTCGCCGCCGAAGAACAGGTTCATCCCGCCACGGCCGGGTCCATGGGCGGGACCGCCGCCGCCAGGGCCGCCCCCCTCGTTGCCGGCGATCCGTTCGATGCCGTTGTAGCCAAAGGCCAGTTGCAGCAGGTTGTTGTCGGTGGAGCCCGCGATGTAGGGCCGCGAGCCGGCGGGCCACAGACTCACCAGCGCGACGTACCAGCCGGCCGACACGACCATCGTCGATCCACCGATGAGCAAGGCGCCCAGTCGTTTCCACATCCCGACGGGGGCCGCGACGAGGAACGCCAACGCCAAGCCGGGCACGATGAGGAACGCTTGCAGCATCTTGGTCAGAAACGCGAAGCCGACCGCGGTCCCCGTCAGGGCCATCCACATCGACATCGACTGCACGCTGGCCGCACCGATGGCGCGCACCGTGCAGTACGCCGCCACGACGAGCAGTAGGACCAGCAGGGCGTCGGGGTTGTTGTAGCGGAACATCAAGGTCGCGACGGGGGTGACGGCGAGTACCGCCCCGGCGATCAGGCCCGCCGTCGGGCCGCTGGTCCGGCGGACGGTGAAGTAGAGCACCGCGACAGCGGCCACACCCATCAGCGCCTGCGGGAGCAGCATCGTGAACTCGTTGAAGCCGAAGAGCCTTCCCGACAAGCCCATCACCCACATCGCGCCGGGTGGCTTGTCCACGGTGATGGCGTTGCCCGCGTCCAGCGAACCGAACAGCCACGCCTTCCAGCTCTGCGTGCCCGCCTGCGCGGCGGCCGCGTAGTAGCCGTTCGCCCAGCCCGAGGAGCCAAGGCCCCACAGGTAGAGCACGGCGGTTCCGGCGAGCAGTGCCCAGAACGCCGGCCTCGTCCACCGGGGTTCCGGCGGTCGGGGCGCTTCGGTGGCCGCCTCGGGGGGAAGGACGTCTGCGGTCAGTGTCACGGTTGGATTCCTCGGTATCTCGACGGGGTGGTGGTCAGCGGGTGCGGCGGGGGTGAAACACCCAGCCACGCAGGAGGACGAAGCGGACGGCGGTCGCCAGCAGGTTCGCGGCGACGAGGACGGAAAGTTCGACCAGTCGGTGGGGTTGGTCGACGACGCCGTGCAGGCCGGCGAGCGCGCCGCTGGTGATGGCCAGCGCGATGGCGAACACGATGAGTCCCTCGACGTGATGGCGCGCCGCCTTCGTCCGCCCGGCGACGCCGAACGTGAACCGTCGGTTGGCGGCCGTGTTGGCGATCGCCGTCAGCAGCAACGCAATCAGGTTCGCGGCCTGGGCGCCGATGACGCCGTGCAGTAGGACGAAGAGCAGCAGA
Source organism: Mycobacterium sp. (assembly GCF_040509115.1). Taxonomy (GTDB): domain Bacteria; phylum Actinomycetota; class Actinomycetes; order Mycobacteriales; family Mycobacteriaceae; genus Mycobacterium. The sequence goes on along the minus strand of NZ_JBEVLO010000497.1, from coordinate 10,944 downwards.
TACGCCGCGGTCGATGCGACACCGACGGCGGCGAATCGGACCACCTGGCGCAGAAGCGAATTGGGCGCTCCTGAGCCTCGAGACGGGGACAACTGGGCGGCGATCGCATGCACCGGGATGGACCCGCTGGCGAATCCGCGAAGGAGCCTGCCGACTCCCTTCAGGTCGGCGGCCGCCGTCGCGACGATGTCCACCCGACTGTCGGGATCGTCGACCCAGTCCACCGGGACCTCGTGGATGCGTAACCCGCTGCGTTCCGCGAGTACCAGCAGCTCGGTGTCGAAGAACCAGCCCGTGTCGGAAACGTGCGGCAGCAGGCGATGTGCGACGTCGGCGCGAATCGCCTTGAAGCCACACTGCGCGTCGGAGAACCGGGCGTGCAGCGTCGACTTGAGAATCAGGTTGTAGCACCGCGAGATGAACTCGCGCTTGGCGCCGCGCACCACCCGCGAACCGCGGCCAAGGCGCGTGCCGATCGCCAGATCCGAGTGACCGGAGATCAGCGGGGCGACGAGCGGGGCCACCGCCGCGAGGTCGGTCGACAGGTCGACGTCCATGTACGCCAGCACCATGGCATCGGAGGCCGACCAGACCTCGTGCAGTGCACGCCCCCGACCCTTCTCCTCCAGCCGCACCGAACGGACGCCGTCGAGTTCGGCGGCCAGTTCGGCGGCGATGCGGGGGGTGTCGTCGACGCTGGCGTTGTCGGCGATGGTGATCCGGACCGGGTAGGGGAAGCTGTGCTGCAGGTAGCGGTGCAGGCGGCGGACCGAATCGGCAAGGGCCGCTTGCTCGTTGTAGACCGGAATGACCACGTCGAGCACTGGAACGCCGAGTGCCCTGGCGTCGGCCGCAGCGTTGGACCGGGGTCCGAAGCCCGTCCCACGCGACACCGCGGGGTCGTTCGTCACCAGCACGTCGTCCTTCATGTCTGTCATGACTCCATCGTCGATCTGCCGTGTGTGGTGGCCTCTTGAACTAGCTATGCACCGGCTATGAGTCCTCGGTCAGGTCGTAGACGACGACGCCGTCCACTGTCTTCGCGCCGTAGTGCTGTTCGACCCACGTGGTGATGTCGGCGGCGTCGTGGCTTCCGCTCCCGGCGCGCCCACCTGGCCCGCCGGGCCCGAACATCGAATGCCCGCGCAGGAAGTAGTGGATGCGGCCGTCGGCGACGTACTGCTTGAACTCGGCGAGGGTCGGCGCGGGATCGGTGCCGTTGAACCCGCCGACCGCCATCACCGGTGCACCAGCTGCCAACTGGTAGCCGGCGGCGCTGCTCGAGCCGACGACCGCGGCGGTCCATTGAAACTGATCGGCATCGTCGGCCAGCAGGGCGGTCAGGGCGGGCCCGGCCTCCGGGATGTCGAGAAAGCCACCGGGACCACCGAAACCGCCGGGACCACCGAACCCACCGGGACCACCGAACCCACCGGGGCCGCCGAAACCACCGTGCCCTCGCGCGGGGCCGACCGACGGGATGGCACCGGTGTGTGGCGTCGCCGCCGTGGCGACGGTGTAGGCCGCCGGCGCGGCGAGGCACGCCAGCACCGACAGCACTGCCACGCCGTTGGCCACCCGCACCGGGAGCCGGTTGGACACCAGCAGCAGCACGGCGGCCCCCACCCCCGCGATCGCCACCAGGGTGTCAAGCCACGGCAACCAGTCCGCACGGCGGGCAAGCAGCACGGCGGCGAGGATCACGGTCACCAGTACGGTGCCCGCCATCGCCGTCCGGACGGCAAGGGCGGACTGACCATCGAACGCGTTGCGCCACAACAGTATCGATCCGATCCCGATCCCTGCGGCGATCGCCGGTGCGAGGGCGACGGTGTAGTACTGGTGCAGGATGCCGTTGGCGAAGCTGAAGACGACGGCCGTTACCGCCAACCAACCACCCCACAGGATGAGCGCCGCGCGCGTCGGATCGGTGCGAGGGGCACGCCGGGTGATCAGCAGGCCCGCGACGACGCAGACGACGGCCGCGGGTATCAGCCACGCGATGTAGACGCCCATCGACTCGCCGAAGAGCCGGTCCCACCCGACGTCGAAGTTCATGTTGCCGAGTCCGCCGGTTTCGTTGCCGGTCAACCTACCGAAGCCGTTGTAGCCCAACGCGAGTTCGATGATGCTGTCGTGCTGCGAGCCGCCGATGTAGGGCCGGGACGACGCGGGCCACACCTCCACCAGCAGCAGGTACCAGCCACCGGCGACGATCATGGCGACCACCGCGCCCACCGACCGGAGCAGCCTGGTGCGCAGCGGAACGGCCGCCGCGATGAGGAAGGTGGCGCCGAACGCAGGCAGTACCAGGAAGGCCTGCAGCATCTTGGCCAGGAAGCCAATGCCGACCGCGACGCCTGCGCCCGCCATCCACCACCGGTTGCTGTCGCGTTCGCAGGCCCGCTGCACGCAGTACGCCCCTGCGACGAGCGCGAGTACCAGCAGCGCATCGGGGTTGTTGAAGCGGAACATCAAGGCGGCCACGGGTGTCAGCGCAAAGACCGCGCCAGCCAGCAGTGCCGCAGATGGACCGGCCGCACGGCGCACCGCGGCGTACAGCAGGGCGACCGCGGCGACGCCCTCCAGCGCCTGTGGCGCGAGCACGCTCCAGGAGTTGAGACCGAACAGTCGCACCGAGACGTCCATCACCCACAACGCCGCCGGAGTCTTGTCGACGGTGATCGCATTGGCGGCGTCGCTGGAGCCGAACAGCATCGCCGTCCAGTTGTCGGCACCGGCCTGCGCGGCCGCCGAATAGAAGCCGTTCGCCCATCCGCTGGCGGACAGGTTCCACAGGTACAGAGCCGCCGTCGCCACCAGCAGCATCCCGAACGCAACGCGCTCGCCAACCCCCGACCTGGTGGGAGGGGTCTCGACGAGGTCGTCGGCGCTCTTCGCGGCGCGCGACAGCATGGCAGTCACCACGACGATTGTGGTGACTGCGGCTAGGCCCCGGATTGGTTCGACCTGTGGCTCGGCTGTGAAGCCGACGGGTGCGTCGGCAGCCTCACGACGAACTCGGTGCGGCCGGGCTCGCTGCGGACCTCGATGGTCCCGTCGTGCGCCTTGACCACGGCGGCCACGATCGCCAGGCCGAGCCCGGTGCTGCCGCCGCTACCGGAGGCCCCGGCGGGAGCGGCCCAGCGCCGCGACCGCGACGAGTCGCCCCTGGCGAACCGCTCGAACACCTCCGGCAAGAGCGCCGCGGAGATGCCGGGACCGTCGTCGGACACCGTCAGCACGGTGGCATCGCCGTCCTGCGTCAGCGACGTGGTCACCGACGTTCCGCCTGGGGTGTGCGTCCGAGCGTTGGCCAGCAGATTCGCCAAAACCTGCTGAAGGCGGGCCTCGTCGCCCACGACGGTGACGGGCTCCTCAGGAAGGTCCAGCGCCCACCTGTGCTCGGGGCCTGCGACATGGGCATCGCTGACGGCGTCGACGACGAGCCTCGACACGTCGACCGATTCGCGGCCCAGTGGGCGCCCGGCATCAAGTCGCGCCAATAACAGCATGTCCTCGACCAAATGCGTCATGCGTTCGGTCTCGGACTCCACTCGGCTCATCGCATGGGCGACGTCGTCGGGCAGTTCGCGCCGTTTGCGTTGAGCCAGCTCGGTATAACCCCGGATGGCGGCTAGCGGGGTGCGCAGCTCGTGGCTCGCGTCGGCGACGAACTGACGCACCCTGGTCTCGCTGGCATGCCGAGCCGACAGCGCGCTCGCGACGCGGTCCAGCATGCGGTTCAGCGCCGAACCGAGTTGGCCGACCTCGGTGTGCGCGGCCGCCGGGTCGACCTGGACGATCTGGCTCGGCAATCGCACCTCGCCCTTGTCGAGCTCCAGGTCGGCGACTTCGCGGGCCGAGGAGGCGACCCTGGACAACGGAGCGAGCTGACGTCGGATGACGAAGATGCCCGCCCCGGTGGCGGCGAGCAGGGCAATCACCGCGACGACGCAGAACATCCCAAGCACCCACAGCAGGGTGTCGTCGACGACGGCGGTGGGCAGCCCACTGACGATCGTCGCGTTGCCGTGCCGCGGATGCAGCGCGATCACCCGGTAACTGCCGAGACCGTCCAAGTGCAGCGTCACCGGTTTGAGTGTGGCTGGCACGCTGGCCAACTGGGCCTCGGCAGCACGGCTGATCGTGGCGCGCCCACCGTCGGCGGTGATGAGCCCGGCATCGATTGCCCCCGAGGGGGAGATGACCGCGCCGACGGTGCGTGTCGCCTGCCCGGGAGCGTTGAGGAATCCAGGGCCAGGGCCGTATTCGGGGTCGAAACGCTCCCCGTAGGGAAACGTCGGCGGCCCCGGTCTTGGGGGGGCGGGCCCCGGTGGACCTGGTCCGAGCGGGGCGTTCCTCGGCGGGCCGGGACGGGGCAGCACGCCATCGAACGCCGGTGGCGGCAGCTCGTATATCGCGGCTGAGCGCCTGCCTGCCTCGATGAGTTGCTGGTCGAGTTGCCGCATCAGAAAGCGTTGCAGCGCAAACTCGGTCGCAATCCCGATGCTCGCGCACACCACCGCAAGCAGCACGATCTGGGTGAGCAGCAGCCTGACCCGCAATGACCACGTGCGGGGTGAGAGCATCCGGCTGTGCGACTGGGTGGGCCCCTCGATACTCATCGCGGCGGCTTGAGCACGTACCCCGCGCCGCGCAGCGTGTGAATCATCGGTTCACGGCCGCTGTCGATCTTCTTGCGCAGATACGACACGTAGAGCTCGACGATGTTGGACCGACCGCCGAAGTCGTAGCTCCACACCCGATCGAGGATCTGGGCCTTGCTCAGCACCCGCTTCGCGTTTCGCATCATGAACCGCAACAGCTCGAACTCGGTCGCGGTCAACGTGATCGGGTCACCGCCGCGCGTGACCTCGTGGCTGTCCTCGTCGAGTACCAGATCGCCAACGACGATCTGCGCACCGCCCGTCTCGTCGGCGACGCCCGTGCGTCGCAGCAGGGCGCGCAGGCGCAACACCACCTCTTCGAGGCTGAAGGGTTTGGTGACGTAGTCGTCACCGCCCGCGGTCAATCCCGCGATCCTGTCCTCGACGGAGTCCTTGGCGGTCAGTAGCAGCAGCGGAAGTCCAGGAATCTGGGCTCGCAGCTCGTGCAGCACGTCGAGACCACTCATGTCGGGGAGCATGACGTCGAGCACGACGACGTCGGGCGGGTTCTCGCGCGCCGAGGCGATCGCCGACTCACCGTCGCCAGCGGTGGCGATGTCCCAGCCCTCGTAGCGCAGCGCCATCGACACCAACTCGGCGAGCACGGGTTCGTCGTCCACGACCAGGACGTTGATCGGCTTGCCGTCGGACCGGCGCATCACGACGCGGGCCGGGTCCGCGCGGTCCTTGTCTGATCCGCTGGTGGTGGTCATCGTTGTCATTATCGACCCATCCGATGGGCTGACCCTGTGCCGTTTCTATGCGCGCGCTGTGAAGCACCGATTCACAGCGAACGCTCACGAAGACCGGGCACAGTCAGTTCATGACCACCTGGGGAGCGAAGAGCACCATCGGCGCCATCGCAGTGGCCGCCGCGATCGCGGGAGTCGGTGGCGCCGCCATCTCAGCAGCAACCGGCGGCAGGTACCACGGCGCTGCCCCGGGTCTGCACGGCCCGGGTGGCCCGCCCGCCTCGGCGCCGCACGTCTCCGACGTGGCGCGCGACCAGCTCCACGGCGAGTACGTCGTCACCGAGGGCGGCGGAGGTTTCGAGACCAGAGTCAGCCAGACCGGCCAGTTGACGGCCATCGACGCCAGCTCGGTCACCGCAAGGAGCGACGACGGGTTCACCCAGACGTACGTGATCCGCGCAGCGGAAGGCGCTGCGCCACCGCCCTTCTCGGTCGGTCAGCGCGTGACGATCACCGGGACGCGCGAAAGGGAGGCCGTCATGGTGGATTCCATGAGACCTCCCCTCGCGTAAGCCTAAGGCCGCGTTAGAGCGCGTCCTCCTGCTCCGAAGGAAGCGTAGCCGGACCCTCGATGGTCGGTGTCGCGATCGTCGTCGTCGGGGTGAGCGGCGCCGTTGTCTCGGTGGTGGTCTCACCCGTGGTGACCTCGGTCGGCTCAACCGGACCTGGAGGGGCGGGCTCGGCCTGACTGGTGGCCACCGTCAGTGCTCCCATGGACAGCATCGCACCGGCCCCTGCCGTTGCGGCAATGAGTTTGAGGTTCTTGCTCTTCACGTTGATCACTCCACTTCGGTCAACTCGAATGCGTCTGGGTGAGGGGCCCGGGCTGGAACCCCTTCACGCTTCGAGTAACCGGAGCGGCCGCATACCAAACGTGCGGGAGACTCCCTGCGGACTCTCAGCCGGGCAGGCCCTGCTCCTCGGACGGCAGCGGCGCCGGACCCTTGATCGACGGGGCCGCGTCCTGCACGGCCTCCACCTTCGGCGGAGTGGTCACAGTGCTGGTTGCGCCCATGGTCATCGTGGGTGCTCCCGACGCCGACGCGGGCGCGGTCTGACCCCCGACGATGCTGGCGCTGAGCGCGCCGAGGGTTACCACGGCACTCCCTCCGACGATCGCGGCGAACATCTTTGCGTTGTAGTGCATGTCACACTTCCGATCCTGAATTCGACTGTGCAATGGGGCGGATGTTGGTGCAGATGCAGTCCAGTGAACGCGCGCAGACTGGGAGGCCACTGTGCCCGTACTGCCAGTCTCTTGCCCACCCGCCGCGCAGGTAACGGGGCTTTTGGGCATCGATCTCCTACCCTGTGCCCATGCGGTATCCGATGGGCGCGACATGACGCGATTCCTGGCTCGTCGGCTCCTGAACTACGTCGTCCTCCTGGTGATGGCGTCCTTCCTGGTGTTCTGCCTCACCTCGATCACCTTCCATCCGCTCGATAGCCTGCTGGAACGCAACCCGCGGCCCACCAACGCCGTGATCGCTGCCAAGGCCGCCGAGCTGGGTCTGGACCAGCCGATTCCCCAGCGTTTCGTGAACTGGGCGGCAGACGCGGTGCGGGGTGACTTCGGCACCACCGTCACCGGGCAACCGGTGACCGAAGAATTGTGGCGCCGGGTGGGTATCAGCCTGCGCCTGGTGGTGATCGGCTCCCTGCTCGGAACGGTCATCGGCGTGCTACTCGGGGCGTGGAGCGCCGTCCGGCAGTACCGCCTCTCGGACCGCGTGATCACGGTCGCGTCCTTGGTGGTGATCAGTACCCCGACGTTCGTGCTCGCCAACCTGCTGATCCTTGGTGCGTTGACGGTGAACACTTCGGTGGGGTTCAACGTGTTCGAGTACACCGGTGAGGCGCCACCCAGCGTGGTAGGCGGGTTCTGGAGCCAGCTAGCCGTCCGGCTGCAGTACCTGGTGCTGCCGACCCTGACCCTTGCCGTGATGTCGATCGCCGGATACAGCCGGTACCAACGCAACGCGATGCTCGACGTGCTGGGCCAGGACTTCATCCGCACCGCGCGGGCCAAGGGTCTGACGCGGCGTCAGGCCCTCTTCAAGCACGGCCTGCGCACGGCGCTGATCCCGATGGCCACGTTGTTCGCCTACAGCGTCGCCGGATTGGTCACGGGCGCGATCTTCGTCGAGCAGATCTTCGGCTGGCACGGCATGGGTGAGTGGGTGGTGCAGGGCATCACGACCCAGGACACCAACATCATGGCTGCCGTGACGGTGTTCTTCGGCGTGGTGATCCTGTTGGGCGGCTTGCTGTCCGACGTGGTGTATGCGGCGCTGGACCCGAGGGTGCGGGTGGCGTGATGCGGACGCGAGGAGCAAGAGGTCAACAGCGGACGCGAGGAGCACGAGAGCTACAGCGGACGCGAGGAGCAAGACTCTGATGCGACAGGAGAAGCAGGACACCGAGCCGGTGATGACCGATGCCAGCTCGGCCGCCGAGTCGGGGATCGACGCGGGGGCGTTCGCGTCACGCCGCGCCCTGATTTGGCGGCGGTTCCTCCGCAACCGACTGTCGGTCGCCGCACTGGCGATCCTGGTATTGCTGTTCGTCGCCTGCTTCGCGTTGCCACCGCTGTTGCCTTGGGACTACAGCCAACTCGACTACCGGTCACTGCAACAACCGCCGAGCTTCAGCCACTGGTTCGGCACCAACGCGCTCGGACAGGACCTGCTCGCCCAGACCTTGCGCGGGATGCAGAAGTCGCTGCTGATCGGCGTCTGCGTCGCCGTGATCTCGACGACGATCGCCGCGGCCGTCGGCTCCGTCGCCGGCTACTTCGGCGGGTGGCGCAACGGGATTGCGATGTGGATCGTCGACCTGCTGCTCGTCGTCCCGAGCTTCATCCTGATCGCGGTCGTGACGCCCCGGATCAAGGATTCGAGCACCACCTTCTGGCTGATCGTGCTGCTGTCGGCGTTCAGCTGGATGATCAGCTCGCGGATCGTCCGCGGCTTGACGATGAGCCTTCGCGAACGCGAATACGTCACGGCCGCACGCTACATGGGCGTGAGCAACTGGAAGGTGATCGTTCGGCACGTGTTGCCGAACGTCGCGTCGATCCTGATCGTGGACACCGCACTCAACGTGGGCGCGGCGATCCTCGCCGAGACCGGGCTCAGCTTCCTGGGTTTCGGTGTTCAGCCGCCCGACGTGTCACTCGGCACGCTGATCGCCGACGGCACCGCCTCCATGCAGACGTTCCCGTGGGTGTTCCTGTTCCCGGCCGGCGTGCTGGTGTTGATCGTGTTGTGCGCCAACCAGATCGGCGATGGCCTTCGCGATGCGCTCGATCCCGGCGCGCGAACTCTGCGGAGGCGCAAGTGACCGAACTGCTCCAGGTCAGCGATCTGCAGGTCACCTTTCCGACCGACGCGGAAGACGTCGCCGCGGTGCGCGGCATGACCTTCGACGTGCGCCCCCGCGAGGTGGTGGCCCTCGTCGGCGAGTCCGGGGCGGGCAAGTCGGCGACGGCCATGGCGATCGTCGGCCTGCTTCCCGAGTTCGCCATGGTCTCGGGATCGGTCCGCCTTCATGGCGACGAACTCATCGGGCTCGACGACAGGCGCATGTCCCGGGTGCGGGGCCGCCGGATCGGGACGGTCTTCCAGGACCCGATGTCGGCGCTGACACCCGTGTACACCGTCGGGGACCAGATCGCCGAGGCCGTCCGGCTGCACCAGCGCACCCTGAGCCGTACCGCCGCCCAAGCCCGGGCTGTCGAGTTGCTCGAGCTGGTCGGCATCGCCCAGGCCGAACGGCGAGCCAGAGCCTTCCCCCACGAACTATCCGGAGGGGAGCGTCAGCGCGTCGTGATCGCGATGGCGATCTCGAATGACCCCGACCTGATCATCTGTGACGAGCCGACGACCGCGCTCGACGTGACCGTGCAGGCCCAGATCCTCGACGTGCTCCGGACCGCGCGCGACGTCACCGGCGCCGGAGTCCTGATCATCACCCATGACCTCGGGGTGGTGTCGGAGTTCGCCGACCGGGCGTTGGTGATGTACGCGGGCAAGGCGGTGGAGACGGCGCCCGTGGAGGACTTGGCGTCGAGGCGCGTCATGCCCTACACCGTCGGACTGCTCGGATCGGTCCCACGGCTCGACGCCGCCCAGGGTGCACGCCTGGTCCCCATCCCCGGTGCCCCTCCGTCGATGGCGGCGCTGCCTCCCGGCTGCCCCTTCGCGCCGCGCTGTCCGCTGGCCGTCGACGACTGCCTCGTCGACGAACCGGCACTGCGTTCCGTCGGCCCTCAGCACGAGGCCGCATGCATCCGCACCGACGACGTCGCGGGACGTTCCGCACCGGACGTCTACGGCATCTCGACCGAGCCACCCGACCGCGCACCCGACCCCGACGCTCCGGTGGTGCTGCGCGTCGAGAACCTCGTCAAGACCTACGAGCTGACCAAGGGCGTCGTGTTTCGGAGGCGGATCGGCGAGGTGCGGGCCGTCGACGGCATCAGTTTCGAGCTGCGCCAGGGCAGGACGTTGGGCATCGTCGGGGAATCGGGGTCGGGCAAGTCGACCACCTTGCATCAGATCCTGGAACTGACTGCCCCGCAGGGTGGTTCGATCGAGGTGCTCGACCGGGACGTCTCGACGCTCGACCGGAGGGGCCGGCGAGCGCTGCGAGGCGATCTGCAGGTGGTGTTCCAGGACCCCGTCGCATCCCTCGATCCGCGCCTCCCCGTGTTCGACGTGCTCGCGGAGCCGTTGACTGCCAACGGGTCCGGAAAGAAGGAGATCGATGCCAGGGTGGCCGAGCTGCTGAGCCTTGTCGGGCTGCGCCGCGAGGATGCCAGCCGATACCCCGGTGAGTTCTCCGGTGGACAGAAGCAGCGCATCGGCATTGCCAGGGCCCTGGCCGTCGCGCCGAAGATCCTGGCACTCGACGAGCCGGTGTCGGCGTTGGACGTGTCGATTCAGGCAGGCATCATCAACCTGCTGCTGGACCTGCAGGAGCGATTCGGCCTGTCCTACCTGTTCGTCTCGCACGACCTGTCGGTGGTCAAGCACCTGGCGCACGACGTTGCCGTGATGTTCAAGGGCGCGGTCGTCGAGGCCGGCAATGCGACCGACGTCTTCGCCGCGCCTTCGCACGAATACACGCGCCGGCTGCTGGCCGCGGTCCCCCAAACCTAGGACCAAACGCCTACGTGGCTGGACACCCATGGCGGTGGTGGTCGAATCCCCCCATCCGAACCACCACCGCCACGTGTGTGGACCTCGTGCCGGTGCGCCGCGAGACCCCTCGACTCACGGCGCCCCAGTCAGTGAGCGCTACCCGTCAAACATTAGGGGCCCGGCGGCCCCGACGAATCGGGGAAATCCCTATGTTTTTGCAACGAGTCCCCTGTCCTCGCACCCCGGGGGGTTGCCCTGCTGAGCGCCCAGGGCGTCGGCCGCCACTAGCATTTGCAGGATGATCATCCGACGTCTCGCCGGTGTCCTTCTCGCGGTCTCCCTCATCACGTCGTGCTCGGGCGGTAGCGAAGCACCGCC
>NZ_JBEVLO010000496.1:0-16098 GCF_040509115.1 Mycobacterium sp. | reverse complement strand
GCTGGATGTCGTTGATCCACTGCTGGTGGGTCAGGTCCGCATTGGCGGGGGCGGCGAAGCCGAGGACGGCGGCGGTCAGGCCTGCGGCGACGGCGGTGGTGATGGTGGCGAATCCGAAGTTCTTCATGATCGTCCTTCTTTCGTGAGTTCTGCTGGTTTCTGGTCCGGTTGGGAGGCCTTCCCGGCCGGTCTGATGGGTATAACCAGCAGGTCAGCGGGTTGATTTCCGCTGGCAGTGATTGAGCGGCGGTTGGCAGGAATCGACCCGTAGGCAGGCGCCTTCTGGCGGAGCAAGCGGAGGGGTTTCACGCGACGTCGTCGGGCTGCGTCAGCCGGCGGATCGTCGAACCGAGGCGGTCGAGGCCGTCCCCGCCGACCAGTACACAACCGTGCAACTCGGCGAGTTTGCGAGCGGCGGGGGTGAAGTCGTGATTGGTGACGACCATGGTCTGCGTACAGTCCTGCATAGGTGCGCCCGCGACCACCTCTTGCACGGCACCAGCACCGACCGGCCGGGACTGTCGCTTGCATTGAATCGCAATGCGATTGGGTCTACGTCCCACGATGAGGTCGACGCCCCAGTCGCCCGTCAGCGGCGTCATGATGACCGGCACCCCGCACTGGCGGGCGAGGTGCGCGACGTGATCCTCGAAGTCCGTGCCCGACATCTCAAGCGTCGCCGAGGCGGGATGCTCGCGCGAGCCCGTTGTGACGAGGCCGCCCGCGAGACCGAACAGGAATCGCGGGATCGCGACGAGGGCGGCAGGAGCGAGGACGGCGACTGCGACGCTCCACTTGGCGTCCACCCCACACAGTGACGCGACCAATCCCGCGGCGATACCCACTGCCACATACGCCTTCACCCGTGTCACAGCCGAATCGTAGGTGGCCACCCCGACAGCGCCTGCGCCCTCGTCGAGGACCAGTGACTCAATCCTTCAGCGCACGCCACACCCTGGCCGGTGTCATCGGCAACTCGTGAAGGCGCGCGCCGCACGCCCGGGCGATCGCGTTCGCCAGCGCCGGCGCCACTGGGTTGTACGGTGACTCGCTCATCGACTTGGCGCCGAACGGCCCAAGCGCATCATGGGTATCCGCGAAGTACACCTCGGTGACGGGGAGGTCGGCCAGCTGCGGGATGTGGTAATTGCGAAGGTCTTTCGTCGTAACCGCCCCGTCGGGCCCGACACGCATCTCCTCGTAGAGTGCCGTGCCGATCGCCTGGGCCACCCCGCCCTCGACCTGCCCCCGGCACTGCTCGGGATTCATCACCACCCCGGCGTCCGCCGCCTGCACGGACCGCAGGATGCGAACCACGCCCGTCTCGACGTTGACCGCCACCCGGAAACCGTGCACGTTGAACGCCACCGACCGAGGGGTTCCGTCGTGGCGGCCGCGGCCGATCAGAGGTCGCGTCCCGGGATCGGCCGTCATCGCCGAACGCAGCTCGCGGCACGCCGCCTGCACCGCGATCCCGGCGACCACCGTGCCCGCCGAGCCGAATGCGCCCGTATCGTAACCCGTTGCATCGGTGTCGGATTGGTGGATCCGGACTCGGTGTGAGTCGATGCCCAGCTCCGAGGCCACGATCTGCGCGTGCACCGTGGACGTCCCGTTGCCGAACTCCGCGGTACCGACAGACAGCGTGAAATCACCGTCGGCGTCCAACGACACCGACGCGTCCGCGAAGTGTCCCCGCGGCGGGATCGTGGCGATCATCGCGATCGCCATGCCCTCGCCAACCCGCCACTGCGGACCGTCCGGCGCGGTCGCACCGTCGCCGGAGGCCAAGGCGCTCTGGGCAAGATCCAGACATTGGTCGAGGCCGTAGCTGCCATAGCTCAGGTCGTCGTCGGCGACGTGCGAATCGACGAAGGGATCGCCTGGCACGACGACATTTCGGCGCCGCAACTCGAACGCGTCGATGCCGAGCCGAAGTGCCAGCTCGTCCATCGCCGACTCGACGGCGAAGATCACCTGCCCCAGGCCGTAACCGCGAAAGGCGCCCGACGGAATGTTGTTGGTGTACACCGCCTGTGCGTCGACCCGCTTGTTGGAACATCGGTACACCGCGATCGACTCGCCGCAACCGTGGAACATCACCCCCGGGCTGTGATTGCCATACGCACCCGCATCCAGCAACACGTCGACCGCCAACGCCGTCAGAACCCCGTCGGCGTCCGCCGCCACCGTGGCGTCAACCCGAAACGGATGACGGCACGGCGCGGTGGCGAACTCGTCGGACCGGCTGAACTCCAAGCGGACCGGCAGCCCAAGCCGCAGCACCGCCAACGCCACCAAGTCCTCGGCCAGCATCTCCTGCTTGCCGCCGAAACCGCCACCCACCCGCTTGGTGAACACGTGCACCTGCGAACGGTCCAGCCCGAAGACGTGGCACAACTCGTCACGCACCAGGAACGGCACCTGCGAGCTGGTGCGGATCACCAGGCGTCCCGCCTCGTCGCGCCACCCCGTGCACCCGTGGGTCTCCAAGTGCGCGTGCTGAACGCGCTGCGTGGTCCAGCGGCCCGTCACCACCGCGCCACCGGAGTTCACCGCCGCCGCGATGCCGTCGTCCACGTCGCCGATGCCGCCGTGCAGCTCGGCGACCAAATTGCGGGACACGTCGGCGATGCGCGCGTCTGGGCCCTTGCCGTCGTGCACCAACGGAGCGCCTGCGCTGCGCGCCACCTCCGGATCGAACACCGCGGGCAGCTCGTCGTACTCGACGCGGATCAACCGGCACGCGTTGTCGGCGATGGCCGCGGTGTCGGCGACGACCGCGGCCACCCGCTGGCCGACGAACCGGACCGTGTCGTCGAGAACCAACGAATCGTCGGGGTCGTCGAGTCTGCTCTCGTGGCGCGCTGTCGAGAACGCCACCGGCGGACTGTCGCGATGGGTCAACACCAGCCGCACCCCGGGCAGCTGGTCAGCCGCCGCGGTGTCGATCGCCACGATCCTCGCGTGGGCGACCGGGCTGCGCACCACCGCCATGTGAAGCAGACCCTCGGGGGTGTGGTCCATCGTGTACTGCTCGGTGCCGGTGACCACCCGCATCCCCGCGGGCGCGCCGACGGAGTCGCCCGCACCGCCCACCCGTTTGGTGTTCACCGCACCCGCGAGGGCATCGGTGATCGCGCGGTAACCGGTGCATCGGCACAGGTTTCCCTTGAGGTTCTGGGGGAGATCGCTCAGCTGATCGGGGCGCAGCGTCGAAGCCGTCGTGATCATGCCCGCGGTGCAGAACCCGCACTGGAATCCGGCGGCCTCGACGAAGCGTCGTTGCATCGGATGCGGCTGCTCTGGAGTCCCGAGCCCTGCGACCGTGGTCACGTCGCGTCCCGCCGCGCGAAACGCCGGGAACACACAGGAATGCACCGGCGCCCCATCCACCAGCACCGAACAGGCGCCGCAGTCACCCGCGTCGCAGCCCTTCTTCACCTCGAAGTGACCGTGCTCACGAAGGTACGTCCGCAAACACTGACCGGGCCACGGATCATCCTGCAGCACACGCCCATTCACGTTGATCATGCGCGATCCCGCTCCGCTTCTCGCTGGTCCATCATGCGCGATCCCGCTCCGCTTCTCGCTGGTCGATCCTCACGCCAACTCACCCAACACCTGCTCGGCCAGCACCAAGGCCATGGCCCGCCGCCAGTCGGGATCGCCATGCGGATCGTCGGTCCACGCGTCGTCGGGGACGCTGCCATGCGCCTCGCGCACCGCGGCCACGCTCGGCGCCGACCGGAAGGTGAACACGTACGGGCGGACGGTCGCCGCGGTCACGGATAGGACGAAGCGCCCATCGGGGTCGGACCTGCCGATCACCACGACGCCCGAGCGTCCCAGCGGCGACGGCGCGAGCTTGCGGAACGCGGTACGGCCGCGAAGGGCTTCGGCAGGCAAGTGCACCGACCGCAGCACGTCGCCGGTCTGCAGGACGTTGGTGGCCATGCCGGTGACGAAGTCGGCGATGGGCACGCGGTAGTCGTCGCCGTCCCGACGCCACACCACCACCTCGCCCGCTAGTGCGGACGTCAGCGAGATCATCGATCCCGCAGGAAACGAGAGGCAGATGTTGCCCCCGATCGTCGCGGTTCGCCAGATCTTGAACGAGGCCAGCAGTGCCGCGCAACATTGGTCAAACAGGGGGGCTGCCAACCAGTCCGGTCTCACCGTCGGGAGCTCGGCCGAGAGGCTCGAGACGCGGGCCAGCGTGCAGGTGGCGGCCAGCTCGATCCCAACATCGGTGACTGTGACTGCGGGCCAGCCCAATTCGGCCAGGTCGACCAGTCGCCGGAGGTGTGGCTGCGGGTCGGAGAACAGATACGTACCGCCGCCGACGACGGCGTCCGATGGGCCCAGTGGCCACAGGTCGGCGCGCCGCCGCGGGGCCGTGACCGTTTCGATGGTGTTCAGATCCACTCATCGACGGTAGTCATCCCTGGCCCTCGTCGCAGCATGGAGATGGTCCGGTCGAAACTTCCGACCGGACCATCCCGAGTATCCATGCGAGCAGACCTAGAGCTGCTGTTCTGCCTTCTGACGCGCTTCTGCGGCGGCAGCACCGCCGCGGGCGGCCTCGGCCTCGGCTTCCTTCTTCGCGACGTCGCGCTGGGCCTCGGCCTTGTCCTGCTGCGCCTTGCCCTCACGAATCAGGTCATCACGCCCGGTCACGGTGCCGACGACTTCCTTGGCCTTGCCCTTGACGTCTTCGACGACGCCCTTGACGCCTGCTTCGGGTCCACTGTCCTTGTCGGTCATGGCTGCCTCTCCCTCATTCACCACTTGGTGAGTATCTGGTCGGTCCAAGGTTGCCCGTCGGGCCGCGCAGCTAAACGGATTGCGGCATCGGTCACCCCGCCAGCTACCAATTGCCTTGGTCACGAGTTGCTTTCATCGACAACCGGAATGGCAGGGTGCGGGGCGGCCGCGTCGCCACGGGTTTAGTCGGCCTGCGGCTGGGCATCCTCGACGGGAATGAGTCACGTGAAACCAGCAGGAGGCGCCCCAAACATGCGGACCAAGTACGCCGCGGTCACCGCTCCGGATTGCTTCGTCAAGCAGCCCGCTGGTGAACGGAGTGGTCGTGGTTAGCTGGGGAGCTCCTCGGGGTAATCTCGCGTGGAGATCACTTGGAGGGCGCGTGTCAGAGGGTCAGCACGACCATGGCGGAGGGCATCAAAACCCTCGCGCCATCGAAGTTCGCGTGGCGGCGAAGTTGGAGAACCTCGCGGTGCTGCGGACCGTTGTCGGCGCCGTCGGTACCTATGAGGACCTGGACTTCGACAGCGTCGCCGACCTGCGGCTGGCCGTCGACGAGGCATGCACGCGCCTCATCCGATCGGCCACTCCGGATGCCACCCTGGTGCTGGTGGTCAACCCCCTCGACGCGCAACTCGTCGTCGACGTATCGACCTCCTGCTCCTCACCCGACATCGTGGTCCCCGGCAGCTTCAGCTGGCACGTCCTGAGCTCACTGACGGACGAGGTGTCCACGTTCCACGACGGCCATGGTCCGGAGGACGCGCAGGTCTTCGGAATCTCCATGACGACGAGACGAGCGAGCTCGCTGAGGTGACAACGTCGTCCTCTCGGGGTTCGTCGTCACGATCGAACTCTGAATACGCGGACGTGGCCGACATGTTCCGCACGCTGCAGCAGCTGCCTGACGGCTCCGCCAAGTTCACCCGCCAACGCGACGCCATCGTCGAACGGTGTCTGCCGTTGGCCGACCACATCGCGCGCCGCTTCGACGGCCGCGGCGAACCCAGAGACGACCTGGTGCAGGTGGCACGGGTCGGGCTGGTCAATGCCGTCATCCGCTTCGACGTCGACGCCGGATCGGACTTCGTGTCGTTCGCCGTACCGACCATCATGGGTGAGGTACGGCGCCACTTCAGGGACAACAGCTGGTCGGTGAAGGTCCCGCGCCGGCTCAAGGAGCTGCACCTGCGACTCGGCGCGGCGACGGCTGAGCTGTCGCAGCGGCTCGGTCGGGCGCCAACGCCCTCGGAACTGGCCGCCGAGCTCGAGATGGATCGCGAGGAGATCGTCGAAGGTCTCGTCGCGGGCAGCTCCTACAACACGCTGTCGATCGACGGCGTCGGCGGCGGCACCGACGAGGCGCCAGCCATCGCCGACACCCTCGGCGACGTCGACGCCAACCTCGACCGCATCGAAAACCGGGAAGCGTTGCGTCCGTTGCTCGAAAGCCTTCCCGAACGGGAACGCACGGTCCTGGTGTTGCGGTTCTTCGAGTCGCTGACCCAGACGCAGATCGCGGAGCGGGTGGGCATCTCGCAGATGCACGTCTCGCGTCTGCTCGCGAAGTCGCTAACGCGGCTCAGGGATCAGCTCGAATAGCGGGCAAACCCACCGAGCACCGCGACGCTAGGGTAGCCAGCCCTGGTAGACGTCCCACGCGGCGCCAGCCTGCGGTGCGTCGTCCCTGGTGACGGTGGCCTGGATGAAACCGTATGGCCGGTCGTCGGCGTTGAACACCTCCCTGTTGTTCTCCACGCCGAATGGGGCGAGGTCGTAGACGAAGTGATGCTTGTTGGGCGCCGCGAGCCGTACCTCGGCGATCACCGGATACGTCTCGAGCACCGCCTTGCCCATCTCGTAGAGCGTCTGCTGCAGGGCCAGTGACTGCACCACGGCGAACTGCTTGACCAGTTGGGTCTTGACGCCCTCATAGGTCGCTTCCCAATCGACGTCGGTGGAGGTGAAACGCCACTGCGCCGTCAGCGACGTCGCCATCACCCGGTCGTGCGTCGGCTCCAGGATGGTGTACGGGTCGGTGAGGAAGTCGGCGAACTCCGAGCCGGTGGACTTCAGGATGGTCATCTCCTTGAGCCCACCGATGACCCATTCCCCTTCGGCGTCAACGGTTATCGCCGCGGTGCGGACCTCCTGGCCCTTGCGGATCCAGGTGTGATCGTGCTCGACGCCATCCACGACCGCACGCTGCCAAGCGTATTCATCGATCTCGATCCGCGCACCCTGCACCGGCTCGACGTCGTGCACGAAGTGCCGTGCCAGCGCGAGGCCGTAGTCCTCGATCGACAGCAGACCCTTCTCCTTGGCATACGCGTAGGCGGTCTGCTTCTGGGTATCGGTGGGCAGCACCTCCGATTGATCGCCGACCAGATGGGCAGCACTGAAATCCCCACGCAGACATGTGGACACGTTGACGTCATGAATTTCGTGGCGCGGGCTGTCGCGGTAGATCCTGACGACGCGGTTCTCGGCCTTGCCGTATTGGTTCTTGCCAAGGATGATCTTCGACACTGCTCAGCTCCCTCGGTAGGTGGAATACGCATACGGCGAAAGCAGCACCGGAACGTGGTAATGACCTGCGGTGTCGGTGATCTCGAAGGCGATGACGATTTCCGGGTAGAACGCGGGTACGTCGTTGGCCGCGAAGTAGGAGCCGGTGTCGAAGTGTAGACGGTGCACTCCGGCGGCCAAGTCGTCGCCGAGGCGCGCGACGCGTCCGTCCTCGTTGGTGACGGCCGTGGCCAGCGTGGTGCCCGCCGCGTCGGAAAGGGTGACGGCAACCCCTATGGCGGGCCGGCCGGAGACGGCGTCGAGGACGTGGGTGGAGAGACTCATGCGGTCACCATCGCGCGCGAGCGGGCGCACAACGCGTCAGAACCGCGGCGTGTCGCGTTCGGACCCGCACCCTCGCCGCGGGGGAGAATCACGCCGGCTCGCTCAGCAGACGTTCCAGCCGCAGCCGGTTGATCTTCGCCAGCTCACTGCGCATCACCCGGCGTTCGGTGTCGGGGTCGTTGTGCAGCCGGTCGGTCAGGATGGCCAGCAGCTCCTCGGCGGAGCGGCCGCTGGCGCACACCAGATACACGTAGCCGAACTTGTCGTCGTATTCGCGGTTCTTGGCGGCCAATTCGGCTTTCACGTCGTCACCCGCAGAGGCCACGGCGGACTGCTCGCGGGCCGAGGACGCATTGTCGACCTTGGCGCCGATCCTCGGATGCCCGTCCAGTGCCGCGTCGATCTCACCGTCGGGCAGCTCGGCGAGCACCCGGTCGGCACGGTCCAGCAGCGCGTCGACGTCGCGGAACGGCCCGCCGGCGAGCACCCGACGCGCCCAGATTGGCGACGAGCACACGCCATAGAGCAGGTTCATCCGCTGACGGTCGGTCAGGCGGTTGAACCCGTCGAGGCCGAGTGCTCCCTTGGTAGGCATCTACTGCAATTCGTTGAGCCGACTGAACTTCGCCGCGGCGATCGGGTTGGCGTCGGCCACCAGATCGATGAATCGATAGTTCGCGATCTTCGCGACCTCGATCAACGCGAAGGCCTTTTCGGCGGCCGGCGAATTGTCCATCCGCGACCAGCCGTTCTTGAGCACTCGGTCGAAGTGCTCCGTCTCGCGTGCGCAGATGACGAGGGGGAAGCCGAAGTGGTCGCGGTAGGACCCCGCCAGTTCGACGACGTCGTCGTGGTCCTGTTCATCGAGATTCGATAGTGCCACGTGGTCGACGGCCAGAGCATGGCCCGTCTCGTCCTCGGCGCCGAGATCGTGGAACGCGTTGAGCAGCTCCAGTTGCTGTTCCGACGAGCCGGTGAGTACCGCGTCCTGGAACGCCTCGCGCATCGCCCTGGTGTCGGCGAACGGGCGCTGCTCGTAGGCGCGCTCGACGGCCCACGGGACGTCCTGCACCACATGCCCGAAGACCTCCGTGAAGCGCTCCTTGGTCATCGAGTTCACCTCGTCGAGGGTGATCGAACCGCCGCCTGCCACCCGCGGACCACGCGAACCGGTATGGAAGAACACGATGTTCAGCAGGATCGCGCATACCGCGCCGATGCTGATGCCGCTGCCGAAGATCAGGTTCAGACCGGTGGGCATCGCCTTGGCGATGTCCGGGTAGGACGTCACCCACAGCGCCAAGGCCAGGCTCGTCGTGACGATGATCAGATTGCGGTGATCGGTGAAGTCGACCTTCCCGAGCGTCTGGATGCCGACCACGGCGACGGTGGCGAACAACGTCAGCGCCGCGCCGCCGAGCACGGGGTTCGGGATCGAGGCGACGATGGCGGCGACCTTGGGCAGGAACCCGAGAATGATCATGATGACGCCCGCGGCGGCCACCACCCAGCGGCTCTTGACGCCGGTGAGGCGAACCAGGCCGACGTTCTCCGAGAACGCCGTGTAGGGAAACGAATTGAAGATGCCGCCGATGGTGGTGGCGACGCCATCGGCGCGCAGCACGTTGCCGATGTCGGAGGCCTTGACGCGCTTGCCGACGATCTCACCCGTCGCGATCGTCGAACCGGTCGACTCCACGGCGGTGATCAACAGCACGATGATCATGGTCAGGCAGGCGACGAAGTCGAACTTGGGCATCCCGAAGAGGAACGGAGGGGTGAAGCCCAACGCCGCGGCCTCGCCCACCCTGTCGAAGTTCATGTCACCAAGCGCGAAGGCGACCGCGCACCCGATGACCAGGCCCAGCAGGACGGCGATGGTGGCCAGGAAGCCGCGGAACACCCGCTGGATACCGACGATGATCGCGATGGTGCCCAGCGCGTAGAGGAACCACCGGATGTTCGTGGGGTCGGTCTCGTGGGTGTGGGGATTGGTGACCGCGTCAAGCGCGCCCACCGGAACCAAACACAGGCCGATGATGGTGATCAGGGTGCCCGTGACCACCGGCGGGAAGAATCGCAGCAGCTTGATGAAGATGGGTGCGATGAGGAACGTGAAGATGCCCGCGACGATGACGGCGCCGTAGACGTACAGCAGGCTCGGTGCTCCGCCGCCGTTGGCCAGCCCGATGGCGATGATCGGGGAGACGCCCGCGAAGGTGACACCCTGGAGCAGCGGTAGCCGGACGCCCACCTTCCAGAACCCGACGGCCTGGATGATCGACGCGATGCCGCAGGTGAACAAATCGGCGGTGATCAGCTTCACCAGGTCTTCGGCGGGCAGGTCGATCGCGCCCGCGATGATGATGGGCACCAGGACCGCGCCCGCGTAGAACGCGACGACGTGCTGGAACCCGTACGTGGCGAGCTTCGGGATCGGCAGCACCTCGTCAACCGGGTGCACGCGTCTGTGGATCTTCTTGTCGACCGGGGCGGACATGGGACAAGAATCGACCAGGTTGACAATGTTCGCATGTCGAAGCGGGGTGCCGTCGCGGGCGTGCTGCTCGCCGCCGGAGCGGGAACCCGGTATGGGATGCCCAAAGTGCTTGCCGAACAAGGCGAGTGGCTGCGCCTTGCGGTGGAGGCCCTGCGCAACGGCGGATGTGACGACGTCGTGGTGGTACTGGGAGCGGCGGTCGTCGACGTCCCCGAGCCGGCGCGCGCCGTCATCGCCACGGACTGGGCCGATGGCATGAGTGCGTCGGTGCGGTCCGGGTTGGCGGCGATCGTGGGGGCCGACCTGGCCGTCTTGCACACCGTCGACACTCCCGACGTTGGAGCCGACGTGGTTCGACGTGTGTTGGCCGCCGCGGGTACTTCTGGGTTGGCCCGCGCCGCCTACACCGGTCGCCCGGGACATCCGGTCGTGATCGCGACCGGCTTCTGGCCGTCCCTGGTGGCGGATCTGCACGGTGACGAGGGAGCGCGGCGGTTCCTGTCGGGGCGGACCGACGTGGTGACCGTCGAATGTGGGGACCTGGCCAGCGGCGAAGACGTCGATCGGCGCTAACGGCGCGGCGACACGCTACCGAGCTACTGAGGTACTAGAGCAGGGGTACTAGAGCAGACCGAGGGCCTGCACCGCCGCGCGCTCCTCGGTCAGTTCGGCCACCGACGCGTCGATGCGCGCGCGGGAGAATGCATTGAGCTCCAGGCCCTCGACGATCTGCCATGCACCGTCGACCGCCCGCACCGGAAGCGACGCCACGATGCCCTCGGGGATGCCGTACACGCCGGGGGAGGCCAGGGCCACGGACGTCCAGTCGTCGGGGTCGGTGCCGTCGACCCAGTCCCGCACGTGGTCGATCGCGGCGTTGGCCGCCGAAGCGGCCGACGACGTGCCGCGCGCTTCGATGATCGCCGTCCCGCGTTTGGCCACGGTTGGGATGAAATCGGTTGTCAGCCAATCGGTGTCGGCGGCATACTCGGCGCCCGACCGGCCTGCGACCTCGGCGTGGAAGATGTCGGGGTACATGGTCGGGGAGTGGTTGCCCCACACCGTGACGCGCGAGACGTCGGCGACGTGGACGTTCGCGTGGGCGGCCAGGGCGGCGACCGCCCGGTTGTGATCCAACCGGGTGAGTGCCGTGAACCGCTCCGACGGTATGTCCGGCGCATGGGCGGACGCGACGAGGGCATTGGTGTTCGCCGGATTGCCGACCACCACGACCCGAACGTCGGAGGACGCGCCCGCATTCAGGGCCCGCCCGGCGTCGGCGAAGATCGCGGCATTGGCGGCCAGCAGGTCGGCCCGCTCCATGCCCTTGCTACGCGGCTTCGCCCCGACCAACAGTGCGACGTCGACACCGTCGAATGCCTGCACCGGATCGTCGTGGATCTCGATGCCCGCCAGCAGCTCGAAGGCGCTGTCGACGAGTTCCATCACCACGCCTTCGGCTGCCCTCGCCGCCGACGGCAACTCCAGCAGCCGCAACGTCACGGGCACACCTCTGCCGAGCAGCGCGCCCGCGCCGATGCGGAACAGCGCCGCGTAACCGATCTGGCCCGCGGCACCGGTGACGGCGACGACCTTCGGGCTGGCGGAGCGGGGTGCGGTAGACGAGATCGGTCCATCGGAGCCGGGGCGGTCGGTCACGTCCAGACCCGCAGACCAAGCACTTCGGAGGCGTAACGCCGCACGGTGTCCTCGGCGATCGCGGCGGCGTCCTCGAAACCCGGCCTGCCCCGGCTCTCCATGAACGACGACTTGGGGTCGAGGGCGATCTCGGCGATCAGCTCACCGGTCGTCGGTATGCACACCGCCCACGTGTAGCGGGTGTCGGATTCCCAGTCGTCGGCGGCCTGGTCGATGTACTCAAGGTCGGTCTCGCCGAGGTCGGCCAGCGCGGGCCGGTCATCGACCCGATCGTCACACCTCAGGCCACGCAAGTACCACTCACCCGTGTTGATCTCCACGACTTCCACCGACTCAGCGTCTCACGGCGCCCCATGCGCGGCCGACGTAGCCTCTTGCTGGATCCGCACGTCGACGTGACGGTACGGAGCGCGCCCACCGCGATGTTGCTCGACGGCCGGCGGGACACGCCCGAGAACCGCCGGGAGGGCCAAATTCACAGAAGTTTCATTCGCATCGAATGAGGTTGCTGCCAAGAATTCGCGAAACGGCCAACGATACGGCTGACGTCGCAAATGTCGAAATGCTCGGCTGGGCTTCTTCACCACCCTGAGCTGCGCGTCGACGGCGATCATCGGGAAAGGGAGAGGAGGCGCAATGGCCACAAAAGCCGAAGACAGCATCGAACGCCGACGACGAAGCGCCGTCGAATCGTCGGCCCGACCGCTCCCCGCGTGCGCGCGGTGCCACGCCGAACGTCAACTCGGGGTGGCATCTCGTAGATCTCCCTCGTAGGCTTTGCTCACTCACCAGAACACCGCGGCGGGGTTTGCTAGCAGTCAACACGTCGGGACGAGCGAAGACGTCACGCAAGGAGTCGAGAAATGTTTGCACCGCCCGGCGAACTCGGGTTAGAGCCGATCTCCCTGATAGACCCCAGCGGAGAGGCGACGTCAGAGAACCGCTACAGCCGCGAGTTGCCGAAGGAAACGTTGAGCTGGCTCTACGAGATGATGGTCGTCACGCGCGACCTCGACGGCGAGTTCATCAACCTGCAGCGGCAGGGTGAGCTGGCGCTCTTCCCGTCGTGCCTGGGCCAGGAGGCCGCGCAGGTCGGCGCCGCGGCGTGCCTCCGCAAGACCGACTGGCTGTTCCCGCAGTATCGCGAACTCGGGGTCTTCCTGGTTCGCGGCATCGCACCGGGGCACGTCGGTCTCGCGTGGCGTGGCACGTGGAATGGTGGACACGAATTCACCAAGAAGCGCTGCGCGCCGATGTCGATCCCCATCGGCACCCATGCCTTGCACGCGGTGGGCGCCGCGATGGCTGCCCAACGTCTGAACGAGGACTCGGTGACCGTCGCCTTTCTCGGCGACGGTTCGACCAGTGAAGGCGACGTCCACGAGGCGCTGAACTTCGCGGCGGTGTTCAAGACGCCGTGCATCTTCTATGTCCAGAACAACCAGTGGGCGATCTCGATCCCGTTGGCCAAGCAGATGGTCGCGCCGTCGATCGCCCACAAGGCGGTCGGATACGGCATGCCGGGCATCCGGGTCGACGGCAACGATCCGCTGGCCTGCTATGCGGTGATGGCCGAGGCCGCGGAACGCGCACGCGCAGGCGAGGGCCCCACCCTCGTCGAGGCGGTCACCTACCGGATGGGCCCGCACACCACCTCCGACGACCCGACCCGCTACCGGTCCGCCGCGGAAGTGGACCACTGGGCGGAGCGCGACCCGATCACGCGGTACCGCGCCTACCTGAAGAACCTCGGAATCTGGACGGAGCGGCTCGAAGACCGGGTCGCGGCCCGTTCGACCCGGCTAAGGGGCGAGCTTCGTGACATGGTGTTCGGGGCGCCGGACTTCGACGTGGCCGAAGTGTTCGACACCGTGTACGCCGAGATAACTCCAGACCTGGCAGAGCAGCGTCAGCAGTTGATGGCCGAACTCGCGAAGGATGAATGAGGTGACCGAGATCATTGACCGTCCCACCGAACGTCCCCCGGCGGCGGGTGTGAAGAGTCCGCAGACCAGCAGCGCCATGACCATGGTCGAGGCACTCAACCGAGGGCTTCACGACGCGATGGCCGACGACGAGCGAGTGCTGGTGTTCGGAGAGGACGTCGCCCATCAGGGCGGCGTCTTCCGCGTCACCGAGGGCGTCGCGAAGGCATTCGGCGACGCGCGATGCTTCGACACCCCACTGGCCGAATCGGCGATCATCGGCATCTCGGTGGGGTTGGCGATCCGCGGATTCGTACCGGTGCCAGAGATTCAGTTCGACGGCTTCTCCTATCCCGCCTTCGACCAAATCGTCAGCCACCTCGCGAAGTTCCGGCAGCGGACCCACGGCGAGATCAACATGCCCGTCACGATCCGCATCCCATCGTTCGGCGGAATCGGTGCAGCCGAACATCATTCGGAGTCGACCGAGACGTACTGGGTGCACACGGCCGGCCTCAAGGTCGTTACGCCCGCCACCCCGACCGATGCCTACTGGCTGCTTCGCTACGCGATCGCCAGCCCCGACCCGGTCGTGTTCCTCGAACCGAAGCGCCGGTACTGGGGCCGCGAGGTGGTCGACACGTCCGTTCCCGCCCCGCCCATCGGACAAGCCCAGATTCGCCGGGAGGGCACCGATGTCACCGTGCTCACCTACGGCGGGCTCGTCGCGACCGCGTTGAGCGCGGCCGAGACCGCCGCCGAACACCACGGCTGGAGCCTGGAAGTCGTCGACCTGCGGTCTCTGAACCCGCTGGACTTCGACACCGTGGCCGAGTCCGTCCGCAAGACGGGCCGCTGCGTCGTCCTGCACGAGGGGGCCCGCACCCTGGGCTTCGGTGCGGAACTGGCCGCACGCATTCAGGAGGAGCTGTTCTACGAGCTTGAGGCGCCAGTGCTGCGCGCCACCGGTTTCGACACGCCGTACCCGCCGGCGCGGCTGGAGAAGCTGTGGCTGCCGGGCCCGGACCGTCTCCTGGACTGCGTCGAGAGGGCACTGGACCAGCCATGAGCTCCGACAGCGTGAAGCAGTTCCTGGTGCCCGACCTGGGTGAGGGCCTGGAAGAGGCCACGATCGTGTGCTGGAACGTCGCGGTCGGCGACGAGGTCATCCTGAACCAGACGCTGTGTTCACTGGAAACCGCGAAGGCCGAAGTCGAGATACCCAGCCCGTACGCGGGCCGCATCGTCGAACTGCGCGGCAAGGAGGACGACGTCCTTCAGGTCGGCTCCGTGCTGGTCCGCATCGACACCGCGGCCGACGCGGCCGCCCCGCCCAACCCGGTCAGCGCCAACGGCTCCGCCGCTGCCGACCCGCCCGCGAGCGGCGTCCGGACGTCGGTTCTCGTCGGCTACGGCGCCGACGGGGCGATCGACACCAGCAGACGGCGCACCCACGGCTCGTCGGCGAGGTCGGGGCGGTCCCGCCCGCGGGCCGCGCCTCCGGTCCGCAAGCTCGCCGCGGAACTACGGGTCGATCTGGACTCCCTGCAACCCGGGTCGGGGCCGGGTGGCGTCATCACCAGGGACGACGTCCTGACGGCCGCGGACTCATCGGCATCGGCCAGCACCGAGGCACCCTCCGATCGCGGTCACGACGTCATTCCCGTCAACCGGGTGCAGTCCCGGATGGCGGATCGCATGCTCCGCTCGCGCAGCGAGATTCCCGACGCGCACTGCAGCGTGCAGGTCGACTACACCGGCCTCCTGCAGCTGCGGGACCGGTTCCGGGGTGCCGCGGGCGACAACGGGCAGCACGTCACGCCGTTCGTGCTGACGATGCGGCTCCTCGTCGTTGCGCTGACCCACAACAAGGTCTTCAATTCGACCTGGGTGGAGACCGCCAATGGGCCACAGGTGCATTCGCACCGCGCCGTCCACCTCGGCTTCGGAGTCGCCACGCCACGGGGCCTTCTGGTGCCGGTGGTGGCCGAGGCCCAGAAGAAGACCACCCTTGGCCTGGCCGCCCGGGTGGCCGAGCTGATCCGCGGCGCCAGGGAGGGCAGCCTCAAGCCCACCGAGCTCCAGGGGTCGACGTTCACCGTGTCCAACTTCGGCGCGCTGGGTCTCGACGAGGGCGTGCCGGTGATCAACCACCCGGAGGCCGCGATCCTCGGCATGGGATCGCTCAAGCCAAGGGCCGTCGTCGTCGACGACGAACTGGTCATCCGACCGACCATGACCATCACGTGCGCCTTCGACCACAGGATCGCCGACGGTGCGCAGGTCGCGACCTTCCTCTGCGAGCTCCGTGACCTGATCGAGTCACCCGAGATCGCGCTGCTGGACCTCTGACCGGACGCCGAAACTGCGGGGCGATCGCGAGAACTCTTCGCG
>NZ_JBEVLO010000495.1:0-7796 GCF_040509115.1 Mycobacterium sp. | reverse complement strand
CGGGGTGCCCTTCTCGCGTCTGGTGTCTTAGCGGCCGTTGCCGACGGTGGAGGTGACCTGGCCGGTGGTGGCCGAGTGCTGGATGTCGTTGATCCACTGGTGGTGGGTCAGGTCGGCGTTGGCGGGGGCGGCGAAGCCGAGGACGGCGGCGGTGAGGCCGGCGGCGATGGCGGTGGTGATGGTGGCGAATCCGAAGTTCTTCATGGTCGTTCTTCTTTCGTGAGTGACTCTGTTTCTGGTTCCGGTGGGGAGGCCTTCCCGGCCGGTCTGATGCCTATAACCGGCAGGTCAGAGCTTTCATTCCGGTGGCAGTGATTGAGCGGCGGTTGGCAGGAATCGACCCGTTCGCGAGTTCTGCGGCAGGGTCGCGGGGCGTGACGAAGAACAGCCCACACGCAGAATTCGGCGTGTGGGCGGGGCGCCCGCAGGGGGCGCGCTAGTTGGCGTGGAGGGCGTCGTTCAGCGTGATGCCGCTGCCGTCGCGGGCGACCACCTCGACCGCGCCGGACACCGAATTGCGCCGGAACAGCAGGTTGCTGGCACCCGACAGCTCGCGGGCCTTCACCGTCTGCCCGTCCGAGGTGGTCACCTTCGTGCCGCCCGTGACGTAAAGACCCGCTTCGACGACGCAGTCATCGCCGAGTGAGATGCCGATGCCGGCATTGGCGCCGAGCAGGCAGCGCTTCCCGACCGAGATGATCTCCTTGCCGCCGCCCGAGAGGGTCCCCATGATCGACGCGCCGCCCCCGACGTCGGAACCGTCGCCGACTACTACGCCCGCCGAGATCCGCCCCTCGACCATCGACGTCCCGAGCGTGCCCGCGTTGAAGTTCACGAAACCCTCGTGCATCACCGTCGTGCCCGCCGCGAGGTGCGCGCCCAGGCGCACCCGGTCCGCGTCGGCGATGCGGACGCCCGCAGGCACCACGTAGTCCACCATGCGAGGAAACTTGTCGATGCCGTACACCGTGACGGGACCGCGGCGCCGCAGCCGGGCCCTTGTCAGCTCGAAGCCGTCGACGGCGCAGGGCCCGAAGTTGGTCCACACCACGTTGGCCAGCACGCCGAAGATGCCGTCCAGGTTGGCTCCGTGGGGGGCGATCAGCCGGTGCGACAGCAGGTGCAGGCGCAGGTAGGCGTCGAATGCGTCGGCAGGCTTGTCGTCCAGCGACGCGATCGTCGTCCGCACGATCACGGTCTCGACGTCGCGCTCGTCATCACGCCCGGTCAAGGCGGCCAGCTCGTCGGTCACCTCGGCTACTGACAGGCGGTTGGTGCCGGACTCCACGGCAGCGACACCCCCGGCGCCGCTCCGCTCCTGCCCGCCCAACAGTTCCGGCTCGGGGAACCACGTGTCGAGAATCGTTCCGTCGGCCGCGATGGTGGCCACGCCGACGCCTGATGCTGAAGTCACGGTGCCAAACGTTACTGGACTAGCGTGGACGGCTGTGGGCCTGGATTTACGTGCGGATCCGATCGAGCTGACCGCGGCGCTGGTGGACATCCCCAGCGAATCGCGACACGAGCAGCGCATCGCCGATGAGATCGAGGCTGCGCTGCGCGCCCAGGCGGTCGGTTACGAAGTGATCCGCAACGGCGACGCCGTGCTGGCCCGCACCGACTTCGGACGCCCGTCCCGGGTGCTGCTCGCCGGTCACATCGACACCGTTCCCGCCGCCGACAACGTGCCGAGCACGCGAGTCGACGACGAGCTCTACGGATGCGGCACCTCGGACATGAAGTCCGGTGACGCGGTGTTCCTGCACCTGGCCGCCACCATCGCCGAGCCGTCACACGACATCACCCTGGTGATGTACGACTGCGAGGAGATCGAGTCCAGCGCCAACGGTCTCGGTCGCATCGAACGCGAGCTGCCCGACTGGCTGCGGGCCGACGTCGCCATCCTCGGCGAGCCGTCCGGCGGCTTCATCGAAGCCGGGTGTCAGGGCACCATCCGCGTCGTGGTCCGCGCCGTCGGAACGCGAGCGCATTCTGCGCGATCGTGGCTGGGGGACAACGCCATTCACAAGCTCGGCGCCGTCCTGGATCGGCTGTCGAACTACCAACCGCGCAACGTCGACATCGACGGCTGCACCTACCGCGAAGGCCTGTCGGCCGTCCGCATCGACGGCGGCGTCGCGGGCAACGTCATCCCCGACGCCGCGTCGGTGACGGTGAACTTCCGGTTCGCCCCCGACCGCAGCCCCGAGCAGGCCCTCGCACACGTCCACGACGTGCTCGACGGCCTCGCCGTCGACATCGAGCAGACCGACGCCGCGGCGGGCGCTCTGCCAGGACTCACCAAGCCGGCGGCCGCCGCGCTCGTCGCCGCCGCCGGGGGACGGGTGCGCGCCAAGTTCGGCTGGACCGACGTTGCACGGTTCGCGGCGCTGGGCATCCCGGCGGTCAACTACGGGCCCGGCGACCCCAACACCGCGCACCGCGTCGACGAACGCGTGGAGGTCAGTCAGATCACCGCCGCCACCGACATGCTGCGCAGTTATTTGACTTGACCGACGTCGATACCATGGTGAACGCACGTCGAATCGACTAGAGGTGGGCCGAAACATGCTGGGTGACGACATCTCCGGATAGCCGGAGCATGCCCCGACCGTCACCCACCTCCGTGGCCATTGCGCCGCGGGCGCCACCGAGAGATTCTTCGCATGTCCGACGTCTCCATCGTCTCCTCACACCTGTCCTTCGGCTGGCCCGACGACACGCCGTTGTTCGTCGACCTGACCTTCACCGTCCCCGGCGGCCGCACGGGGCTCGTCGCGCCCAACGGCGCTGGCAAGAGCACATTGCTCAAACTCATCGCCGGAGAGTTCGCGCCGCGCGCGGGCACCGTCGTCGTCGACGGCACCGTCGGGTATCTGCCTCAGACGCTGCCCTTCACGGATTCCTCCGCAGACCGCACCGTCGCCGACGTCCTCGGCGTTGCGCCCGTCATCGCGGCGCTCGACGCCCTTGCCGCGGGCGACGCCTCCGACGCGGTGTTCGCCGCGATCGGCGACGACTGGGACGTCGAGGAGCGGTTGCGCGCGCAACTCGACCGACTGGGTCTGGCCCACGTCGCGCTGGATCGGCGGCTGGGCACGCTGAGCGGCGGCGAGGTCATCGCGGTGGGTCTCGCCGCGCAGCTGCTGCGGCGGCCCGACGTCCTGCTGCTCGACGAGCCCACCAACAACCTCGACGTCGACGCCAGGCACCGCCTGTACGCTGCGCTCGACGACTTCGGGGGCACCCTGCTCGTCGTCAGCCACGACCGGTCGCTGCTCGATCGAATGGACCGCATCGCCGAGCTCCATCGCGGTGAAATCGTCTTCTACGGAGGCACTTTCACCGAGTACGAGAGCGCGGTCCAGGCCGGCCAGCGAGCCGCCGCGGCTGACCTCCGCAACGCCGAACAGGTGCTCAAGCGGGAGAAGCGTCAGATGCAGCAAGCCCGCGAACGCGCCGCCAGACGATCGAGCACCGCCGCCCGCAACGTCAAGGACGCGGGCCTGCCCAAGATCGTCGCTGGCAAGCTCAAACGCGACGCCCAGGAGTCGGCCGCCAAGGCCGACGACGTGCATGCCAAGCGCGTCGACGACGCCCGGAATCGGCTCGACGATGCCGAGCGGGCACTTCGCGACGACGACGCCATCGTGCTCGACCTCCCCGACACCGACGTGCCCGCGGGTCGTACGCTGCTCGTCGCTCGCGGCGTGCAGATCCGAATGGGAGATCGAAACCTGTTTGCGGGCAACGGGATCGACCTCGACATCCGTGGTCCCGAACGCATTGCGCTGATGGGATCCAACGGAGCTGGCAAGTCGACGCTGCTCCGCATCGTCAACGGTGACGTCGCACCGACCCTCGGCGACGTGCAACGGGGAGACGGTCGGATTGCCTACCTGTCGCAGCGGCTCGATCTGCTCGATCCGGAGCGCACCGTGGCGCAGAGTCTCGCCGAGTTCGCGCCGAGCCTCACGCACACCCGCCGCATGCATTTGTTGGCGCAGTTCCTCTTTCGCGGCGACCACATCCATCTTCCCGTCGCGGCACTGTCGGGAGGGGAGCGGCTGCGCGCCACGCTCGCGTGCGTGCTGTACGCGGAGCCCGCGCCTCAGCTGTTGCTCCTCGACGAGCCGACCAACAACCTCGACCTCGTCAGCGTCGCGCAACTGCAGTCAGCACTGAACGCCTACCGCGGTGCGTTCGTGGTGGTGAGTCACGACGAGCGCTTCCTCCAATCGATCGGCGTGGCCAGGTGGCTCAAGCTGGCCGCGGGACGGCTGGTCTAGGGCGCCGACTGCTGAGGACGGGTCTGCGCAGGCACGGCTCGCTCGGCGACCGGTGGGGGGAGCGGACCGCCCGCGTGGTCGCCCGGTGCGGCGCCGTCCACCGTGTCATCCGGCTGGGCGTGATCGCCGCTCGGAACGGTCGCCACCTCCTCCTCACCCTCATCCTCACGTGCCCTGTCGTCGATGGTCGGATCCGTTTCCTTCTCTTCCTCACCGGGCCGCGCCGCGTCCTCGCCCGGCGTGCCATCGACGTTCTCGTCGGCGCCGGCCTGCGTGGCCGACTGCACGCCCTGCACGATCTGTTGAGGCAGCTGCGTCAAGCCCTGCACCAGCCCGGCCACGGCCTGGCCGATCGCCTGACCCAATTGACCGACCTGCTGGCCGACCTGGCCTGCGAGCTGCCCGGCCTGATCCGCGCCTGCGCTCGATGAGCCGGTGGACGTGCCGTCATCCCGTTCGGTGGAGGCTCGCTCCGAATCCGTGGAGGCTCGTTGGGAATCCGTGCCGTTGGTGCCCTCGGGATCGGCCAGCGCATCCGCAGCCGCCCGGAGCCGCTCCGCGCCGGCGACGTCGCCCTCGTCGTACATCTGAGCGGCCCGGCGCAACAGGTCGCCGATCGTCTGGCTGGACGTCGACGTGGCTTGCAGCGTGGCCTGCCTGCTGCCGAGCACCTGGTCCAAGGCGCCGATCACCGGCGACGCGATCTGTCCCTGAGACGTCGCGACCGCGGCCGACTGCGGCGCCCCCGCCCCCATCACCTGCGACAGCGTCGCCACCACCTGGTCGTACTTCGCGGCGTTGGTGCGCACGTCGGCGGTCTGTACGGAGAACTGGTCGGCCATCTGGAACCCCCTGTTCGGCCTTGACGAGAACCACCGGTCGCCGACATTCGTGGCGCCGCAGCAACGTCGATTCTATGGCGGGGCGGCAGGGCTGATTGGCGGCAGTTTCTGGGCAGCCACGGCCTCGCCGATCAGCGTCGGCCTCGGTCCACGTCGATCCCGAGACGGCTGACGCCACGATGGTCTGGGCCGGCGACGTCGGTGCGCCGCACCAAGCCGAGCCGGGGACTAATCGCGCGTCGCGGCTGCCTGCCGCGCCGCGTCGGCGGCGACACCGCGCATGCCGATGCCGTCGAACGCCGCGGCGGCCGCGTCCAATGCCTCGGCGTCCCCCGCGGTGAAGGCCTGCGCATAGGACAGTCCCAAAAGTCCTACGGCGCAGTTCATTTCGAGCCGCTCGATGGCGTCGGCGGCGCGGGTGTCACCCAGGCGCACTGCGTCGATCAATGCGCGAAGGGCGACCGCCGACTGACCGCCTCGTTCTGCGGCGCGGGCCGATTCCCGCGCAGCCTCGATCGCACCCGCCCCGTCGCGTCGCGCAGCAGCCGTCCACGCCCTGGCCAGTGCCAGCTCCGGCGCGAACAGCATCGACTTGAGTCCGTGCCGGGACTCGGCGCGCGCCAGCATCCGGCCCGCGTCGGCGACCCGCCCCAACTGGCCGAGAGCGTGCGCCAACGACATCCACGCCAACGGTCCCCACGAATAGCCCGTCGCGCCCAGTGCGGCGGCAGCGGGCTCCAGCAGCGCGACGGCCCCGGCGACGTCGCCCCGCGCGATCAGGACGTCGGCGACCAGCAACCCGCCGATCGCGTGACCCGGCTGCGACGGCTGCGCACCGTCGACGAGTTGCTGCGCCAACTGCTGCGCGCGGTCGAGCTCGCCCGACATCACCAACGCAGTGGTCTGCCCGAAGGCGCTGGTGAACCGCAGGAGCCCGGGATGCCCGGCTCCGATCGCCCGCGCGGCCAACCCGTCGACCTCGGCGAAACTCCCCATCCGCGCACTGCACAGTGCGGCCGCGGCCGCGGCCCACCCGACGGCCTGCAGGTCAGCGGTCGGGTCGGCGAGCACGTCGCGGGTGATCTGCATGGCGCGCTGCGGACTGCCCGCGTTCATCGCGAACGTGCCGAGAAGCGCGTCGATCGTCCTCGTCGCCGCGCCCTCGGACGTCATCCGACCCCGCACGGCCCGAAGGAACGCCGTCGCCCGCTCGGGCTCGTCGAGCATCCAGAACTGGTTCGCCGCGCGCGGCAACGCCCAGGCCACCAGGTCGGACTCACTCAAGGTCGGATGATCTACCTCCGACAGCACCGCATCCGCGTCCCGGCCGCGACCCTGCCAGGCCAACGCCTGTGCGAGTGTCAGCCGGGCCGTGAGGGACTCCCCGTCCAGCAACGCTGCGCGGCCCAAGTCCTCGGCCGCCGCCAGATCGCCAGAAGCCAACGCCTTGGCGGCGTCAGCGATGCGATCGACCACGGCCGAAGTGTATTGCTGGCGACGTCGCGCGAAACGCGGAACGCGTCGGTTCAACCGGTGCCCTCTGCCGGGTACGTTGCTCCCGTGCCCGCCGAACATGCAGAGACCCCAGAACCTCGCGGCCCGTGGGCGGTGTGCGTGTACTGCGCATCCGGCCCGACTCATCGCGAGCTGCTCAAGCTGGCGACCGACGTGGGCGCGGCAATCGCCGACCGCGGCTGGACCCTGGTGTCAGGCGGCGGCAACGTCTCGGCCATGGGCGCGGTGGCCGGGGCCGCGCGGGCGCACAGCGGGCGCACCGTCGGCGTGATCCCGAAGGCACTGGTGCACCGCGAGCTCGCCGACGTGGAGGCCGACGAACTGATCGTCACCGACACCATGCGGGAGCGAAAGCAGGTCATGGAGGACCGGGCCGACGCATTCGTCGTCCTGCCCGGCGGCATCGGCACCCTCGAGGAGTTCTTCGAGGCGTGGACGGCGGGCTACCTCGGCATGCACGACAAACCGCTGGTGATGCTCGACCCGTTCGGCCACTACGACGGACTGCTCACGTGGCTGCGCGGTCTGCAGGACACCGGCTACGTCGGTGCCGGAGCGCTCGACCGGCTGATCGTGGTGGCCGACGTCGACGCGGCCCTGGAGGCGTGCGCCCCGCAGCAGTGATCGTTCTCACGCCCGCCGTTAAGGTTGGCTCGTGAGCGACCAGAATTCCGGAACCCGCGCCCATGTCGGCCTGCTGGACATCGCCCCGAAGTTGCCGGGACTGCTGAAGGACGCACCTGTGATCGCCCGTGGCGTGGTCACCGGGTTCCTGGCGCGCCCGACGGCGAAGACGTCGATCGGCAAGGTCTTTCAAGAGCGAGCCGCCCGCTACGGCGACAAGCCCTTCATCACGTTCGAAGACGAGCAGCTGACCTACCGAGAAGCCAACGAGACCGTCAACCGCTATGCGGCGGTGCTCGCCGCGCGGGGGGTCGGGCACGGCGACGTCGTCGGGGTGATGCTGCGGAACTCGCCGCACTCGGTGCTTCTGATGCTGGCCGTGGTGAAGTGCGGCGCGGTCGCGGGGATGCTCAACTACCACCAGCGGGGCAAGGTCCTGTCGCACAGCGTCGGCCTGCTCGGGGCCAAGGCGGTGATCGCCGAGACCGACTTCGTCGAACCGATCGGGGAGAGCGGCGCCGACACC
>NZ_JBEVLO010000494.1:0-17460 GCF_040509115.1 Mycobacterium sp. | reverse complement strand
CCCCCACGCGATTTGTGCACGTTTACCCGCGCGCACCGCGGGTTTCAACACGCAAATCGCTTTAGTCGGCCAGCGCGATCAACTTCGCGCGCACCAGGTCCGGTCGCTCGTCGATGACGAAGTGCCCGGCGTCGACCGCCTCGAACGTGTAGTCGTCGGCCCGAGCGGTCGCGGGATCGGCCAGCGAGTGATGCACGGCGAAGTCCGCCATGCCGAACAACGCGCGGATGGGAACCGTCGCTCGACGTTCCTCGGGTTGCCTCGCCCCAGAAGGTAGCTCGCGCAACAAGAACGTGCGGTAGGTGTCCGTCGCCGCCCGCGCGACGGCGGGATCACGGAAGCGGTCGGCGTAGATCCGGGCCACCGCGGGCTCGACCCGATGCGCCTTGGGCCCGAACCCGAAGATGACCTTCTCCAGATACGGGGTGCGGCGCTGCAGCGGCACCCCGATGCTGGCCACGAACGGCTGGTAAGCCAGGAACCGCCAGAAGTGCGGGAGGATCGTTCGCGGGGTCTGCCACGGGTGCGCCATGTTGCACACCAGATACCCGTCGAACCGCTCCGGCGCGGACAGCACCATTCGGTAGCCCACGAAGCCACCCCAATCGTGACCGACGAGCAGCACCCGGTCCAACCCCAGCGCGTCCAACAACGCGATCACGTCGGCGGCGACGTCGTCCTTGGCCCACTGGTGCGGAGCAGGCCCCGACCACCCGTAGCCCGGCAGGTCCGGGGCGATGATGCGCAGCCCGGGAGGCGGGTTCTCCAAGAGGTCGCGGTACACGAAGTGGTGCTGCGGCCAGCCGTGCAGCGCGACGACGGGACGCCCGTCCTGCGGGCCCGCCTCGGTGACGTGGAACCTCACCCCCCGCGCCTCGACGAAGGATCTGCGTACCCCGGCGATCGCCGGCGGCTGACTGCTTGTTGACGTCGCGTCAGTAACCATCATTGGACTATAGGAACTCGCCGGATGGCCCCGACAACCGAGGCTGGCGCGCTACCGTGCCGGTATGGCCGGCTCCCCTCACACCTACAGAGAACTGTTCGACGCCAGCATCGATGACGCCGAGCGTTTCTGGGCCGACGCGGCACGCGCGGTGACCTGGATACGCGAACCGGAACGCATCCTCGACGATGCCAATCCCCCGTTCTACCGCTGGTTCCCCGACGCGCAACTCAACACGTGCGCCAACGCGCTGGACCGCCACGTCGCCGATCCCGGGGGGAAGGAGCCCAGCGACCCGGGACATCAGTGGGGAGGCCGCGGCGAGCAGGCGGCGCTCATCTACGACTCCCCCGTCACCGGCACCAAACGCACCTACACCTACGCCGAACTACTCGACGAGACAGCGCGTTTCGCAGGAGCACTGCGCACCCTTGGCGTGACCAAGGGCGACCGCGTCGTCATCTACATGCCGATGGTGCCGGAGGCCGTCATCGCGATGCTGGCGTGCGCCCGGCTCGGCGCGGTGCACTCGGTGGTGTTCGGCGGGTTCGCCGCCAACGAGCTCGCGGCCCGCATCGACGACGCCCGCCCCGCCGTCGTCGTCTCCGCGTCGTGCGGAATCGAACCCACCCGCGTCGTCGACTACAAGCCGATGCTCGACGCCGCGCTCGACATGGCCGAGCACCACACCCCTGCCTGCGTCATCCTCCAGCGCGACCAGAGCCCCTGCGAACTGGTGGCCGGCCGTGACGTGTCGTGGGCCGACGCGGTCGCCGACGCCGAACCCGTCGACCCCGTCCCCGTTGCCGCCACCGATCCGCTCTACGTGCTCTACACCTCGGGCACCACCGGCAAGCCCAAGGGCATCGTCCGCGACAACGGTGGACACGCCGTGGCCCTGCTGTGGACCATGCGCCACATCTACGACACTCAGCCCGGCGAAGTGTATTGGGCCGCTTCGGATGTCGGCTGGGTGGTCGGCCACTCCTACATCGTGTACGGCCCGCTGCTGCTCGGCGCCACCACGGTGCTCTACGAAGGCAAGCCGGTCGGCACGCCCGATGCCGGCGCGTTCTGGCGGGTCGCCGCCGAGCACGGCGTGAAGGCCCTCTTCACCGCGCCGACGGCGATGCGCGCCATCAAGAAGGAGGACCCCGAGGCCAAGCACCTGGCCGGCCACGACCTGTCCAGGCTGCAGTACCTGTTCCAGGCGGGCGAACGACTCGACCCGGGGACGTACCACTGGGCCGCCGAGAAACTGGGCATCCCCGTCATCGACCACTGGTGGCAGACCGAGACCGGGTGGTCGATCGCGGCCGACCCGATGGGCGTCGAGCCCATGCCCGTCAAGGCGGGCTCGGCGACGGTGCCGATGCCTGGATTCGACGTTCGCGTGCTACGTCCCGACGGAACTCAGTGCGACACAGGCGAAGAGGGCGCGATCTGCGTCAAGCTACCGCTGCCGCCCGGCACCCTGCCCACCCTGTGGGGCGACGACGACCGCTACGTCGCGTCCTACCTCTCGGCGTTCCCCGGTTACTACCTGTCTGGTGACGGCGGCTACCTCGACGAGGACGGCTACCTGTTCGTGATGGGCCGGACCGACGACGTCATCAACGTCGCGGGGCACCGACTTTCCACCGGATCCATCGAGGCCGTGCTCGCGACGCATCCCGCCGTCGCGGAGTGCGCGGTGATCGGCGTGGCCGACGACATCAAGGGCCAGACACCACGCGGCTTCGTCGTGCTGAAGTCGGGGGCTACCGCCGACGGTCTGGCGGGCGACCTCGTCGACGCGGTGCGCGCGAACATCGGTGCGGTGGCGAACTTCAAACGCGTGGACGTGGTGGCAGCGCTGCCGAAGACGCGCTCGGGGAAGATCCTGCGCAAGACCATGCGCGGCATCGCCGACGGACGCGACGAACCGGTGCCATCGACGATCGAAGACGCCGGTGTCCTCGAAGCGCTCACCCCGATCCTCAAGTCATGAGACGCACCTGAGACCTTGCCCGGATCGGTAACGCCTCAGCGTGATCGGAACTATTGTCAAGAAGTCAGATGTGGATATTCGAGCAAGTCAACTGAGGTGGATTGCCATGCGAGTTCCAGACCAGAAGGCCGGCGGCTGTACGTGCAAGTGCAACGCGTGTGACGGCGGACATCATTGCGGAAACCCGCCCAACTGCAACGTGCGGCGCTGAGGCCTCGACGCCTAACGAAGAGCTGACAGCTCCGCTGCCGTTTCGGATTCGGCCCGCAACCAACTCGGGAACGGCAGTGGGGCCTCGTCGGACCGCCTGCTGTCCGCGGCGAAGCACAGCATGCTCACCGCGAAGCTGACCAGCGCAACCAGACCGAGAAGGCCCGCCGTGGCCGCGCTGCCATCGCCAAGCGCCACCACTGCGATCACCGCCGCGACCACCGCACCGAGCATCGTGATCAGCCCACTGGTCGCCAAGATCTCGGCGGCCGGGTCGTTGACGTTGCGGGTCTTCTGATCAGCCACGGTGCTTCCCTTCTTCAACCATTCACCCCTGTTCGGGCAGACGGTTTTTACCCTGGCCCGACGGGTTCAAAACCTGGGCTGGTGTGATCTAGGCAATCGACAGCGCAATGCCGTCCAGGATGTCGTGCTCGCTGACCACCAGCTCGCCGATGCCGGCTCGCGAGTCGAGCTCACGCGCCAACTCCTGCACCACGATCGCGCCGCCGCCGATGACGTCGACCCGCCCTTCGTGCATGGGTCCGAGCGCGGCCCGTTGTCGTCTCGTCATCGCCAGCAGCCCCCCGCACACCTTCAACAGCTCGTCGAACCCGACCCGGGACAGGTGGATCGCCTCGGAGTCGTAGGCCGCCATGTTGAGCGCGAGCGCCGACAGCGTCGTCATGGTGCCCGCGACGCCCACCCACGTCTTCGCCCGCTCGACGGGCACGACGGCCAGCGCATCGGCAAGCCCGTCGCGGACCACCGCGCGCGCCGCGGCGATCTCGTCGTCGGTCGGCGGGTCGGACTTCAGGCAGCGCTCGGTGAGCCGGACGCAGCCGATGTTCGCCGAGTAGCTCGCGTCGACGTCTCCCGAGCCGGACCCCAGCACGATCTCCGTCGAACCTCCTCCGAGGTCGACGACGACGAAAGGCCCTGCGGCGGCGTCGAGTTCGCCGACCGCACCGCGGAATGACAGCTCGGCCTCCTCGGTGCCCGTGATCACCTCGGCGACCGCACCCGGCACCGCGACGCCAAGCACCTCGGCCGTCATGGCGAAGAATTCGTCCCGGTTGGCGGCGTCACGGGTGGCCGACGTCGCCACCATCCGCACCGTCGCCACCTCGTGGGTCTGCAGCAGCGCGGCGTAGTCGGTCAGCGCGGCGCGCGTGCGGCCCAACGCCTCGGCGCCGAACCGGCCCGTCGCGTCGACACCCTCGCCGAGCCGGACGATGCGCATCTCGCGGTGCACGTCCCGGAGCCGGCCGTCGAGGACGTCGGCGATCAGCAATCGGATGGAATTGGTTCCGCAGTCGATCGCAGCGACCCTCACGGCGTCCACACCTCTCGATCCAGGATTCCCGCCATCGCAGGCTCGATGGCCAACACCGCGAGGGCCTCGTCGCCGAACGGGTTCACCCCCGGCCCCTTGGCCAACGAATGCGCGATGACGACGTGCAGGCACTTCACCCGGTCCGGCATCCCGCCACCGGAGAACGTCGTGCCGAGGGACTCGATGGCGTCGCGCTCGGCCAGGTAGGACTCGTGCGCGCGACGGTATGCCGCAGCAAGGTCGGCATCGGTGGCCAGCCGCTCCGTCATGTCGCGCATCATGCCCGAGGACTCCAGCCGGCTCGCGGCGGCCGTCAGCGCGGGATGCGTCAGGTAGTACAGCGTCGGGAACGGTGTTCCGTCAGGAAGTTTCGGCGCCGTCTTCACCACGGCGGGCGTCCCGTCCGGGCATCGGTAGGCGATCCCGACGACGCCACGCGGCTCGCGGCCCAACTGGAGTGCGACGGCGTCGAGATCGGCTTGGTCAACCACCGGGAACCGGGGGATTCGGCGACGGCGGGACGCCGTCCAGATTCGGCGACGGCGGAAGGCCGCCCTCAGGAGGGGGCACCGGACCGCCGGGCGCGGACCCGCCCGGAAGCGGGGGCACCGGCGAAACCCCGTGCGGGGCATCGGCGATCGTGTGCCACAGCGACGTGTACCAGGGTTGGCCGCTCGGCGGCGCGGCCACCTCGGCGCCAGGAGCCGCGGTGGGGACGTCACCCGGCGGCAACTGCACCTGATAGGGAATGTCACCGGGCATCACGAACCCGAGCCGCTCGCGGGCCTGCGCGGCGATGAAGACCGGGTCGGCGAGCTTGACCTTCTGCTGTTCCAACTCGGCGATCTGGGCGCGCAGGTGCGCCTCCGTCTCGGCGAGCTGCCTCATCTCGGTGCGTTGCGCGAAGAACGTCCGCACCGGGCCCGCGATCGTCAGCGTCAGCACGCAGACCACCGCCGCAAGGATCGCCGCGCGCCGCGCCGCCGAGCCAAGGCGCTGCTCGGACTGCTGTTCGGCGGCGTCGACGATGGACCGCCGGATCGGCTCGACGACGACCGACTCGTCGTCCTCGGCCTCCAAGTCGACCACGGGCGCGGCCTCTGGTGCGGGACGCGCCTCGATCGCCCTGGGCTCCCGACGAATCGGCGACGCCCCCCGCGGTCGCCCACCACCCTTACCCGGCCGCGACGCAGGGGCGCGGCGCTTGGGGTCGGGCCGCTTCGCGTCGGGCATGTTTCGAGTATCGCAGCTACTTGCTCTCCAACGAGAAACGTGGGAACGCCAAATCACCGGCGTAGCGCGCCGCGTCGCCCAGCTCCTCTTCGATGCGCAGCAGCTGGTTGTACTTGGCGACGCGCTCGCTGCGGGCCGGGGCGCCGGTCTTGATCTGACCGCTGCTCACGGCGACGGCCAGGTCGGCGATGGTGGTGTCCTCGGTCTCGCCCGAACGGTGGCTCATCATCGTCCGGTACCCGCTGCTGTGCGCGAGCGCCACGGCATCAAGCGTCTCGGTCAGCGTGCCGATCTGA
Organism: Mycobacterium sp.; assembly: GCF_040509115.1. Taxonomy (GTDB): domain Bacteria; phylum Actinomycetota; class Actinomycetes; order Mycobacteriales; family Mycobacteriaceae; genus Mycobacterium. The sequence goes on along the minus strand of NZ_JBEVLO010000494.1, from coordinate 11,449 downwards.
TTCACCTTGACCAGCAACGCGTTTGCCGCACCCTTCTCGATGCCCTCTTCGAGCCGTTCGGGATTGGTGACGAACAGGTCGTCGCCGACGATCTGGATGCGGTCACCGATCGCGGTGGTCAGCGATACCCAGCCCTCCCAGTCATCCTCCGAGAGCGGATCTTCGATCGACACCAGCGGGTACGCGTCGAGCAGGCCCGCGTAGAACTCCGTCATCTGCGCGGCGGTGCGGGTCTCCTTCTCGAAGGCGTAACCCGTGCCGTCGGTGTAGAACTCGGTGGCCGCGACGTCGAGGGCGAGCGCCACGTCGGCGCCGAGCTTGAGGCCGGTGCCCTCGATCGCCGAGCTGATCAGATCCAGCGCGGCCTTGGTGCCCGCGATGTCGGGGGCGAAGCCGCCCTCGTCACCCAGACCGGTGGCCAGGCCCTGCTTCTTCAGCACCGACTTGAGCGAGTGGTACACCTCGGCGCCCCAGCGCAGCGCCTCCTTGAACGACGGCGCACCGATCGGGGCGACCATGAACTCCTGCACGTCGACGCCGGTGTCGGCGTGGGCGCCGCCGTTGACGATGTTCATCATCGGGACGGGAAGGATGTGCGCGTTCGGCCCGCCGATGTACCTGAACAGCGGCAGCCCGGAGGCATCGGCGGCGGCCTTCGCGACGGCGAGCGACACCCCGAGGATGGCGTTGGCGCCCAGCCGGGACTTGTCGGGGGTGCCGTCGCAGTCCAGCAGCGCCTGGTCGACGAGACGCTGATCGTCGGCATTCAGGCCGACGACGGCGGGGGCCAACTCGGCGAGAACGCCCTCAACGGCCTTTTCCACGCCCTTGCCCAGGTAGCGGTCACCGCCGTCGCGGAGTTCGACGGCCTCGTGCTCACCGGTCGACGCCCCCGAAGGCACCGCGGCGCGGGCGGCGGAACCGTCGTCCAGCACCACCTCGACCTCCACCGTCGGGTTGCCGCGGGAATCGAGAATCTCTCTTGCTGCGATCTGCTCGATGACGGGCACTGACGTCTCCCTAGGGTCGGGGGCTCAAACGGACGGACCTAGCCTAGATGCTGGCGTTGCGCGCCGCCGAGAGAGTCCGGGCGGACTACTGAATCGAACCAGACGCACCCCGAACCAGACGCGAATCGAACCAGATGCACCTCGAACCGGACCCGCCTACAGCGAGCGCCCTTCGGCATATGCCGTCGCCCAGTCCCTCACCGTGCGGGCGTACTGGTCGGAGAGGTTGTAGGCGCGCAGCGCATCCATCCAGCCCTTCGGCGTGGACAGATCCTTGCCGCGCCAACACAGATAGCCCGCCGCCGAGAGCGCCGCGTCGTCGATGTTGTCGGGACTGATGACCCCGTCGTTGTTGGCGTCGACGCCGTAGAGCTTCCACGTCTCCGGGATGAACTGCATGGGCCCCATCGCCCGATCCATCAACGCATCACCATCGAGCTTGCCCCGGTCGGTGTCGGGAATGGCCATGTTGCCCATCGTCCCGTCGAGGCGAACGCCGCGGATCGACGGCGTCACGTCGCCGTCCGGCGCGATGACCGCACCGCGGTACGTGCCGTGGTGACTCTCCACCATCCCGATGCCAGCCAGCGTCGTCCACGCCAGATGACACTTCGGGTTCTCCACCTCGGCGACCCGGGCGGCGTAGGCGTAGGCCTCCAGTGCGGTCACCGGGATCCCGAGCGCCGGAGCGCGCTGGGCCGCCCACGCGTGCAGCTGATCGGCAGGCCGACCCTTGGCGTAGGTGTCGATCGGAGGGACCGGGTCACCCGTCGGAGGCGGCACGCCATCGGGAATCGGAACGCTCGCCTGAAAGGAACAGGAGGAGATCATGAGCAGGGCCGTTGCGACGATCACCGCGACGGCCCTCAGCCAACGCATCGGTGACACCGGACCCCTTAACCCACTCACTTGCAGCCATCGTCGCACGGGTCGGCGGCCACCCACGTCAGCGCCGATCGGGCGTACAGTTCCCCTACCTTCCTTGCTAAGGTGAGCCACACCTAGCAATGGTTAGGCAAAGCTGGCACGGGGATCTCACAGCAAGGACGATTGAAATGGCCGCCCTCGGGGACGTCTCGATGTCGCTTCTGGCTGCGGGTCCCAGTGTTTCGTCACAGCTGTTCGGCAGCGCCCTGATCGGTGTGCGCGAAGGACTGGAAGCCGCCATCGTCGTCACCATCCTGGTGGCCTTCCTGGTGAAGTCCGAACGTCGCGACGCAATCAAGTGGGTATGGCTCGGCGTGGGCGCGGCCCTCGTCATGACCGTCGGAGTGTTCCTGGCCATCCAGTTCGGCCGCAACACGATCTCGGGCCTCGGCGCCGAGGCCATCGCCGGCGTCGCCTCCCTGATCGCGGTCGTCATCGTCACGACGATGATCCTGTGGATGCGCAAGGTGTCGGCCAGCATGTCCGGACGACTGCGCGGCGACATGGCCAAAGCGCTTGAGGCAGGCGCGTTCGCGGTCCTGTCGCTGTCGTTCTTGGCCGTCGGCCGCGAGGGCGTCGAGACCGCGCTGTTCATGGTCGGCTTCGCCGAGGCCAAGACACTGTGGCCGCTGACGGGCCTCATCATCGGCGTCCTGATCGCCGTCGCCATCGCCTACGCCATGTACCGCGGCGCGCTGCGCATCAACCTGGCGAAGTTCTTCACGTACACCGGAGCGTTCCTGGTGATCGTCGCCGCGGGCATCCTGTCCTACGGCATCGGCGCGCTGCAGACCGTCGGCTGGCTGCCCGGCCTGTCCAGCCGACCGTTCGACATCAGCGGCTGGTTCGACTGGACGTCGTGGTACGGCCAGGTCATCCAGGGTGTCTTCAACGTCACGCCGACGCCGACCTGGCTGCAGTTCATCTGCTGGGCGCTCTATCTCGCCATCGTTCTCATCATCTTCCTGCGCCCGTCGAGGGCACCTGCGAAGCCGACGGACACCACCCCGTCGGGTACTCCCCCCGCTAGCTCCGACCCCGACAGGGTTTCGGAGCCAACCACCTCCGAAAGGTCGAGCACGTGATGTTCTCTGTGAACGGTTCCCGTACCGCGAGGGCAGGTGTCGCCGCGGCGGCCGCCCTCTTGACGGGCATCTCGCTCGTCGGCTGCCAGGCCAAGGAAGCCGAGACCCCCGCCGATGGCGCCAGCACCAGCGGGGCGGCGGGCGCGCCAGCGGCGATCACGGTCACCGCGTCCGACACTGCGTGCGAGCTGTCCGGCACCGAGGGCGCCACCGGCGCCAACACGTTCACCATCACGAACAACGGCACCAAGGTCACCGAGTTCTACGTGTACGACGAGGGCGACCGCGTCATGGGCGAGGTCGAGAACATCTCCCCCGGCCTCGAGCGCAAGCTCATCGTCCAGCTCACCGAGCCGGGCACGTATCAGACCGCCTGCAAGCCGGGCATGATCGGCGACGGCATCCGCGGCGACTACAAGGTCACCGGTGAGGCCGTCGAGATCGACACCGAGGGCAAGTTCAAGGAAGCCGCCGACAACTACAAGCGCTACGTCAACAGCCAGGTCGAAGCCCTGGTTCCGGCCGTCGAGGGGTTCGCCGCGGCGGTCAAGTCCGGCAACGTCGAGGCCGCCAAGGCGCAGTTCCCCACGTCGCGCGTCTACTACGAGCGCATCGAGCCCGTGGCCGAGTCGTTCCCCGACGACCTCGATCCCCGCATCGACCTTCGCGAGGCCGACCTCGAGCCCGGCCAGAAGTGGACCGGGTTCCACGCCCTGGAGAAGCAGCTGTGGGTCACCGGGTTGCAGCCCGACGCACCCGCCCTCGCCGACCAGCTGGTCGCCGACGTGAAGGAGCTGCAGACCGGTGTCTCGGCACCCGACTTCACCGTCGACTCCACCCAGATCGCCGGCGGCGCCCAGGGTCTGCTCGACGAGATCTCGTCCAGCAAGATCTCCGGTGAAGAGGACATCTTCAGCCACACCGACCTGTGGGACTTCAACGCCAACCTGCAGGGTTCGCAGACGGCGGTCGCCTCGGTGCGCCCGATCCTCGACGAGCGCAACGCCGACCTGGGCAAGAAGGTCGACCAGCGCTTCCAGGAGTCCGAAGCGTTGTTGGAGAAGTACCGCAGCGGTGACGGGTTCGTCTTGTACGACACCGTGACCGAGCCGCAGCGCCAAGAGCTTTCCCGCTCGATCGACGCGCTGTCGAAGGAGGTCAGCCAGGTGCAGGGTGTCATAGCTGGATGACGCAGCCGGATAATCGGGTCCCCGGATCTGGGCAAGATCCCACGCCGGACGTGACCCCCACCGAATCGGACGTGCAGCGCGGACTTTCGCGCCGCAGGCTGTTCGGCGCGGCGGGGGTCACGGCGGCGGTGGTCGGCGCGGCCAGCGCGGGTGCGCTGGCCGGCCGAGCGTCCGCTTCGAGCTCCGCCCCCGTCGAACTGCAGGGCCCGGTGCCGTTCCGTGGTGAGCGGCAGGCGGGCATCATCACCGCGGCCCAGGACCGCATGCACTTCTGCTCCTTCGACGTCATCACCGAGGACCGCGACGAACTCGTCGCGATGCTCAAGGAGTGGACGCAGATGGCCGAGCGCATGACGCTCGGCGAAGAGGCGGTCACGGACGGCGCCGTCGGCCTCAACCCGTATGCACCGCCATCGGATACCGGTGAGGCCCTTGGCCTTCCGGCCTCCCAACTGACACTGACCGTCGGCTTCGGCCCGTCGTTCTTCACCAAGGACGGCAAGGACCGGTTCGGCATCGCCGACCAGCGTCCACCCGCACTGATCGACCTGCCCAAGTTCCCCAACGAAACCATGGATCCCGGCCGGAGCCACGGCGACATCTGCGTGCAGGCCTGCGCCAACGACCCCCAGGTCGCCGTGCACGCCATCCGAAACCTGGCCCGCGTCGCGTTCGGCACCGCCGCCGTGCGCTACTCCCAGCTGGGCTTCGGTCGCACGTCGTCCACGACGCGTGACCAGTCGACGCCCCGAAACCTGTTCGGGTTCAAGGACGGAACGGCCAACCTCAAGGCCGAGGACACCGGCGCGCTGAGCACGCACGTCTGGGTCGAGGACGGCGACGGCCCCGGCTGGATGACGGGCGGCACCTACCTGGTGACCCGACGCATCCGGATGCGCATCGAGAACTGGGACCGCACGACGCTGCTCGAGCAGGAGCGCGTCATCGGTCGACTGAAGGGCAGCGGCGCGCCGATCGGCTACGCCGACGAATTCGACCCACTCGACTTCGAAACCAAGAGCTCCAAGGGCGTCCCCCTCATCGACACCGACGCCCACGTCCGACTGGCCTCCTCCGAGCACCTAGGCGGCATCGAGATCCTGCGCCGCGGCTACAACTTCACCGATGGCACAGACGGTTTCGGGCACCTCGACGCGGGACTGTTCTTCATCGCGTTCGTCCGCGACCCGGAGACCTCGTTCGTGCCCATGCAGATGGAGCTGTCCCGACACGACGCGCTCAACGAGTACATCACCCACACCGGGACGGCGTTGTTCGCCTGCCCGCCCGGACTGCCAGAGGGTGACGAGGGCGCCTACTGGGGTTCGACCCTGCTGTCCTGATCGCCGGATTCTGGCTCGGCTTCGGCTTGGTCGTCGCGTTCGGCTTGGTCGTCGCGTTCGGCTTCGGCTTCGGCTTCGGGCACTGAAACACCCTCGTCGACAACCACTTCCGCCTGCGGGTCCTCGATGGCGGGCTCGCCTGCCGGGTCCTGCGTCGGCCAGTGGGCGCGCCACTCCTCCTCGGTGACCGCCCCGAGCGTCGCATCGTCGAGCTCCTCCGGAATCTCCGGATCCCGCCTGCTGGCCAGGACGGCCTGCTCGACCTTGCGCACGGTGTCCATGAAGTCCAATGCCTCTGCGCGCAAGGCGTTCTCGGCGTCGCCGCCAAGTGCCAGGCCGATCGACACCATGCCCTCCGGCAGCAGGTCGACGGGCAGGCCTGCCGCCCTGACCCGCTCGAAGACCTTCTGCGTCAACGCTAGGGCCGGCTGCGCGGTCGGCACGTCGTCCATCGAAGATCGGCGTGCCTTCACCGAGCGCTCCATCGCCTTGCGCTCCTCCCACTGCGCCAGCTGCTCGTCCAGCGAAATCGATTCGCCAGCAAGGACTGCGGGGACACGGTTGCCCAACTTGCGCACCAGCGAGTCGGCGACGTCGTCGATGTCGAACGGGTGCTGCGGGGCGTCCTCGGCGATCCGGGCGTGAAACAGCACCTGCAACAGCACGTCACCGAGTTCCTCGCGAAGCTCGGTGAGGTCACCGCTGCGCACCGCGTCGAACAGTTCGTAGGTCTCCTCGAGCAAGTATCTCCGCAGCGAATCGTGGGTCTGTTCGCCCTCCCACGGCCCGGAGGTTCGCAGCGTGTCCATGATGGCGACGGCGTCGGTGAGGCGTTCACCCCGGCGCGGAGCCGGTGTGCTGATCACGTTCTCGCCTGCAGCGATGCGGGCCTTCACCGTCGGGTGGTTCGGATCCGACGAGAGCAGCACGGGGGCGTCCTCCCCCGTGTACGCGGGCCGGGACGCGGGGAGCGACCACGGCACCCGGACGGGCATCTCCTCGGTGTACTGGACGTCGCCTGCAAGCAGCGTGATGGCCTCCACCGGTACCAGCGACGGACGGCGTGGGTCCACCAGGACGACGGTCATGGTGAGGGACGCCGGTCATTCATCCGTCGAGCGCTCATCGAGGCACACCTCCGGTGTTGGTTATATCAACATCTGATTGAGGTTTTCCATCCAGCGCCAACAGCAAACCGGCCACGACACGCAGCAATTCGGCGTCGCGCACCCGCGCCGCACCGACGCCGCTGCCCACCCGGGGAATCGGAATCGCGACCGTCGACGTGGTCGCGCGGTACGTCGCCGAGGGGTACATCCGCTTGAGCCGAAGTTGCTGGGAATCAAGCAACGTCAACGGGGTGATCCGGATCGTCGACGCCGACAACGCGCTCACCTCGGTCACGTGATACTGCCGGCAGAGCAGCCGCAGCCGGGCCACCGCGATCAACAGCTGCACCGGTTCCGGCAGTGGCCCGTAGCGGTCGACGAGTTCCTCGACCACCGCGCTGATCGACTCGTCGTCCTGCGCGGCGGCCAGCCGCCGATACCCCTCCAACCGCAGCCGGTCGCTGCCGATGTAGTCCGGCGGCAGGTGGGCGTCGACCGGCAGATCGATGCGGACGTCCTTCGGTTCCTCAACGGCCGCAATGGGATTGCCGTCGACCGCGGCCCGATACGCCTCGACCGCCTCACCGACCAGTCGCACGTACAGGTCGAAGCCGACCCCCGCGACGTGACCGGACTGCTCGGCGCCCAGTACGTTTCCCGCGCCGCGGATTTCGAGATCCTTCATCGCGACCGCCATGCCAGCGCCCAGCTCGTTGTTCTGCGCGATCGTGGCGAGCCTGTCATAGGCGGTCTCGGTCAGCGGCACCTCTGGCGGATAGAGGAAGTAGGCGTACCCGCGCTCACGGCTGCGGCCGACCCGGCCTCGCAGCTGGTGTAGCTGAGACAGCCCGAACGTGTCGGCCCGCTCCACGATCAACGTGTTGGCGTTCGAGATGTCCAGCCCCGTCTCGACGATCGTCGTGCACACCAGGATGTCGTACTCGCGATTCCAGAAGCCCTCGACCGTGCGCTCCAACGCTTCCTCGGCCATCTGGCCGTGCGCCACCACGACCCTGGCCTCCGGCACCAACGCCCTGACCTTCGCGGCGGCGGCATCGATGGTTCGGACCCGGTTGTGGATGTAGAACGCCTGCCCGTCGCGCAGCAGCTCACGGCGCAGCGCCGCCGCCACCTGCTTGTCGTCGTGCGGTCCCACGTAGGTGAGCACCGGGAAGCGTTCCTCCGGCGGGGTGAGGATCGTCGACATCTCCCGGATGCCCGCCAGGCTCATCTCCAACGTTCGCGGGATCGGGGTGGCGCTCATGGTCAGTACGTCGACGTGGGTGCGCATCGACTTGATGTGCTCCTTGTGCTCGACGCCGAAGCGTTGCTCCTCGTCGACCACGACCAGACCGAGGTCCTTCCACGTCACGCCGGTTTGGATCAGCCGGTGCGTGCCGATCACGATGTCGACCGAACCGTCCTTCATGCCTTCGAGCACCTTGCGGGACTCGGCCGGATCGGTGAACCGCGACAACCCCTTGACGGTGACCGGGAAGCCCGACATGCGAGACGTGAACGTCTGCAGGTGCTGATCGGCCAGCAGCGTCGTCGGCACCAGCACGGCGACCTGCTTGCCTGCCTGGACCGCCTTGAACGCGGCACGCACCGCGATCTCGGTCTTGCCGTAGCCGACGTCGCCGCAGATCACCCGGTCCATCGGCACCGGCTTCTCCATGTCGGACTTGACCTCGGTGATCGCGGTCAGCTGGTCGATGGTCTCGGTGAACCCGAAGGCATCCTCCATCTCGGCCTGCCACGGGGTGTCCGGGCCGAACGAGAAACCAGGTGCGGCCTGGCGCTTGGCGTACAGCGCCACCAGTTCCCCCGCGATCTCGCGGACCGCGCGACGGGCCTTGGTCTTGGTGTTGGTCCAGTCGCTGCCACCCAGCTTGCTGAGATGCGGCTCCTGGCCGCCGACGTAACGGGACAGCTGATCCAGCGAGTCCATCGGCACGTACAGCTTGTCCGACCCACCGCCACGCTTGGCCGACGCGTACTCCAGGACCAGGTACTCGCGCCGGGCACCGCCGACGGTGCGCTCCTGCATCTCCACGAAGCGGCCGATGCCGTGCTGGTCGTGCACCACCAGATCGCCTGCGGTCAGGGCGAGCGGGTCGACGACGTTGCGCCGCTTGGCGGCCAGGCGCTTGCCCTCAGGTGCGGTGGCCCGGTTACCGGTCAAATCGGTCTCGGTGATGATCACGAGGTTCGCCCCGGGCAGCACCGCACCGTCGTGCAGCGGACCCTTGAGCACCCCGACCACCCCGGGTTGCGGTGCGGCACCCGGCTCCAACATTGCTGCGGGAGTGTCGGATTCACCGAGCTGTTCGACGACGCGGTGCGCGGTTCCCGTGCCCGGCGCCACGACGGCGGCCAGTCCCCCCGTCATGACGTGGGCGCGCAGCATCGCGAACATCTCGTCGAGGCTGTTCTGCTGGCCGCGGGCCGACGGCGCGGGCCTGATGTCGAGCTCAAGGGCCGCCGGGTTGCCCAACTGGCTCAACGTCCACCACGGGTGACCACCCTCGGTGGCTGCGGACCGGACGTCGGAGAACTCGCGGAAGCCCGACCCGCCGAGTTGCTCGAGGTCGATGGGCGCGTCGGCACCCATGGCCGCGACCGACCACGACGCCTCGAGGAACTCGCGCCCGGTCTTGATCAGATCCGCCGCGCGGGTGCGGACCTTCTCGGGATCGCACACCAGGACCGGGGCACCGTCCGGCAGATGGTCCGTCAGCAGGGTCAGGTCGGTGGGCCGCAGCACCGGGAGCAGGGCTTCCATGCCGTCGACCGGGATGCCGTCGGCGAGCTTGGCGAGCATCTCCCCGACGGTGTCGCCCACTCGGTTCTCGTCGTGCGGCTGGCCCTCCGAGAGAGCGGCGGCCCGCCCGCGGACGTCGTCGGTCAGCAACAGCTCCCGACACGGCACGGCGATCAAGGTGTCGACCGCGATGTCGGGGATCGACCGCTGGTCGGCGACGGCGAACATCCGCATCTCGGAGACCTCGTCACCCCAGAACTCGATGCGCATCGGATGTTCCGCCGTCGGCGCGAAGACGTCGAGGATGCCACCCCGGACGGCGAACTCACCGCGCTTGCCGACCATGTCGACGCGCGTGTAGGCCAGCTCGACCAGCCGCGCGAGCACGCCGTCGAAGTCGGCCTCCTGCCCAACGGTCAGAATGACCGGCTCGATGTCCGCGAGGTCGGGTGCCATCGGCTGCAGCAGGGAACGCGCGGTGGTGACGACGACGCGCAGCGGCACGCCGAATCTACCGTCGTTCGGATTGTTCAGCCTGCGCAGCAACATCATTCGGGCACCGACGGTTTCGACGCCCGGTGACAACCGCTCGTGCGGCAACGTCTCCCACGACGGGAAGAGGGCCACGGCGTCGCCGTGCACAGCGCGAAGTTCCGCGGCCAGGTCGTCGGCCTCGCGGCCCGTCGCGCTGACGACGAGCAGCGGCCCCGCCTTGGCCATCGCCGCGGCGACGAAGAGCCGCGCGCTGGCAGGCCCCGCCAGTGCGACGTCGTCGGCGCCCGCCTCTGCGCGGTCGGTGAGTTCGGCGAGGGTGGGCGCGGACAGAGCCAGCTCGACGAGCCCCGCCATCGGGGTCTGGGCATGGGAGTGCCCCGATTTCTTCATGATGCATTCATCCTAGGCGGACTCGCTTCATCGACGTCGAGCGGCCACTACTGCCACGTGAGTGCCCAAAATGCATGTCCCGACTGGCCATTCGGCACCGCGCCGCAGCTAATCCTGCTGCAGCACCGGATCGGCCTCGAGGTGGGTCAACCCGTTCCACATCAGGTTGACCAGATGTGCGGCCACCACTTCCTTCTTCGGCTCCCTGGTGTCCAGCCACCACTGCGCCGTCATCGACACCGAACCGACGAGTGCCTGCGCGTACAGGGGCGCGAGCTGCGGATCCAGGCCACGGCGGGAGAAGTCACCGGCCAGGATCGACGCGACCTGGCTGACGGCGTCGTTGAGCAGACTGGAGTACGTGCCCGACGCGATGCTGGCCGGAGAGTCGCGGATGAGGATCCGGAAGCCGTCGGTGCGCTCCTCGACGTAGGTCAGCAGCGCGAGCGCGACCCGCTCGACGCGCACCCGGGAGCGGTTGTTGGTCAGCGACGACGTGATGCCGTCGAGCAGCGCAGACATCTCGCGGTCGACGACGACGGCGTACAGGCCCTCCTTGCCGCCGAAGTGCTCGTAGACGACGGGTTTGGAGACATTGGCCCGCTGGGCGATCTCCTCGATCGAGGTGCCCTCGTATCCGCGCGCCGCGAACAGCGACTTGGCGACCTCGATGAGCTGTTGCCGCCGCTCAGTGCCGGTCATCCGGGCGCGCGGGGCACGCACATCCTTCTCGGGCGCTGCCATGACGGCAAGCCTATCCCCCGGGTCGCTACGCTCCTGCTCAACGGGACGACGCGCTTCGACTAGAGTCTTCCGCGACCATTCCGTCGTGGTGTAATCGGCAGCACCTCTGATTTTGGTTCAGAAAGTTCAGGTTCGAGTCCTGGCGACGGAGCAGCCAATTTCTCGTCGCGAGCGTGCGCAAAATGACACTGTTGACGGCGTGTCGGTGTGCAGACACGCACCCTCGCGGGAAGGGACACACGTGACGACGCAAACTGAATCGGCAGTCATCGTCCTGGCGGCCGGTGCGGGCACCCGGATGCGCTCGGATACCCCGAAGGTGCTGCACACCCTGGGCGGGCGAAGCATGCTGGCGCACGCGCTCCACTCGATCGCCAAGGTGGCGCCGGAAC
>NZ_JBEVLO010000493.1:0-14589 GCF_040509115.1 Mycobacterium sp. | reverse complement strand
TGTTCAGCCGCGCATGCTTCTTGACATCGGACTCCACGACGTACCAAGGGCTCTGCGGGGTATCGGTGTGCACCATCATCTGATCCTTGGCGCGCGAGTAGTCCTCCCAGCGGTACACCGATTCGAGGTCCATCGGGGACAGCTTCCACTGCCGGACCGGGTCCTTGAGCCTGGACCGGAACCGGCGCAGCTGTTCGTCGTCGGACACCGAGAACCAGTACTTGCGCAGCAGGATGCCCTCTTCGATCAGCATCTGCTCGAAAATCGGTGTCTGGCGCAGGAACAACGTGTGCTCGGCCGGGGTGCAGAACCCCATCACCTTCTCCACACCGGCACGGTTGTACCAGGACCGGTCGAACAGCACGATCTCACCCTTCGCCGGGAGATGCGCAATGTAGCGCTGGTAGTACCATTGGCCGCGCTCGCGGTCGGTCGGGGCGGGCAGCGCGGCGATCCGCGCGATGCGGGGGCTGAGGTATTCGGTGATGCGTTTGATGGTGCCGCCCTTGCCCGCAGCGTCACGACCCTCGAAGATCACCGCGACGCGTGCGCCGGTGGCCTTGGTCCATTCCTGAAGTTTCACGAATTCGGTTTGCAGCCGGAACAGTTCGGCTTCGTAGACGTCGTTCGGGAGCTTGTTCTTCTTGACTGGTTTCGTCTTCTTGACTGGCTTCGCGTTCTTGACTGGCTTCGTCTTCTTCGCCGACTTGTCCTTGCTCATCGACGAATCCTAGTGCGCTCGGAGTTACTGCGCCGCCTCGAGTAATTCGTCGAGGGACTCGCGTAGCAGCACCGGCAGCATCTCGACGTCACTCATCGCGTCACGGTCGGCGTTGACGCCGAAGTACAGCATGCCGTTGTAGGACGTCACGCCGATTGCCAGTACCTGCTTGATGAGCAGCGGCGGAACCGAGTACGTCTCCAACAGCTTCGTGCCCGCGACGTACATCTGTTTCTGGGCACCGGGCACGTTCGTGATCAACAGGTTGAACTGCCGTGCCGAGAAGCTGGTGGCGACGCGAGTTCCCATGGCGTGCAACGTCGGTGGCGCAAACCCCGACAGCGTGACGATGGTCCTCGCGTCGACGAGGCTGGCGGCCGTCGAGTGCGACTCAGTCGCATGCGCGATCTGCGACAGCCGCACCACGGCGTTGCCCTCCCCGACCGGAAGGTCGATCAGAAAGGGCGACACCTCGCGGATGGCCTGCCCGGGCCCCGCCGCGTCGATCTCGGCATCCGGGTACACCGACATCGGTACCATCGCCCGCACCGACGACGTCGAGGTGACCGGCTCGCCGCGCGACAGCAGCCAGTTTCGCAACGTGCCCGCCACGACGGCGAGCACGACGTCGTTGACGTCGCAGTCGTAACGGGCCCGTAGCTGCCGGTACTCCTCCAGCTGATGACTGGCGACGGTGAACCTACGGTTGCGGGACACCGTGGTGTTCAGCGGGCTGCTGGGCGCCGTGCCGCGCGCCAGTGCGCGGGCGACGCCTGCGACCCGCCTGCCCGCGTCGGCCAGTGGGCTCGTGTTGGTCACCAGGTCGGCGACCCCCGAACGGACCGTCGCCAGCTGAGCGCCGGGCCGGGCGACGAACTCGCCGACCGCACCCGCGAGCAGCCGCGCATTGCTCGGCTCGCGACCGGGGATCCAGATGTCCTCGCCGAATTCCGGCGGCTTCTGGCTTCGATCGGCGATGACGTGGCCGATCTCCAGGGCCGTCATGCCGTTGACCAACGACTGGTGGCTCTTGGTGTAGATCGCGATGCGGTTCTTGGCGAGGCCCTCGACGAGATACATCTCCCATAGCGGTCGCGACTTGTCGAGCGGCCGGGAGCCGAGCCGCGCGACCAGGTCGTGCAGCTGCGCGTCGCTGCCAGGAGACGGCAGCGCCGACCGTCTGATGTGGTACGTGATGTCGAACTCGCGGTCGTCGATCCATACCGGCCGGGCCAAGCCGAGAGTGACCTCCCTGACCTTCTGCCGGTACCGCGGGATTTGGGGGAGCCTCTGCTCTACCGTGGCCAGCAGCGACTCGTAGCTGAGCCCGTTGCGCGGCTTGCGCAGGATCGCCAGCGAGCCGACGTACATCGGCGTCGACGTGTTCTCCAGGTGGTAGAACGCGGCGTCCGCCGCCGACAACCTCGTCACCATGGCGGCGCGCACCTCCCCGTTGCTCATCGTCTGAACTCCGTCACGGTAGCCGCCGAAACTGGAAGCCCGCATTACGGGTGCACGAGAGTGTCCTCACGCCGTGCGACCATGAATGCGTCTGCACTCTCCAGCAGAAGTCGTCCCACCGCACCGACCGCTGGAGAGCCGCCGTGACCGCTTCACGCATCCCAACCCGACGTCCCACGTTCACCACGCCGGTCGTCGACTACGAACCGGCACCCATCGGAGCAGTCCAGCCGGGCCTGTGCCCGCCGCCATCCCCCGCCGCGTTGCGCAGGCCCAGCCCGCGGACGCTCCGGTCGGTCCCCGCCGCGTCGGCCGACGCCCCGCCCGTGCCGTCACGGGCGGCCGCGGTCTTCGCCGACACCGCACTGCGTCGAATCCTCGAGGTAGCCGACCGCCGCCGACCGGTGGCCCAGCTCCGGCAGGTCGTGGCACCGGCACTGTTCGACGTCGTCGCGACGCTGACCCGAATGATGGCTGCGGAGGAGCCCGCCGTGCTGCGCCGGGTGCGACTGCGGACGGCGTCGATCGTCGACGGTGAGGCCACCGCCGCGGAGGTGTTCGCGACGTACACCCGGGGCCCACGGGTCCGCGCCATCGCGGGGCGCATCGAAGTCATGGACGGCCGGTGGCGCGTCGTCGCGCTACAAACCGGTTGAGAGCCTTCGTGATTGGGAGCGCGGGACGATCTAGCCCCGACGTGCCTTGGGGGCGCCTCGGTTCTGTTTGCGGGCCGCCTCGCGCCGCTCCCGGCGGGAGGAGCCTGCCGCTGGCGCCGAATGCCGACCGCCGCCCGAACCCTGGACCTCGGCGGAACCGTCCTCGGCGGGACCGGTGTACGTCATGGGCCGCGACTGGTCGTCGTCGATTCCCTTGACCCGCAACGCCGGTGGGGCCTCCTTGGTGCGCTCCTCGGTGGCCACCGCGGTGTCACCGCCAGCGGCCTGAGCCTTCGCGGCGGCGTCGGCAGCGAACTTGGCGAGATTTGCAGGCGGCGCGGTGGTACCGACCTGAGCCGACGGTGCCTGGGCGGGTTGGACCTGAGCGTTGAACAGCAGGCCGACCGACTCCTCCTTGAGTCCGTCGAGCATGCCCATGAACATGTCGTAGCCCTCGCGCTGGTATTCGACGAGCGGGTCACGCTGCGCCATGGCCCGCAGGCCGATGCCCTCCTTGAGGTAGTCCATCTCGTAGAGGTGTTCGCGCCACTTGCGGTCGATGGTGGTCAGCAGCACGCTGCGCTCGAGTTGGCGCATGGCACCCTCGCCGCCGATCGCCTCGAGTTCGGCCTCGCGGGTCGCGTACGCCCGCCGCGCGTCCTCGAGTAGCGCCTCGCGCAGCTCGTCGCGCGTCAGCTCACCGTCCTCGCCGACCGCGTTCGAGTCGATGAGGTCGTGGTGGTCGATGCCGACCGGATAGAGCATCTTGAGCGCATCCCAGAGTGCAGACAGGTCCCAGTCCTCGGAGTAGCCCTCCGCGGTGGCGCCGTCGACGTAGGCGGTGACGACGTCGTCCACCATCTGCTTGGCCTGCTGTTGAACTTCCTCGCCTTCGAGGATCAGGCGACGCTCGGCGTAGATGACCTTGCGCTGCTGGTTCATCACCTCGTCGTACTTGAGGACGTTCTTGCGGACCTCGAAGTTCTGCTGCTCGACCTGGGTCTGCGCGCTCTTGATCGCCCGCGTGACCATCTTGGCCTCGATGGGCACGTCCTCCGGCAGGTTGAGGCGGGTCAGCAGCGACTCCAGGGTGGCGCCGTTGAACCGCCGCATCAGCTCGTCGCCGAGCGACAGGTAGAAGCGGGACTCGCCCGGGTCGCCCTGACGGCCGGAACGACCGCGCAGCTGGTTGTCGATGCGGCGCGATTCGTGGCGTTCGGTGCCCAGCACGTAGAGCCCGCCGCGCTCGCGGACCTCGGCCGCCTCGGCGTCGACCTCGGCCTTGACCTCGGCCAACACCTGGTCCCAGGCAGCCTCGTACTCGTCGGGGGTCTCGACGGGATCGAGGCCGCGGTCGCGCAGCCGGGTGTCGGCAAGGAAGTCGACGTTGCCGCCGAGCACGATGTCGGTGCCGCGGCCGGCCATGTTCGTGGCGACCGTGACGGCGCCGCGCCGCCCCGCCACCGCGATGATGTTGGCCTCCTGCTCGTGGAACTTCGCGTTCAGCACGTTGTGCGGGATCCGACGCTTGGTGAACTGCTTGGACAGATACTCCGAGCGCTCGACGCTGGTGGTGCCGATCAGGACCGGCTGACCCTTCTCGTAGCGTTCGCCGACGTCGTCGACGACGGCGATGTACTTGGCTTCCTCGGTCTTGTAGATGAGGTCGGACTGGTCGGCCCGGATCATGTCCCGGTTGGTCGGGATGGAGACGACGCCGAGACCGTAGATCTCGTGCAGCTCGGCGGCCTCGGTCTGGGCGGTGCCCGTCATGCCTGCGAGCTTGTCGTAGAGCCGGAAGTAGTTCTGCAGCGTGATCGTGGCCAGGGTCTGGTTCTCGGCCTTGATCTCGACGTGCTCCTTGGCCTCGATCGCCTGGTGCATGCCCTCGTTGTAGCGGCGGCCGACCAGCACGCGGCCGGTGAACTCGTCGACGATGACGACCTCGCCGTCACGGACGATGTAGTCCTTGTCGCGGGCGAACAGCTCCTTGGCCTTCAACGAGTTGTTGAGGTAGCTGACCAGCGGTGAGTTGGCGGCCTCGTAGAGGTTGTCGATGCCGAGCTGATCCTCGACGAACTCGACGCCGATCTCGTGCACCCCCACGGTGCGCTTGCGGATGTCGACCTCGTAGTGGACGTCCTTCTCCATCAGCGGCGCGAGTCGCGCGAACTCGACGTACCAGTTCGACGCGCCGTCCGCGGGTCCGGAGATGATCAGCGGGGTGCGGGCCTCGTCGATCAGGATGGAGTCGACCTCGTCGACGATGGCGAAGTTGTGGCCGCGCTGCACCATGTCCGCTTCGGAGTGCGCCATGTTGTCGCGCAGGTAGTCGAAGCCGAACTCGTTGTTGGTGCCGTACGTGATGTCGGCGGCGTACGCGACGCGGCGCTCGTCGGGCGTCATCTGCCCGAGGATCACGCCGACGTCCAAGCCGAGGAAGCGGTGCACACGGCCCATCCACTCGCTGTCGCGTTTGGCCAGGTAGTCGTTCACCGTCACGACGTGCACGCCGTTGCCGCTCAATGCGTTCAGGTAGGCGGGCAACACGCAGGTCAGGGTCTTGCCCTCGCCGGTCTTCATCTCGGCGACGTTGCCGTAGTGCAGTGCGGCGCCGCCCATGAGCTGGACGTCGAACGGCCGTTGATTCAGTACCCGCCACGCCGCCTCACGGGCGACGGCGAACGCCTCGGGCAGCAGGTCGTCGAGGGCGGCCCCGTCCTGAACGCGCTTCTTGAACTCGTCTGTCTTGGCACGCAGCTCGGCATCCGTCAGCTTCTCGACGTCATCGGACAGCGAATTGACATACTCAGCGACCTTCTTGAGGCGCTTGACCATGCGGCCTTCACCGATGCGGAGCAACTTATCGAGCACGCTAATTTCCCCTGTGGGTTCGATGGAACTCGCGAAACTTCAAACGAGGTCCATCGTAGGCGACTCGATGACCTGGCCAGCCAAATGCGCCGCGCTGGCCAGGCCGCCGAGTCCGTCGAGCGGGCTCATGGGGCCCGCTCGGTCAAGAGAGTTTGATCAATCCGTAGTCGTAGGCGTGTCGTCGGTAGACGACGCACGCCCGGTCACTGTCCTTGTCGTGGAACAGGAAGAAGTCGTGGCCGACCAGTTCCATCTCGTAGAGCGCGTCGTCGACGGTCATCGGCGTCGCGGCGTGCTCCTTGGTGCGGACGATGCGGCCGGGCTCGTGGTCGTCGGGCGCCTGGGCGTCCTCTTCGACGGGGGATGGCGTCGGCTCCATCAGTTGGGTGATCGCGGTGGCCTCCGCCAGCGAGACGGGAGTCTTGTCGCCGTAGTGGATCTTGCGCCGGTCCTTGCTTCGCCGAAGTCTGCTCTCGAGCTTGCAGACGGCCGATTCCAGTGCCGCGTAGAAACTGTCGGCGCAGGCCTCTCCGCGAGCGACGGGGCCGCGACCCCTGGCCGTGATCTCCACGTGCTGACAGTTCTTGCGTTGGCGGCGGTTGCGTTCGTGATCGAGCTCGACGTCGAACAGGTAGATGGTCTTGTCGAAGCGCTCCAGGCGCGCCAGCTTCTCTGAGACGTAGGTGCGGAAGTGGTCGGGAATTTCGACGTTGCGGCCCTTGACGACGACCTCGGCGCGCGGGCCCTCTGGCGGCGCTTCCTCGTCAACGACCATCGTCGTGCGGTTGGTGTCCACGGATTGTATTGACATACTTGGCAACTCGTTTCCTCGTGGCTTAATCCGTTCAAGCACGCAGACGGCGTGCCCGGCTGGTCACAGAAACGCGCCGACGGTCGCAGAAAGTGTTCGGCCAGCGGCGCAAGGTGTCGTGTATTCACCTCCTACCGCTGTACGCAGCCGCTTCCGATCGAGGGGCGTCAGTGGGTCTCGACGCCGCCGTGAGTCGTTCACGGGTGGTTGGCCCCGACGGTAGTCCGTGTTCACCTACCTGTGCCACTAAATCCGCACACGTGTTTTGAGTTGTTCATTCCGGTTTGATCTCACCGAAATTGCCGCAGGCGTAGGACGACGCGCTTCACGCGTGCGCAACGGCCAGCATCGCGACCACGTGGGCTCCCGCTGCTTGCAGGACGCGAACCGATTCGCAACCGGTGGCGCCGGTCGTGACGACGTCGTCGAGCACCAGCACTTCCCCTCGCACCGGAGTGCGCACCTTCACCCGACCCGCGATGTTGGCCTGCCGCTGGCCGGGTGACAGGCCAACGGAGTCGCGGGTGAACGCCCGCATCCGCAGCGCGGGCGCGACGACCGTCCCGGGAGGTGCGCCGAGTCGTGCCATCGCGGTGACGGGGTCGCCGCCGCGCTTGCGCGCCGCGGACCAGCGGGTGGGCGCGGGCACCAGCGTCAACGGTGCGTCGATGATGCCCCACGCCAGCAGTCGCGTCAGGCCGTCGTGCACCGCACGGGCAAGTGGCCGGACGAGATCGGTGCGGTCGTGTTCCTTCATCGCGACGATCGCCGCACGCCTGGCCCCCGCGTAGCGACCCAGCGAGAACACCGGAACGCCGGGATCCACCCGGGGCGCGATCAGGACGGGTTCGTCGGTCGCCACCGCGAGGGCCCGAGTGCAGGACTGGCACCACCGCGTGCCGGGTGCGCCGCAGCCGCCGCACTCCAAGGGGAGGACGAGGTCGAGCATGGTGGCAGTGTGGTGGCGGGGTCCGACACCGCTCAGAGGGTGTCGTAGAGGTCGGCGAGCCTGCGGAGCACGGCGGACACCGACCTCACCTGCTCGACACCGAGATCGCCGAGCATCTCGTCCAACGAGCGATCGAGGTGGGTCTGTCGCTCGCGGTGCCTGGCGCGACCCGCCTCGGTGAGCGCGACGGTGGCGACGCGGCGGTCGCCGGTGTCGGCGCGCACCCGGGTCACGTACCCCGCCTTCTCCAGCCCGTTGACCAACTGGGTGACGGCTGCGCTGGTGGTCTCGACCCTCTCGGCGAGCGCACCGACGGTCATCGGCCCTTCCACCGCAAGGCTTTTCAGCGCCCGGGCGTGGGTCATGGAGAGTGCGCCCGGCTCGCGGGTGGCCCGGCCGCGCAGTCGGGCATCGGAGGCACTGAGGGTGTACGCGGCCCTGGCGAAGTCGTCGACCGCAGCCGTCTTGCCGGTCTTGGTCGCGCCCACGCTGCCCCCCAACCAGTACGCGGGTTTTCCGGCTAGCAGGCATTCCCCGCACCCAAACCCTCGATCTACTATACATAAGTACTTAATCAATAAGCACTTATGCAAGTGTGCTGACGTTCAGGAGGCTGTGATGACTATTCGCTCAACCGGACAGAACTGGTCCCTCGACATCGCTTTGGCCCAAGGTGGCTTCAACGCCCTTCACCCCGGCGGCAAGGCCACCCTGGAACAACTCGGACACGACACGACCGACTTCGACAAGGTGTTCGCCCAGGTGCAAAGCGGTGCGATGCTGCCGAAGGCGTGGTCGGTGATCGCCGCCCAGGCTGAAGCGCGCGCCCGCCATCACGAAGAGCACGGCTTCGACCTCACCGCGTCGGATCTCTATCTACGGGCCGCGGTGATGTACGGCCGTGCCCAGTACTCGATCTTCGACAGCGCCGACGCTCGCAAGGCCGCATTCCGCCAACGGTGCGACCACTGCGTGGACCGCCTGTGTGCGCTGCGCGGGAACACCGTGCGCCGGGTCGAGTTGGACTTCGACGGCAAGACCATCTTCGGGCTGCTGCACCTGCCGGGCGGCGACGTAGCGAACGCGCCCGCGGTGATCCTCGGCCCAGGGATGGACATGATCAAGGAGGACTACATCTACGCCGCGCAGCGGTATTACACCTCCCGCGGCGTCGTCGCGTTGTCCATCGAAGGACCAGGCCAGGGCGAGACGCGGTCCGAGGGCCTGACCGTCGGACTGGACAACTACGAGCGGGCCATCGAGACGTACGCCGCGTACCTGGCCGGGCTGCCGCAGGTCGACCCTGACCGGATCGGGATGTTCGGCATCAGCATGAGTGGCTACTGGGCACTGCGCGCACTGGCCAACCCCGATAGCCGACTGCGCGCCGCAGCCACCTTCGAAGCCGTGTCCGGAGACTTCGAGACCATCTTCGAGGCCGCCCAGCCCAGCTTCAAGAACAACTACATGTACATGGCCGGCTACACCGACGAGGACGCCTTCGACCGCGAGCTCAAGGCCCGCATGCCACTTGGCGATCTGGTCACCCACATCACGCGCCCAGTCCTGATGGGCATCGGCGAGTTCGACGAACTGACCCCGGTGCAGAACGCGCTGGCAACCTATGAACGCATCACCGCGCCAAGGGAAATGAGGGTCTACGAGAACGACTTCCACCCCCTTGGCAAGTACGCCGCAGAAGTGTTCGCCTTCGGCGCCGAGTGGATAGTCCGGGCCGTCAACGGCGAATTCGACCAGCCCGGCCGCGACGAACGCCACTTCATGCGTGCCGACGGCGGGGTTGTCGAGGACGGCGCGGACCCACAGTGGTGGCTCGGCGCCACCCCGCAGGCCCTGGGTGCCGCCCGCTCGGCCGTCGAGTGATCGATCGGTCGGGGCCGGTCAGCCGGGCAACACGGGCAGCGCGCCGCCTGCCATCAGCGGCCGCACCTCGGCCCACGTCAGGTTGCCCTCGGCGGCCGATCCGGACAGTTGCAGGACTCCGCGAGCGTCCGCGACGTACAAACTCGACGGGTTGGCCGCGACGGTGGTCACCGGCGTCAGCAGATTCTGGCTCGGGCCATCGGAGTTCACCCCGTCGAGGTTGACGTAGGACACCGGGTGCTGCGGGTCGGTGCGACTGACGACGATGTCGTCGCCGGTGCGCCAGGACAGGGACACCGCGGTGTCGCCGAGCCCGTATCCCAGCCGCCGAGGAAAGTTCAGCACGTACTGCCCCGCAGGCGTCTGTTCCACCCCGGCGAGGATGACCTGACCCTCGACCACCATCGCCGCCCTGGTCCCGTCGCGGGACAGCTGCAGTTCGCGCATCGCCCCCGGGAACTTCGTGAACACGGCCGTGGCATCGACGGGGATGCGCGCGGGCTGCCCGGACGCTGCCTCCTGAATCACCCGGACGACGTTGATGCCGTCGACCACCACCCAGATCGCGTCGTCGAGCGACCAGCTGGGCCGCGACAGCGTGCGACCGTCGATGGCCTGAGCCGCGATGCCGCCGAGCGGTCCAATCCACAGCGACGACGCCATGTCCGGTGCCCCCGGCCGCAACGTCACCACCGACGCAGCCTCCTGGCCGCTGCGCGACAAGGTCGCCGCCGTCTGGTCGGGCATGTCCCCGAATGCGCCGGGCACCCTCGGCGCGCGCTGCCCGTCCAGCGACACCAACGACCCGCCGAGCAGGGCGTGCAGTCCTGCGGCAGCGCCGGGGTCGGCACCGGGATCGGTGGCGGCGACGTCGGTGGTGCTCCACCCCTCGGCGAACCGGTCGTCCAGTGCGGCCCCGTCGGCGTTGATCACGTACGGCCCGTTGATGCCCGCCCGGTTCAGCGTCCAAATGATCTGCGCGGCAAGGAGTTGCCGCGAGTGCGGATCCGTCGTCGACAGGTTGTCCAGGTCGATGCGCGCACCGCCGTAGCCGCGGCCGACACCGGTCTTCCCGCCATCGGCGCGCGTGACCGGGCCGCGCAACCGCAGCGGCGGACCCAGAAGGTTGCGCACCGTGTCGGTCATCTCCGGTCTTGGCCCGGAGACCAACTTGCTCACCAACTCGGTGGGCAGCTGATCGGGATCCGAGACGGCCACGTAGCGGGGATCGGGTACGACCGTCTTTCCCGTCGGGTCGACGAAGTACAGCGTGCTGCGCTTGTAGGTCTCCTGAAACTGCTGCCAGTCCAGGAACACGCCGTTGGGCAGCTTGTCGATGCGCCACCCACCCGGCGTCTTGACCAGCTCGATCTGGCCGGGGTCGGGCAGCGCCCCCTCCCCCGTCTCGAACACGCCGACATCGGACAACGACCCCAGGATGTCGGCCTTCATCGTTGCCGAGACCCGTTCGGGCCCACGGGTTTCCACGAACACCACCCGGTCGATCAGCAGGGCGCTACCCGCGTCGTCCCACGTACTCGACGCCGACTCGGTGAGGAACTGGCGCGCCGCGAGGTGCCTATTCGCAGGGTCCGCGGTGGCCTTCAGGAACTCGCGCAGCAGGACGTCGGGATCCATCCCGGGGGTCGGGGTGGGCAGGCTCGGCGGGGCGGGCCGATCCATGGTGCCGATGGCCTGCGGCGCAGACGAACTCGGCACGCCCGCGCAACCGGCCAGTGACAGCAGCAGAAGCACGGCCAGTAACAGCCGGGCCGACCGGGCCGACCCAACGCCACGTTTCACGCCCGCTCCCCCGCGGGTTCGCGCTCGCGGGTGGGACGACGGGGCGGCCCGTCGGGCCCAATGGGCTTGAGCGGCAAAGGGCTCGCCGTCACCTTGTGGCCACGCACCAACGGCAGGGTCAGCCGGAAGCAGGCCCCCTTGCCAGGCTCGCCCCACGCTTCGAGCCTGCCCTGGTGCAGCCGCGCGTCCTCGATGCTGATGGCCAGGCCGAGCCCTGTCCCGCCGGACCGGCGGACCCGGGACGGATCGGAGCGCCAGAAGCGGCTGAAGACCAGCTTCTCCTCACCTGGCCGGAGTCCAACGCCGTAGTCGCGCACGGTGACGGCGACGGTGTCCTCGTCGGCGGCCATCCTGATCCGGACGGGTTTGCGCTCGGCGTGGTCGATGGCGTTGGCGATGAGGTTGCGCAGGATGCGCTCCACCCGACGCGCGTCGACCTCGGCGATGACGGCCTCGGCGGGAAGGTCGACGATCAGGTCGACGGACGCGTCCTTGGCCAGGTGCCCGACGTTCTCAAGGGCGCCCTCGACGACGGTGCGCAGATCCTCGGATTCGACCGACAGCTCGGCGACACCCGCGTCGTGCCGGGAGATTTCGAGCAGGTCGGCCAGCAGGGTCTCGAACCGGTCCAGTTCGTTGACCATCAGCTCCGTCGCCCGGCGCAGGGCGGGTTCGAGATCCTCGCTGTGGTCGAAGATCAGATCGGCGGCCATGCGGACCGTCGTCAACGGCGTGCGCAACTCGTGACTGACGTCGGAGGTGAACCGGCGCTGCAGGTTTCCGAACTCCTCCAGCTGCGTGATCTGCCGCGACAAGCTCTCGGCCATGTCGTTGAACGACACCGCGAGCCGGGCCATGTCGTCCTCGCCGCGCACCGGCATCCGTTCGGTCAGATGGCCTTCGGCGAACCGCTCGGCGATCCGGGACGCCGAACGCACCGGGAGCACGATCTGACGGGCGACCAGTAGCGCGATGGCGGCCAACAGGCCGAGCAGCACGATGCCACCGGTGAGCATGGTGCCGCGCACCAACGAGATGGTGCTCTCCTCGTTGTTCAGCGGAAAGATCAGGTAGAGCTCAAGATTGGTCACGGGTGACGACGTGGGGCTGCCGACGATCAGGGCGGGACCCGAGAAGCCGTCGGTGCGCACCGTGGCGTACTGATAGCTGACCTGTCCAGCCTTGACGAAGTCCCGCAACGTGTTTGGCACCTGCTGAACAGGACCTGCGGCGGTGGCGGCCCGCGGCCCGTCGCCGGGCACCACCAGGACCGCGTCGAACGCCCCGGCCAGGCCAGCACCCGAGTCGACCTTGCGATCGACGAGCGTGTTGCGGGCCAATTGCAGGCTGCTGTCCAGCGAGCGCGCCTCCTCGCCGCCGACGATGCCGCTGACGGTGTTCCTGGCGCGCTCGATCTGCTCCGTCGCGGCCCGCACCTTGACCTCCAGGATGCGGTCCGTGATCTGGCTGGTCAGCACGAAGCCGAGAACCATGATGACGGCGAGCGACAACCCGAGCGTCAAGGTGACGACCCGCAGCTGAAGGGAGCGGCGCCAGGCGAAGCTGAGCGCCCTGCCAAGAGCGCCGAGGCCGCGCAGCATCGGGGCTGAGCGGCTTCGGATGCGACGTCTGGAACTCCAGATCACGGCGACCGCCGAGCGGTCGAAGTCGTGACGACCGCGGGCGGTCCGATCACGGGGGTCCGGCCTTGTACCCCACTCCTCGAACGGTGAGCACCACCTGCGGGTTCTCCGGATCCGTCTCGACCTTGGCCCGCAACCGCTGGACGTGCACGTTCACCAAACGGGTATCGGCAGGGTGTCGGTAGCCCCATACCTGTTCGAGTAGCACATCCCGAGTAAACACCTGCCGCGGTTTCCGCGCCAACGCCACCAGCAGGTCGAACTCCAGCGGGGTCAGCGAGATCTGCTCACCACCGCGGGTCACCTTGTGCGCGGGAACGTCGATCTCGACGTCGGCGATCGACAGCATCTCCGCGGGTCCGTCGTCGTTGCGGCGGAGGCGCGCACGCACGCGTGCGACGAGTTCCTTCTGCTTGAACGGCTTCATCACGTAGTCGTCGGCACCGGATTCCAGGCCGAGCACCACATCGACCGTGTCGGTCTTGGCGGTGAGCATGACGATCGGCACACCCGAGTCAGCCCGCAGCACGCGGCAAACGTCGATGCCGTTCATGCCGGGCAACATGAGGTCCAGTAGCACCAGGTCGGGGCGCAACTCGCGGACGGCGGTCAGCGCCTGGCTGCCGTCACCGATGACCGCGGTGTCGAAGCCCTCGCCCCTCAGGACGATCGTGAGCATCTCGGCGAGCGACGGATCGTCGTCGACGACCAGAATCCTTTGCCTCATGGCGACCATCGTGTCACCAGATTGCGATAAACCTCGGTTACCACACCGGGCGATTTGCCTGCAGATCAGGCCATCAATGTGCGCCCGAGGTCCGGCGCCGCGACGTCCGGCCCGGCAACCACCCATCGGCCGCACCAATCGGCCGCTGCCAACGCGGCGTAGGCGTCCCCGGTACGCCGCTGCAACCCGTCGTCGCGCTCGTAGGCGTCGCGCTTCCTGGCGGCGTCGGCGGCCTCCCGCCGCAGGGCCCGTTCGGCAGCCAGTTCGGTGGGCACGGCGAGCAGCACCTGCCAGTCGGGGCTTGGCACCGCGAACCGCCCGAACTCCAACTCGCGCACCCACGCCACCACCTCGCCGTCGACGTCCTGGTGAAGTCGGGCGGCACTGTAGGCGGCATTCGACGCGACGTAGCGGTCGAGGATGACGACGTCGTGGCTCGACCTGAGCCGTTCGATCTCGCCCTTGGCATCCGCGCGGTCGAGCGCGAACAGCGTGGCCATGGCGTAGACCGACGACGAGAGGTCTCCGTGGCCGCCATGCAGCGCTTCCGCGGCGAGGTCGGCGTGCACCGATTGCTCGTAGCGCGGAAACGCGAGCTGGGCGACGGTCTTGCCTGCGGCCTCGAACGAGGCGCGAAGTCCCTCGGTCAGCGTGCGCTTGCCTGCGCCGTCGACCCCCTCGATCGCGATGAGCACGGCCGTCAATCTATCCCCACACGCGAGTGGCCAGTTACCACACGCCAAACACGGGAAGGCGCGCACTAACTGGCCACTCGGCGAGTGCTACCTCAGTAGCGGTAGTGCTCCGGCTTGTACGGGCCGTCGACGTCGACGCCGATGTACTCGGCCTGCTCCTTGGTGAGCTTGGTCAGCGAGCCGCCCAACGCCTCGAC
The DNA here is from genome assembly GCF_040509115.1 of Mycobacterium sp. Lineage (GTDB taxonomy): Bacteria > Actinomycetota > Actinomycetes > Mycobacteriales > Mycobacteriaceae > Mycobacterium. Next base: position 168 of record NZ_JBEVLO010000493.1, on the reverse strand, counting down.
GTGGATCTTGGCGACCTTCTCGTCGAGGTGCTTGGCCAACCGGTAGACCTCGTTGTCGTACTCGTCGTTCTTGGTCCACAGCTCGATCTGGGCGATCACCTGGTTGGAGAAGCTGTTGCTCATCACGAAGGACGGGTGTCCGGTCGCATTGCCCAGGTTCAGCAGGCG
>NZ_JBEVLO010000492.1:0-3011 GCF_040509115.1 Mycobacterium sp. | reverse complement strand
ATGTCCTCCGACACTGCGGCGGTCACCAGAACCTGTTCGGCCGATGCCGCCACCTCGACCAGCGCCCGCCGCCGGGCGGTGTCGAGCTCGGCGAACACGTCGTCGAGCAGAAGCACCGGATCACTTCCATCCGCCCGCAGCAGCTCGTACGCCGCGAGCCGCAGCGACAATGCCATCGACCACGACTCACCATGGCTAGCAAAGCCTTTCGCAACCTGATCGCCGAGCCTGAGTTCGAGATCGTCGCGGTGCGGACCGACGAGGCAGACACCGCGCTCGAGCTCTGCCGCGCGCTTTCTGGCGAGCGCATCGAGCAGGGCAACCTCGAGGACTTCGGCGTTCGAGGAGCCCGTGGCGGCCTCGGCCTCGACCGCCTCCACGGAGCTGCGGTAGCGAACCGAGGCCGGCCTCGAGGCGGGCGCCAACAATTGATAGGCCTTCTCGATCTCCGGCGCCAGTTGGTTGATCAGGTCGATGCGCGCCGCGATCAGCCGAGCGCCGTGCATGGCGAGGTGACCGTCCCACACGTCCAATGTCGTCAAGGCGCTGGAGTCACCCCGATAGCGAGCGCCCGCAGCGGTTTTCAACAGTGCCGCGCGTTGCTTGAGCACCTTGTCGTAGTCCGCCCTGACTCCACCGATGGACGGTCTCCTGGTGGTGGCCAGTTCGTCGACGTAGCGCCGCCGCTCACCGGGTTCGCCCCTGACGAGCGCAAGGTCCTCGGGAGCGAACAGCACGGCGCGTAGCGCACCGAGGATCTCTCTGGCGCTACGAACCGGGGACCGGTTCAGTCGAGCCTTGTTGGCGCGGCCGGCGGTGATCTCCAGATCCACCGCGAGCTCACGGCCCTCGTTGACGACGATCGTCGACACGATGGCCCGGTCTGCGCCGGCACGGATCAGCGGTGCGTCATTGGCGACCCGGTGCGAGCCCAGAGTCGACGAATACCACAGGGCCTCGACGAGATTCGTCTTACCGAAGCCGTTGGGACCGACGAAGACGGTACGTCCGGGCGTCAACTCCAACTCGAGCTTGGACCACGAACGGAAGTCGATCAGTCCGATCTGACGTACGTACACCAAGTAGCCCCACGTAATCGTTCTCTGCCGCCGGGTCAGCCGGATTCGCTGATCCTCTTCACCGCGTGCCCACCAAATTGGTTCCGGAGGGCAGCTACGGCCTTCATTGTCGGCGAATCATCTTGGCGGGAAAGGAATCTCGCGAACAGCGAGGCCGCAATTGCCGGCACGGGGACGCGCAGCCGAATCGCTTCCTCGACGGTCCAGCGGCCCTCGCCCGAGTCATCCGTGTAGCCCTTGATCTCGGCGAGCTGGGGATCCTCCTTGAGCGCCTTGGCGAGCAGCGTCTGCAACCACGATCGCACGACGGTGCCGTTGGTCCAAGCCTGATACACCGCTTGCGGGCTCTTGATCAGATCCTCCGCGGCGAGCAACTCGTAACCCTCGCCGTAGGCGGTCATCATGGCGTACTCGACACCGTTGTGCACCATCTTGGCGAAGTGGCCTGCACCCACGGGACCGGCGTGCACGAAGCCGTCCTCCTGAGGTCCCGGCGGCCGGAGCGTGTCGAAGATCGGCATCACCTTGGCGACGTCCTCGTCGCTGCCACCGACCATCAGTCCGTAGCCCTCGGTCAGACCCCAGATGCCACCGGACACACCCGCGTCGATGAATCCGATTCCCTTCTCCGCCAACAACGCCGCGTGGGGGCCATCCTCGGTGTAGCGCGAGTTGCCACCGTCGATGACGAGATCACCAGCGCCGAGGACCTCGGACAATCCGACGATCGTGCCGTTGGTCACCTCACCGGAGGGCACCATCACCCAGATCACGCGCGGTGCGGGGAGCGCAGCGGCCAGCCCGGCGAGATCCGGCACGTCGGTCACCTCGGGACGAGGGTCGTAGCCGACCACTTCATGTCCACCCTCGCGCAGGCGTTCACGCATGTTGAAGCCCATTTTGCCGAGACCGACCAACCCGAGTTGCATGAGCGCCTCTTTCGTGGCGTAGGGCCGGTCAGCCAGGAAGCCGCACCGGCATCAACAGGTACACGTAATCGGTTTGGGCGGCCGGGAACGGACCACTCGAACCGACGTACACGTCATCATCACCCGCCGGCCGCAACACTGCGGGGCGGCTGGACGTCGTAAAGCCGAACGTCACCTTCTCGGAATGCAAAGAACCAAGGCCGTCGGTGAGATAGGTCGGGTTGAAGGCGATGGTCAACGGGTCACCGAAGAACTGGACGGGGAGGTCTTCCTCCGCGCGACCGACCGCATCCTCGCCGCCCGCGGTGAGGCGCAGCGAGTCCTCGGAGAACTCCATCCGCACCTGCGCCCCGCGATCCGCGACCAGCGCCACACGCTTGATGGCCTCGGTGAGTTCGGCGACGCCGATGGTCGCGACGGCCGTGTGCTCGGCGGGAAGGAGTTGCCGGAACTTGGGGAACTCAGCATCCAAAAGGCGGCTCGTCGTGCGCTTTCCGTTGCTGCGAATGCCCAGCAGGCCGTCCTTGCCGACGGCCGGCCCCGCGCCGAGGGACAGATGCACGTCGGATCCGTCGGTGCCCGCACGCGCTGCTTCGGCGAGGGTCTTGGCAGGAACCAGCACCGCAGCCTCGACGTCGGCAGTGGACGTCGACCAGGTGAGTTCGCGCACGGCCAGCCGGAACCGATCGGTGGCCGCCAGGACGACCTTCTCACCGGAGATCTCGACGCGAATGCCGGTGAGCATCGGCAAGGTGTCGTCGCGGCCGGCGGCAACGGCCACCTGCCCGATGGCCTGCCCGAACAGCTCCGAGGAGACCACCCCGGTGTCCTCGGGGAGGGTGGGCAACGTCGGGTAGTCCTCGACCGCCATCGTGGGCAGCGAGAACCGCGCGCTTCCACACGTCAGCAATACCCGGGTGCCCTCGACGCTGACGTCGACGGGTTTCGCCGGCAATGACTTGGTGATGTCCGACAGCAGTCGACCGGAAACCAAAACACTTCC
>NZ_JBEVLO010000491.1:0-4695 GCF_040509115.1 Mycobacterium sp. | reverse complement strand
GGCTACGAACTGCGCGGAAACGTCCTTCACGAGATCCGGGAGGCGGAGGCATGTCGACGCCGGACCGAAATCGGCATGGTCTTCCAACAGTTCAACCTCTTCCCGCACATGACCGTCCTGGAGAACCTCCTCGAAGCGCCGGTGCGAGTGAAGAAGGCGAGGAGGGACGCCGCGCGCACGACGGCGTTCGACCTTCTCGAGCGCGTGGGACTCAGTGACAAGGCCAACGCCTTCCCCCGCCAACTCTCAGGCGGTCAGCAACAGCGCGTCGCCATTGCCCGCGCCTTGGCGATGCAGCCCAAGCTCATGCTGTTCGACGAACCGACGTCGGCGCTGGACCCGGAATTGGTCGGCGAGGTGATCGAAGTCATGCAGGACCTCGCTCGAAGCGGAATGACGATGGTCGTCGTCACTCACGAAATCGAGTTCGCCCGCGCGGCAGCCAACCAGATCGCCTTCATGGACGGCGGTCTCATCGTCGAACACGGTGCACCTGACGAGGTGCTCACCAACCCACACCACGAACGCACCCGATCCTTCCTCAATCGCATTCTCAACTGACGGCGCGTCGCCAGCTGAGAACGCGCTCATCCGAGTCCGCTTCGACGGTCCGTCCCGTCGGTAGGCTGAACGCCATGGATGGCACCCTGATCTTGCTCATACTCGTGGTGGTCGTCGCGATCGGCGGGCTCGTCTACTTCACGTCGAAGTCGTCCAACAAGCGCACGGCGGCATCCCTCGACGACGCCAAGGCCGACGCCCGGCGGACCATCGAACGCCTCGGCGGGCAGGTCTTCAACCTCACGGGCACCAACGACGCCGCCAAACAGGCCCTGGCCGACGCGTCCGAGCGCTACACCGCCGCGGGGTCGCAGATCGAGCAGGCCGCCACACCCCGTCAGGCACAGCTCGCCAAGGAGAGCGCCATGGAGGGGCTGTACTACGTCCGCGCCGCGAGAGTCGCGATGGACATGGACCCCGGGCCCGACCTCGAGTCGCTGTCCGGGCAGAACTCGGCGGGCACCGTGACCGAGGACCGCCGCGTGCAGTTCGAGGGCCGCGACATCGAGGCCTCGCCGATGCCCTCCGAGCGCACCCCGAACTACTACCCGGGTGGACGCGTCGCCGGCCGCCCGGTACCCGCGGGCTGGTACTCCGAGCCGTGGTGGAAGCCCGCACTCGTGGCAGGTGCGTGGGGCGTGGGCTCGGTACTGCTGTTCAGCACGCTCTTCTCCGGGATGGGTGGGGTCGGCTACGACGCCCAGGGATTCGAGAACGGCTACGGCGACGGATTCCAGGACGGCTTCGACCAGGGGCAGCTCGACGGCGGCGACCAGGTCGGCCAGGACGGTGGCGACTACGGCAGTGGCGACTACGGCAGCGGCGACTTCGGCGGCGGCGACTTCGGCGGCGGCGACTTCGGCGGTTTCTAGCTCGCCGAGCTCCAACGAAACCTAGGGCGCGAAAGTTGTCGGGTTTGGGTCCCGTCGCGACTCCTAGTCGGTGAAGCCGGCCCACCCGGGGCCGCGACGGACCCGATGGAGTTCCGATGGCCGCCAACGACACCGATACCGGTGAGCAACTCCCCTACTGCGATAGCCCCACGATCAGGCGCAGGCGTTCCGCGCTCGCCAGGCCCGTGGTGACGTACACCCCCGTCGTGACGGCCGTCCACGCCCCACCACCCACGTCGATGGTGGGGTGGGTGGTCAGCGGCGCGGCGTTCGCGGTGGCCTACTCGTCGTTCGTCGTGGTGAGCGCGTACGCACTCGATGCCTTCGTCGGCAGCATCTAGAGCCGGCTCTCCAACCGCGCCGAAACGCCCGCCTCCTGCAGGTCGAGGCGCTCCAGCATGGCGCGCACGGCCTCGTCCTCGATGCGGCCACCGTCGCGTTCGGCGATGAGCGCGGCCCGTTGCGCCCTCAACACGTCGAGGTACAGCGCCGCGAAGACCTCGGCGCGCAGCGTGCGGGTCGCGGGATCGGGCATCTCGTCGGCGTCCTGAGACTGTCGGGCGATGGTGTTGCGAATCTCGGCCAGGACGCGGGGATCGAGGCCCTCTGGCGGTCTCGCGCGAAACTCCGCGAGCACGTCGTCGGCGGCCTCGTGCACCACGCGTTCGGCCTTGAGCACTTCTTCGCGCTCGTAGGCGCTTTCCTCCTCCGACAACCGCAGGCGACTGATGAGCAGGGGCAGCGTCGCGCCCTGGATCAGCAGCGTACCGACGCTCACCACGAAGGCGATGGCCTGAATCGTCGCGCGTTCGGGGAACGGCTCGCCGTCGGCCGTCATGACCGGAATCGCCGCAGCCGCCGCCAGCGTCACGACTCCGCGCATACCCGTCCACGACACGACCACGTTCTCCTGCCAACTGAGCGACCGACGGTCGATCAGCTTGCGCCACTTGCCGTCCGGCTTGCCCCTGCGTCGCATGCCGAGTGCTCCCCGACCGCCGCCCTCGGGCACGGGCACGCTCAATCTGCTCTCGACGTGACCGAGGAGCTTGCTGCGGCCGAACATCAACAGCACGCACACCGGCCGGATCAGCATCACGATGACCAGCACGATGAGCGAGGCGATCGCGACCTCCGCCAGGGATTCGTGCGCCTCGCGCAGATCCTCGAGGACGAACCTGAGATGCAAGCCGATGTACGCGAAGACGAAGGCCTCCAGGAGCACGTCGACCGAGTTCCAGACGTACCGTTCCTGCAGCCGCGTCTGGTATCCCGCGCCGAGAGTGCCGTTGCCGACGACGAACCCCGCAACGACGACCGCCAGCACACCGGAGGCGTGCATCTCCTCGGCGGCGATGAACGCTGCGAAGGGCACCACCAATCCTTGGACCGTCTCCAGACCCGGGTTGGCAAGTCGCTTGCGGATCCACAGGGTGACGAAACCCAGTGCGGCGCCGACGATCGGGCCGAGGACCGCGCTGTAGCTGAACAGCAGGAATGGGTTCTCGATGAACGTATGGCTGCCTGCGACCTGCGCGACGGCGATCGAGAACAACGTCAGGGCGGCCGCATCGTTGATCAGACTCTCTCCCGTCAGGATCGCCATGACCCGCTTGGGCAGACCCAGCTTGCGACCGACCGCGACCGCGGTGACGGCGTCGGGTGGGGCGACGATCGCGCCGAGGATGAGCGCCGTGCCGAACGTCAGCGGCACCACGACGAGCCACGACGACACGGCCGCCACGACGAAGGCGGTAACGACGACGAGTCCGACACCCAGACCGAGGATCGGCCGGATGTTTCGCAGGAAGGTGGGGAACGAGAAGTCCAGCGCCGCCGAGTAGAGCAGTGGCGGCAACACCACCGTCAGCAGGATGTGCGAATCCAGTTCGGGCGCCTCGAAGCCGGGCACGAACGACACGGCGATCCCGATGACGACGATGATCAGGGCGGGTTCGAGGCCGCGCCGGTGCGCGATGGCGGTGACGACGATGGCCCCAACGACGACGAGGATGAGTTCCACCCGCCGATTGTCCCGTCAAATGCCGCGCGCCGCTCCCGCTGGCTGTGGTCTGTCTGTGAGGGGTGCTACACCTGGCAGGTCGGGCACCAGAACAGGTTGCGAGCCTCCATCTCCTCGGTGCGTATCGGCGTGCCGCAGACGCGGCACGGCTCCCCTGCCCGCCGGTAGACGTAGGTGCGTGACCGGCCAGGGCCGTACGACGGTGGCCCCTTGTCGTCGGCCTTCCTGATGGTGATGATCTTGCCGCGGGTCACGCCGACCTTCATCAGCGCGACCAGATCGGTCCACGCCGCGCCGAACTCCTCCTCGGCGACGTGCGTGCCCGGGCGGTGCGGGTCGATCAGATGCCGGTAGAGGAGTTCGTTGCGATAGACGTTGCCCACCCCGGCGATCACCTTCTGATCCATCAGGAGGGCGCCAATCGGCCTGCGGGACTTGCTGATCCGCGTCCACGCCGGCGCCGGGTCAGGGGCGCGCCGCAGCGGGTCGGGGCCCAGCCTGGCGACGATGTCCTCGACCTCGGCCTGGTGGATGACCTCGCAGGCCGTCGGCCCGCGCAGATCGGTGCCGTACTCCTCGCCGACCATCCGCATCCGGACCTGGCCGACGGGTTCGGCCATGGGCACGGGGCGTTCGGTGAACTTGCCGTAGAGGCCGAGGTGGACGTGGACCACCGCACCGCCCTGATAGTGGTGAAAGAGGTGCTTGCCGTAGGCCTCCGCCTTGCGGAGCACCCGTCCGCTCACCGCCTCGGCGGCCTCGGTGAAGCGGCCCTGCGGGCTCGTCACGGTCACCGGCGCCCCACCGAACCGCTTCTGGTGCAACCGGGCCAGCCGGTGAATGGTGTGCCCTTCGGGCATCGCTCAGGCGCCCGGGACGGGTGGTGCGACGTGCGTCTCCTCGTACTCGGCGAGGATGTCGATGCGGCGCTGGTGACGCGGTGCCTGCGACCAGGCGGTGGTGAGGAACGCGTCGACGAACGTGAGCGCGTCCGCGACGGTGTGCATGCGGCCGCCGATGCCGATCAGCTGGGCGTTGTTGTGCTGGCGGGCCAGCGACGCGGTCTCCACGCTCCACGCCAGCGCGCACCTGGCGCCGGGCACCTTGTTGGCCGCGATTTGTTCGCCGTTGCCGGATCCGCCGATGACGATGCCGAGGCTCTCGGGGTCCGCGACGGTCCGCTCGGCCGCGGCGATGCAGAAGGCCGGGTAGTCGTCC